>NZ_RZTJ01000007.1:0-293629 GCF_003997065.1 Mesorhizobium sp. M6A.T.Ce.TU.016.01.1.1 | reverse complement strand
GCCGCCAGTCCATCGAGCAGCACCGGGATCTTCTGCATCCGGGCGGCGAGGATGGCGCCGGCGATCGCCGCGAATTCGCGGCCGCCAACCCGGCGCAACGCTTCGAGCGGGTCCCTGAGACTTGTGCCGTGGAGGACTAGCGCCGCATCGACCACCTCGGCCTTGCGCGCCTGCATCGCCGCATCGGCACCCGATCCGGATCCGACCCAATCGGCACCCTTGCCGCCGAACAGTGCCGCAAACAAAGCCGCTGCTATAGTGGAATTGCCGACGCCGAGGTCGCCAAGGCAAAGCAGATCGGTGCCGCCGGCGACTGCCTCCATGCCGAAGGCCATGGTGGCGGCGCAGCCGCGCTCGTCAAGTGCTGCATCCTCGGTGATGTCGGCGGTCGGAATGTGCAGCGCAAGATCGAACACTTTCAGCCCCAGATCGTTGGCAATGCATATCTGGTTGACCGCAGCACCGCCCGCCGCGCAAAGCTCGACCGCGTTCGCCGTGGCAGCGACAGGCCGCGGCGAAATGCCGTGCCGGGCGACGCCATGATTGCCGGCGAAGATCGCCACCAACGGCCTGTTCACCGCCGGCGGCGCACGGCCGCTCCAGGCGGCGAGCCACGCGGCGATGTCCTCGACGCGGCCGAGCGAACCTTTGGGTTTGTCGGCCTTGGCAAACAACGCACGGACACGGGCTTCGGCCGCCGCGTCGGCCGGCGGCAGGGTCGCCAGAAGATTGCGAAAATCGTCGAAGGGCAGCGCGCTGGTCATGTCGTTGGTGATCATTCCCTGGAGTTGGTGAGCGGCATAGCCGCCTTGCTTCGTAGGCACAACTGCCAGCATTGACGCGAAAGCGGTTGCCGGCGGCGCATTCCGGAGGGCTTGCATTGGCCTTGCCGTTACACCATGTGGAAGCGAGACAAGAGAATATCATGACGGCCATCGAATCCCCATGCATCCTGGTCTGTTCGATCGATATGAAAACCGGCTTCTGCTTCGGGTGCGGCCGCACGCGCGAGGAAATCGGCGCCTGGATCGAGATGACCCCTGAAGTCCGCCGCAGCGTCATGGCCGAGCTGCCGGCCCGACTGGAGATGGTTGAACGCAGACCGCGTCGGGAAACGCGCCGCACCCGCCTCGCGCGCGAACGCGACGCCCTCTCGTGAGCCATATATGAACCGGTTTTTCTGGACTTTGATGATCGTGATCGGGGCCGGCGTGGTCCTGCTCATGCTCAACGATTCCGCCGGCAGCACGTTCGGCGTCGAGAATTACGATTTCAGCCGGCTGATCTGGCTTGGCGCATTGGTCGCGCTCATCGGCGCCGGCCTGCTCAGATCAGGCAGGCCCTTGGGCGCCATGGCCCGCAATCTCGGCACCTGGGTCGTCATCGTGCTCGCATTGATCGCCGGCTATCAGTACCGTTATGAGTTGCAGGATGTCGCCAGCCGGGTAACGGCCGGCCTTGTTCCCGGCAGTCCACTGGCATTGGGGTTGGAAGACGGCCACGCCACCGTGACCCTGGACAAGGCCGGCAATGGCCATTTCGAAGCGCGCATCATGATCAACGGCACGCCGGTCCGGGCCGTGGTCGATACCGGCGCAACCAGCACCGTGCTGACCGCGCAGGACGCGCAAGCGGCTGGGTTCAATCCAGCCGTTCTCAATTTCACCATACCGGTTTCTACCGCCAATGGCATGGCGCGCGCCGCCGCCGTGAGAACCGACGAATTGGCGATCGGCGGGATCGTGCGCAAGGACATGCCGGTCATGATTGCCGCGCCCGGCATGCTCGGCCAGAGCCTGCTCGGCATGAATTTCATCAGCTCGCTGTCCGGTTTTGACGTGCGCGGCGACCGCATGATCTTGCGCGATTGAACAGTCAGGCTGCTTCGGCGCCGCTCAGTGAGTGTTGAGCATCTCGACTGCCTGATCAAACCGGCCTTCCCGTTCCGCCCAGCGCAGGAAGCCTACTCGCTCCACCAGGATCTCTTTCGGCGTCGGCTGCCGACTGAGCAACGCCATCGCCTCGTCAATGAACGCATCGAGCGGCATATACTCCTCGCGGGTCGACTGGCCGGGCGTCAGTTCAGTGCGAACCGCGGGCGGCGCAAGCTCGATCACTTCGACCTTGCCCTTGAGTTGCTCGCGCAACGACACCGTATAGGAATGGATCGCCGCTTTGGTGGCATTGTAGGTCGGCGTGCCACTCAGCGGCACAAAGGCCAGGCCTGACGAGACGTTGACGATCACGGCGTTTTGCCGGGCCGCCAAGTGGTCGATTAGCGCGTTGATGAGCCGGATCGGCCCGAACAAGTTGGTGACGATCGTCTCCTCCGCGTCGCGCAGATCGCGGGTCCTGGTCAGATCTTCGCGGCGCATGATACCGGCATTGTTGATGAGCATGTTGAGTGCCGGGTGTTCGGCGACTACGCGCTTGGCAAATGCTGTGATTGCTTCCGAATCTTCGACATCGCCGACCATCGCGTGCATGCCTTCACGCCCGGCAATCGTCCGCTCGAGCGCCTCCTCGCGCCGTCCGGCGACGATCACAGTGTTTCCAAGCGCATTGAAGCGCAGCGCCAGTTCCCTCCCAATACCGGATCCGCCGCCGGTGATGAGGATCGTGTTTCCCGTCGTTTTCATCGTTCTGTGCTCCATGTATTCCAGCTGCTCGGGATCAAACGACGCCACCGTTTGCAAATACCGTCTGTCCGTTGATCCAGGCGCCGTCACCGCTGCAGAGCGCCGCGATCGCATCGGCAATGTCGGAAGGCTCGCCTAGCCGCTTGTGTGGCGTGCGAGCGGCGAAGCCGGCGATCTGCTCGGGGGTCTTGCCGTCGGTGAAGAGGGTTGTGTTCACAAGGCCTGGTGCCATGGCGTTCACCGAGATCATGCGGCCTTCAAGTTCCTTGGCGAGTATGTTCGCGTAGAGTTCCTGCGCGGCCTTGGTGGCGGCGTAAGCTCCGTAGGTCGGGCTGCGCAGCTGAGTGATGCTCGAGGACAGCGCGATGATCCGGCCGCCGTCGCGCACGCGCCGCGCCGCCTCGCGCAGCACGTAGAAACTGCCCTTCTGGTTGACGTCGACCATCCGGCTGAAATCGGCGTCGGTCATGTCGCGGAAAGGCGCAAGCCGCATGATGCCGGCATTGCTCACGACAACGTCGACGCCGCCGAACGCGCGCTCGTTTTCCTCGAACAGGCGTTGCACTGCACTGGGATCGCTGACGTCGGCCTGCACCCAGATGGCGCGCCCGCCAGTTGCCTCGATCTCCCGGACTACGCCGGCCGCGAGATCGCGGTTCTTTTCGCAATTCACGGTGACGGCATAGCCGTCACGAGCGAGGCGCCTGGCCGTCGCTGCGCCGATGCCCCGGGAAGAGCCGGTCACCAGGGCGACCTTGCCGCGCGATGCCGGCGCCTGACCGGTCGTTTGCGCGCGGGCGGCCCCGACCGCGAGTGCTACTGGAGCCATGGCGACCACCGCCAGCACGGCTCGTCTCGGCACCTCGTTCTGTCCAGACATTGGGAGTTCCTTTCCTTGTAGCGAACTTGCTTTTGTCGGGACGTTACATACCGCGCGGGCCGGCCAGGAGCTTGCCAACCCATGCGCAAAACTTGCTCGATTCTGCAGCCCACGTGACGTTTGCGCGCGCGGTATGCTAGGTATCGAGCCACGCTACAGGAGAGAGATCACATGGACTCGCTCAAACAGGCCGCTCAGGCTTATGCCAGTCGACATGCCAACAGCGATGGCTTGGCGGTGACGCCTGTGCCGGGTCTCAAGATGATGTACATCGAGTCCCCTTCCGGCGATCTTCATTCAGTCTATCGACCCCTGGTGTGCCTGGTCCTACAGGGCGCCAAGCGCATGACCGTGGGAAGAGAGCAGCAGGTCTTCTCCGCCGGGCAGTCTGTGATCGTGAGCGCGGACATGCCGGTCGTCGGGCGGATCGTGCAGGCGAGCCGGAGCGAACCCTATCTGGCCGTAGCGGTCGAGCTCGAGATGACGATCCTGCGCGAGCTGACGGCTCAACTGGGCAGCGTCCGCCAGCTACGCCCGTCCGAGACACGCACCTTGTTCGCCGAAGACACCGAAGCCGCGGCGCTGGACTGCGCATCGCGGCTGATGAGGCTGCTGGACCGGCCCGATGCGATACCGCTCCTGCGCGACGGAATCATGCATGAGCTGCACTATTGGCTTCTGTCGGGGCCGCACGGCGTCGCCTTGCGGGCACTTGCGGATCCAGAAAGCCACGCGAGCCGCCTCGCCGCGGCCATCGCGATCCTGAGAGCGGAGTACCGATCGCGCGTGTCCGCCGAACGCCTGGCGGCGGCAGCGGCAATGAGCCTCACCGCCTTCCATAAGCATTTCAAACAGATGACATCGCTGACACCGGGACAGTACCAGAAGCGGCTTCGCCTGGTCGAAGCGCGCCGCCTCATGCTGGATGAAGGCCTCTCGGCAAGCAGCTCTGGGTTCGAGGTGGGCTACGAGAGCGTTTCACAATTCACGCGCGACTATGCCCGACTGTTCAAAGCGCCGCCGAAGCGCGACGCCCTTCGCGTCCGGAGCGCAGCACGCGGGATCAGAGAAGAAATGCCGGACGGCGAGCGGGCGCGCGCTGCTTAGCCCGACTTGCCTCAGCTATCGACGGTCCTCTGGATTGCTGAACGGACTGCGTAGACGCGCCGCATGATCTTTCGCGACTGAACAGTCAGGCTGCTTCCGCATCCGCCCTGCCGAAATCGACTGCAGCGAAAGCCGCCTTCAGAACGTCCGGTCCAGCGCCGGGCCTTGTCGCGTCAGTGGAAAGGATCTGCCGGTAGCGGCGCGCGCCCGGCAGGCCGTGGAACACCCCGACCATATGACGGGTGACATGACCAAGCCGCCCGCCCCGCTCGATATGGTGCGCCGCATAATCCGCCATGGCGTCGATCAGCGCGACAAAATCGAGCGCGTCGGGTTTGTCGCCGTAAAACGCGGCGTCGACGCCTGCCAGAATGCCCGGCGTGTGATACGCGGTGCGGCCGAGCATAGCGCCGTCGACGTGATCAATGTGGTCGAGCGCTTCTTCAAGAGATTGAATACCGCCATTGATGCCAATGAATTTGTTTTGTTTTCTGGCTTTCAGCCGATAGACCCTGCTGTAGTCGAGCGGCGGGACGTCGCGGTTTTCCTTCGGGCTCAGCCCTTCCAGCCACGCTTTCCGGGCATGCACCCACAGCGCGTCGGCGCCGGCCGCGAAAACGCCGTCCGCCAGCGCGTCGAGCGCCGGCTCAGGATCCTGCTCGTCGACGCCGATCCGGCATTTGACTGTGACGGGGATACTGACGGAAACCTTCATCGCCGCAATGCAGTCAGCGACAAGAACTGGTGCCTTCATCAGGCAGGCACCGAACGTGCCCGACTGGACGCGATCGGACGGGCAGCCGACATTGAGATTGATCTCGTCATAGCCGAAGGCTTCGCCGATGCGCGCCGCCTCGGCAAGCTTCTGCGGATCGGAGCCGCCGAGCTGCAACGCGACTGGATGCTCGGTATCGTCGAAGCCGAGTAAGCGCTCGCGCGCGCCCTGGATGACCGCGTCGGCCACGACCATCTCGGTGTAAAGCAGCGCCCGGCGTGTCAACTGACGATGAAAGAACCGGCAGTGCCGGTCCGTCCAATCCATCATCGGCGCAATAGCCAGTCTATGTGCTTGATACGTCATCGTTTTTGTTTAACTTTAAATCGTTAGCTTGTGTCAAGTACACACGAGCGTGCGTCACGATACTGCGCTTTTCGCCAAACCTTCGGTGAACTCATCAAGCTCCATATCGACGACATGTGCGAGGTTAGCAAGGTCCTGCCAGACCCGCGCGCCGCGTTGCGATCAACTGTCCGTCGGCGACAGATGAAGACCGGCCGTTGGCCGGCATCATGGCCGGACCGCCGGCGTCTCGACCCGCAAGCCACGGGCCCGCTCCATCAGATGGAGCTCAAGGTCAACGAGTTCCGGTGCGCCGAAGGCGAAGGGCTCCGCCCTGACCCCGATCATGCAGTTGCGCAGGCGCCGCTGCAGCGAACCGACCGTCTGCCACTCCAGCCGGTAGAGCGGATAGCCGGTCGGATGCGCCTGCGGCATGACACTGCCGCCGAGCCGTTTGCCCCAATTGTCGTCGTGGCAGGAGGCGCAGGAAAGATCGAGCTGGCCGATACGGCTCTGGAACAGACGCCGACCGTTGTCGCGAAACGGCGCCAGCCGGGCGTCGATCGCCGGTGTGATTGGCATGCCGCGCGACTGACGTGCCACATAGGCCGTCAGGGCGAGCAACGCGTCAGATTCCGGCGCCAGCGGCTCGGCCTGCTGGCGCTCCGCGCGGCAGGAATTGATGCGCCCGGCAAGGTCGATCGGCCGTCCCGTCGCCTCGTCAAAGGCCGGGTAGCGCGTGGCAACGCCGCGCATCGTCTGACTGGCATCGCCATGGCAGCCGGCGCAGGCGACATCCGCCCTACCCTCCGGCTGCTGCCAGAGCTGCTCGCCCTGCAGTACCCACAGCATGCCGGGGTTGCTCATGTCGTCGGCCTGCAGCGCCTGCGTCTCCGGCGTCATGAAGTCGAATCCGGAGCGTTTCTCGCCGTCTTCGATGCCGGCAGCGATGGCCATGCTGCAGACGACCGCCGCGATGATCCCCACCAGGCCCCAGAGGGCGCGCATCAGCTCACCGTGATTTCGGCCGACGCCGTTTGGCTCTTCCCGGCATCGTCCGTCCAGGTGAAGTCGATCGTGCCGCTCGTCGTGGCGACGAGCGTGAAGGCGATGAACGGATTGGCCGATACCGCTGGAAAGAGATCGGCCGAAAACACCTCCTCGCCGTTGTAGGTACAGGCGAAACGGCGGATGATGTCGCGTGGGATGTTGATGCCGTTCGGGCCGACACGGTAGCCGGTCTCCATCGGATGCGCGATCATCGCTCGGATCTCGACGACCTCGCCCTGCCTGGCCGCTTTCGGCACGTTGACGAGTGCGCGCGCCACTATGAGAGATCCTCGATACAGGCGGCCAGCGTGACGATCGCGCTTGCACGGCTTGACCAGAAGCTGCCGTCGCTCATCTCAGCGACCGCGACCACCACCTGGGAGGTCGCGAGCCGGATCCTCGTCGAGACGGTGGCGCGGCCCGAGCGCGGCCCGAGACGGAAAACCGCGACATTCGCCTCCGGGTTCTTCTCGTTGAAGACCGCGATGCGCCGGACATGATCGTCCGCGGTCATCGGGCTCTCGGCGGCGACCGTGATCCCGACCGCATTGCCGTTTTCGACCAAAGGCGGCAGGTCGAGCCGGACGCGGCCGTCGAGAACGTCGGCTCCCCCGGTGAAGGTACGGATCGCTTCATCGAGGCTCGGACGGGCAATGGCCCAGCGCGGCAGGCTGATCACCAGAAGGCCGGTCATGCCGGCCCAAAGAAACTGCCGCCGTCCGACTAAGCCTCCGTGAACTCGAAGCGGGTCTTCGCGCATAATCACCCCTTCAGCGTCGTGAGATAGGCGACGATATCCTCGATGTCGGCGCCGGTCAGGATCGGCTTGCTGCGCCAGGCGGTGGCGACGCGCCGGCCTTCCTCTTCCGCGATCCGGTAGTAGGAAGGCATGATCGTATTCGGCGCGAGCCGCTTCATGTCGACTAGGCGCAGCCGGATCTGGCCTTCCGAAAGTCTTGCCCCGACGCCGGTCAGGTCGGGCGCCAGCGTGCCATGCAGATGCGCATCGGGGAACGGCCCGCTGTGGCAGAGCGTGCAGAGGCTGCGCTGCCGGTCCGAGATCAGCGCAGCGCCTCGCGCCGGATCACCCTTGCCGCCGACCAGAGGCTCCATGATCGCGTCGCCGGTCACGACGTAAGATCCCGCCTCCTCGCCGACACCGGGCGAGGCCGCAAGCAGCAATCCCGCAACAGCGAGGCAAGCCATCCTCATCATCCGAACACTTCACTGGTGATCGTCCGGAACCAGTCCTCCGCATAGGCCGCTTCCAGTTCGCGGACGGAGGACGGCGCTTCGAGCGGGCTGGTGCCGCCCGCACCCTCCACCTCGGCAAGCAGGCCGTCGCGCGGCTGGTAGACGCCTGCGATCGAAATTCCGTAGCCGGGCGCGACCAGGCTGTAGCAGGTGTTGATGAGCTTCGGCTGCACGGGCTGCCGCTCCCTGACCAGCGCGGCGACCGCCGCAGCGCAGGCTTTTGCCTGGGCGTTGGCGCTGAAGGCGGATTTCGGCATCGCCCCGCCGATCGCCGCGTCGCCGACGACGTGGATCGCCGGCTGCAGGCGGGACTCGAAGGTGACCGGGTCGATCGGGCACCAGCCCGTCTGATCCGCGACACCGGCCGACTGCGCGATCCTGCCCGCACGTTGTGGTGGGATCACGTTGGCGAAATCGGCCTTGTGGCTGCCGAACTCGGTCACCAGCGTCCTTGTCGCCGGGTCGACTTCCGTCACCCTGCCGCCCGAGGACAGCGGCACCCATTCAATCAGGCCGGGATAGAGCTCTCGCCAGGCGGCTTCGAACAGCCGCTGCTTCGAAAAGGCGTCCTTGGCGTCGAGGATGATCAGCTTCGAGCGTGGCTTGCTGGTCTTGAGGTAATGCGCGATCAGGCTTGCTCGCTCGTAGGGACCGGGCGGGCAGCGGAACGGATTGGCTGGCGCGGAGAGAATGACCACCCCACCGTCCGGCATCGCCGCGAGCTGGTCGCGCAGCAGCAACGTCTGCGGCCCCGCCTTCCAGGCATGCGGCATGATCTCCGCTGCCGTCTCGTCGTAGCCCGGCAAAGCATCGAAGCGCAGGTCGACGCCAGGCGCCAGCACCAGCCTGACGTAGCCGATGTCAGTTCCGTCATCCAGCCGAACGCGCCGGCGCTCGGCATCGACGGCGACAGCGCGCTTGCGGATGAGGCCGATGTCGCCGAACCGGTCATAGCCGAAGGTCTGCGCCTCGATGCCGCGCAGCCCTGCAAGCACGGCATTGCTGAACGGGCAGGCCAGATAGGCTCCCTCTGGCTCGATCAGCGTCACGGCAAGCTCGCGATCGAGCTGTTTCAATGCCCGGGCGCAGCTTGCCCCGGCAAAGCCGCCGCCGACCACGACCACTTGGGGCTGCACCTGTGCGCGCACAGGCGGCGCGGCAAGGACGGCCGCAGCGACGCTGGCCGCGGCGCCGCCAATCAAGGCTCTACGGCTGGGCATCGTGTGCCGCCTCCGGTTTGGCGAGCCATTCGGCGATGGCACGCGTCTCTTCCTCGGTATATCCCCTGGCGATGCGGTCCATGACCGTCGCCTCGCGCTCGCCAGAACGGAAGGCTTGCATCTGGGCGACGATGTCGTCGGCCGCGTGGCCGTCGAGCGACGGGATGGCTGAGCCGAGCGCCGCCGGCCCGTGACAGCCGGTGCACGCCGTCGCTCCGGGCGCCGCGTCGGCCCATGCTGGCGCGCTTGCCACCAGTGCCGCAAGCAGTGCGGGCGCGAACGATCGTCCGCGCCTGTTCTTTGGGCGCATCATGTCATGCGAGGTCATGGTTCTTCAGCGGCAGCGTGCGGATGCGCTTTCCGGTGGCGGCGAAGATCGCATTGAGGACGGCCGGCGCGGCGACCGCGATGGTCGGTTCGCCAACGCCGCCCCAGAAGCCGCCGGACGGCAGGATGATCGTCTCCACATCAGGCATTTCAGCCATGCGCATGACCTCGTAACTGTCGAAGTTCTCCTGCTCCATGCGGCCGCCATTGACGGTGCACTCGCCGTAGATGCAGGCGGAAAGCCCATAGACAAACGAGCCCTCGACCTGCCGCTCAACTTGTGCGGGGTTGACGACATGACCCGGATCGGTGGCCGCCACGATGCGATGGATCCTGAGCTGCCCGTCGGTGACCGAAACCTCCGCTGCCGCCGCCACATAACTGCCGAAGCCCATGATCTGCGCCAGGCCGCGGTGAACGCCGGCGGCTGGTGGGGTGTCCCAGCCGATCCGTTCGGCAACCGCCTCCAGCACGGCGAGGTGCTTCGGATGCTTGGCCATCAGCTTGCGGCGGAAGGCGAGCGGGTCGACGCCGGCCGCATGGGCGAGTTCGTCCATGAAACACTCGACGTAGAGCGCATTCTGGTTGAGGTTCACGCCACGCCAGAAGCCCGGCGGGATCGGCGGGTTGCGCATGGCATGGTCGATCCGCAGATTGTCCACCGTGTAGCCCAGTGTGCCTTCCGTGCCACTGAGGACGAGGCCCTGGAAGACGACCGGGTCCATGCCGTTCTGCATGCCTTCCGGCCGCACCGCCGCAAGGATCGACTGGCCGGATATACGCATGTGCAGAGTGGTCAGGTTGCCGTCCGCGTCGAGCGCGCCCGTCAGTCGGCACCGCGTCGTCGGATGATAGGCGCCGTGCAGCATGTCCTCTTCACGCGACCAGATGAGCTTTACGGGTGCTCCCGGCACCTGCTTGGCAATGCTGACCGCTTGACGCACATAGTCCTGGAAGTTGCCGCGCCGGCCGAAGCCGCCGCCGAGATGGATCTTATGCACCTCGCATTGCTGCACCGGCAGGCCGGCGGCCTCGGCCGCTGCGGCAAGGCTCGCCTCGCCATTCTGGGTCGGCACCCAAACCTCGCAGCGCTCCGGCGTGTAGAGCGCCGTCGCGTTCATCGGCTCCATGGTTGCGTGGTTCTGATAGGGATAGGCATAAGTCGCCGTGACCGTTCGGCCGCCAGCGGACAGGGCGGCTCCAGCGTCACCTTGCTCGGCGCCAATGAAGGCGTCATTTGCGCCGAGGCCTTCTTCGAGCATCGCCGCGATCGAGGCGCTGGTGACCTGCCGGTTGGGACCTTCGTCCCAGACGACCGGCAAGGCATCGAGAGCGGTCTTCGCCCGCCACCACGTGTCGGCTACAACAGCAACAGCGGTCTCGTCGACCTGAACGACGGTCCGCACGCCGGGCATTTCAGCCACCGCCGCCGCGTCGAAGCTCTCCACCTTGCCGCCGAAATACGGGCAGGCCCGGATTGCCGCGTTGAGCATGTTCGGCAGCTTGAGGTCAGTGCCGTAGACCTGGCTGCCGTTGAGCTTATCGGCCGTATCAAGCCGCGGCAGCGGCTTGCCGGCTATGGTCCAATCCTTCGGGTCCTTCAGCGTGACATTGGCGGGCGGCGTCATCCGCGCAGCGGCGGCGGCCAACTGTCCATAAAAGGTGGCGCGATCCGATGCCGCATGCGTGACCATGCCCATCCTTGCGGTGCATTCGCTGGCCGGCACGCCCCATTCGGCGGCCGCAGCGGCAATCAGCATCTCGCGCGCGATGGCGCCACCAATGCGCACATATTCGTGCGATTCGCGGATGCCTCGGCTGCCACCGGTCGAGAAATTGCCCCATACGCGGTCGCGCGCGAGATTCTGGGCCGGCGACGGATATTCGGTCGTGACCTTGGACCAGTCGCAATTCAGCTCCTCGGCGACGAGTTGCGCCAGGCCGGTCAGAGTCCCCTGCCCCATCTCGGAGCGGGCGATGCGGATGATCACCGTGTCGTCGGGCCTGATCACCACCCAGGCGTTGATCTCCGGCGCCGTCTCGGCGCCCTCGGCAAGTGCAGGCTTGATGAACGGCACGTTGAACCCGAGGGACAGGCCGCCAGCCGTGGAGGCCACGCCAACGATGAAGCTGCGGCGGGAGATGGAAATTATGGCGTTCATGGATATTCTCCTCAACCGCGTTGCGTGGCTTCACCGCCATTGGCGGCCAGCTTGATCGCGGCGCGCACCCGGTTGTAGGTGCCGCAGCGGCAGATATTGGTGATCTCGGCGTTGATGTCTTCGTCCGTGGGGTTCGGGTTCTGCATGAGCAGACCCGCCACAGCCATGATCATGCCGGCCTGGCAGTAGCCGCATTGCGGCACGTCGAGCGCCAGCCACGCCTGCTGGACCGGATGCGAACTATCCGGCGAAAGCCCCTCGATGGTGGTGATTTGCTGGTCCGGCTCGACCGCGCTCACCGGAAGCACGCACGAGCGCGTGGCGGCGCCGTCTATATGGACGGTGCAGGCGCCGCAAGCGGCAACCCCGCAACCGTACTTCGTTCCGGTAAGCCCGATCTGCTCGCGGATCACCCATAGCAGCGGCGTGTCCGGATCGACCTCGATGTCACGTGGCGTGCCGTTGACGATCAATCTGGCCATTGTGCAATCCTTTCGATCAAAGGCTGGCGAGGACCGCCGTCCGGATGCCGCGCGGCATGGCCTGGCGGCAGAGACCGGAAGTCCCGGCTAGCGACGAGGCCAAATTAGCCAGGACCTGTCGCAGAACCTTGTCCCGATGACCGTCAGTTCATCGCAAGCTGTCGCAGGCGAAGCGTTCTGATACACTTCGTTACACTTCTCACGGTTTGTTGATGCCGCGCGAGATTGCCGCCATGGTGCGGAAGGTGATCATCCGTGTAGACGCAAACTAGATATCGTCGATACTGGCCGACTATTTGGCGGCGGCTTTGGAGCATTGCATGGAAGTGGCGCAGCACATCGCGGTCGTCGACGACCACAGGGACATCCGCGACCTCGTCGGGAAATACCTCACCCAGCAGGGTTACCGCGTCAGCGTCGCCGACAGCACGGCCGCGCTCAAGCGGCTGCTCGACCGCAGCCTGCCCGATCTCATCGTGCTCGACGTCATGATGCCTGGCGAGGACGGCATCGCCGCCTGCCGGCACGTGCGCGGGACGGTCGACGTTCCGATCATCTTCCTCACCGCCATGGCCGAGGAGATCGACCGGATCGTGGGCCTCGAGATCGGGGCCGACGACTACCTGACCAAGCCGTTCAACCCGCGGGAACTGCTGGCGCGGATCAAGGCTGTGCTCAGGCGCGTCCACAGCCTGCCGCCGCAGCGCGGCCGCCTCAAGTCGAACGCGCTTCGGTTCGACCGCTGGACGCTGAATGTCGGCCGCCGCGAGCTGGTCGGTCTCGACGGCGTGGCAGTCGCGCTCAGCACGGCTGAATTCCGCCTTCTCACCGCCTTCATCGAGCATGTCGGAATCGTGCTTAGCCGGGATCAGTTGCTCGACCTCACGGTCGGGCGCACCGCCGACGGGTTTGACAGGGCCGTCGATAACCAGGTGAGCCGGCTGCGCAAGAAGATCGAGGCGGATCCGAAGAGTCCGATGCTGATCAAGACGCACTGGGGCGGCGGCTACTGCTTCACCGCCGAGGTGGCCCAGGCATGATGCTGTTGTGGAGACGCAGCCTGGCGGCCCGCTTCCTCATGCTGGTGCTGCTTGCGCTCGCCCTGTCGCAGGCGATCACGTTCCTGATCTCGTGGGACGAGCGCGGCCAGGCCCTGCACGCGGCGGCCAAGGGCGAGTTCGTCAGCCGCACCTCCTCGCTGGCGCTTCTGCTTGACACCACGCCGCCATCGCTTCGGCCCGACATCCTCAACGTCAGCGGCACGGCCTATACGCGTTTCTGGACCTCGGACGACGGACCGAGCAATCCCCTCGCTTGGCAACAGGAGGCATTTACCCAGCTCGCCAAGCCGCTGCCCGGGATTGCCGGCAAATATGCCGCCTACATGAACGGACAGGCCTCGAACGCAGTCGATGCCGCCGATCGTTCCGTGCCGCCGCGCATGTTGGATTTGTCCGGCAATGGCAGGCCCTTCTCGCGGCCGGCCAAGTTTCTTTATATGGACGCCGCCCCAAACGGCATGGGCCTTTCGGTTCGTCTCGACGACAGCACCTGGCTGAATGCCGCCTACGCCAAGGCAATGCCGAACGCCTTCTGGACGACGCAATCGGCGATATCGCTGGCGCTCACCGCGCTCATCCTGTCCGCCATCGCGATTTTCGGGGCGCAGGCAATCGCGCGTCCGCTGCGACGGCTCGCCAATGCCGCCGAACTGTTCGGTCGTGGCGAGGCCGTGCCGCGGCTGCCAGAATCAGGACCCGACGACATCCGCCAGACCGCCGAGGCGTTCAACCGCATGCAGGAGCGCCTGCAGCGCTTCGTCGAGGACCGCACGCGGATGCTTGCGGCGATCAGCCACGACCTGCGCACGCCGCTGACCTCGCTGCGGCTGCGCGCGGAGTTTGTCCAGGATCACGAACTCCAGGAAAAGATGCTGAAGACCATCGAGGAAATCCAGACGATGACGGAAGCGGCGCTCGCCTTCGCGCGTGAGGACGCCGCGGTAGAGGCGACGCGCACCGTCGACCTTTCAGCACTGGTCGGCAGCCTCTGCGACGATCTCGCGGAGCTGGGCCAAAACGTCACCGTCAATGACGGGCCCAAGGTGCTGTATCGCTGCCGGCCGGACTCCCTGCGCCGAGCGATCCGCAACCTCGTCGAAAATGCCGTCCGCTACGGCGAGCAGGCCAAGGTGAGCCTGGTCAGGAGTGACGACAGTCTGGACATCGTCGTCGAGGACGCCGGACCCGGCATTCCGCAAGGCGACATGGAACAGGTGTTCGCCCCCTTCTTCCGCCTGGAGCAGTCGCGCAACCGGGAGACCGGCGGCGTCGGGCTCGGCCTGTCAATCGCCCGCGCCATCGCCCGTCACCATGGCGGCGACATCGTGCTGGAGAACCGGAGCGAGGGCCTTCGCGCGATTATCAGGCTGCCGCTGATCGACATGGCCAAGCAGCTTGCCCCGGCGCCCGTGCCTGAGACGAAACCCCCGACCGGACTGCGATCCCGAAACCGTCCCGCGATCGGAACTCCCGCGCTGCCGCGCCATAATTAGATCATCGCTGTCGCAGCGAAGGACAAGTCACGACCTGCATCCTCCCCGCGCCTCCTCGACCCAGCCGCCGCTCTCGCTGGTGAGCGGCTGGCCTTGCCGGAAGCCTCCGGTTACCAGCAAAGCCCCTCCCCGAACGTTCCGCAAAGGTCATCCGATGAACCATTCACATGCCACGACACGCACCCACATTTCCGCCGGAGCAGCGACTGCATCCCTGCAGACGTCTGTCACGCGAGCGCGTAGGTCGCTGGCTGCGCTCTTGGTCGCCGGCGGCCTGCTGTTACCGAGCGCCGCTTCCGCGCAGCAGGCAGACGGCGAGCGGCTGTTCCGGCAGCGCTGCGGCACCTGCCACAGCCTCGAGCCGGGCCAGAACAGGGTCGGCCCGCATCTGTCGGGCGTTATCGGCCGCACGTCTGGCAGCGTCGAGGGTGCCCGCTATTCGGCCGCTATGCGGGAATCAGGGATCGTTTGGGACAGCCAGTCGCTCGATAGCTTCCTTGCAGCACCGCGCCAGAGGGTGCCAGGCACGTCGATGACAGTGGGCGTTCCCAACGCCGCCCAGCGCGCCGCGATAATCGGCTACCTGGAAGGTGCGGTCGCGCAATAGCGTCCGCTGATGAAGCCAAAGTTGCGTGCGTAACCCTGTTCAATCGACCCGGCCAGAGTATCCGCGAAGCTGCGAGTACCGGCCGATCTGCTCAGAGGTGAGCAACTCGGCCATATCGAGATGATAGCGCAGGTGCGCTGCTCGTAGCGCGCCTTGCACGTCGGCGATGGTTTTTGTCATTTCAACGAGGTGCGTCGACGTTATCTTTCGTTCGGAAAACAAGCGGTCCAGTTCGGTTTCTTCCTCGATAATTCGTCTTCCGAGCGGGATGGTTTCTGCCTTCATCTGATCCAGCAGGGCCTTGGTCCACGAGGCCTGTTCGTCGCTGAGATCAAGAGCATCACGGAGATCGAGGACATGTGACGGACCCGGATAGGAATTGAGTTCGGCCGCCAATGCCAGACCCATCCCTCGCCCCGCCATAAGGTCGGAAATCTGCTCGTCCGAGAGCGCCTTCACGCGGCGTTTCTCCATCCCGGAATAAGACGAGGTGGTTGGGTCTTTTCCTGCAACGGCCTTGTGATGGTTGATGTCGCCATGCTGCTGCGCCAGCCCGTGAGGGGCAGCAAGAAAAGTCAGCAGAAGAAACAGCACGGCAATGGGGATGCGGTTCATCGAGCGATCTCCAGCGTTTCGTGTTTGCGACGTTTGACACGGCCGCAAAAACTGAAACATGATTGTGATCATGTCGGAACTCCTCTTTGCGCGATTCCTCGAACTCGCGGAACGCGAGCATTCTCTCCCTGCCGGCAGCGTCCTGTTTCGTATGGACGACCCGGTGCTGTCGCTCTTCCTGGTCACCGCGGGAGAACTGCGCCTTGTCCGAGCACTTCCCGACGGGTTCCAGCTGACGTTGCAGCGTGCCGGCTCGGCTTCGATCCTGGCCGAGGCTTCGCTGTTTGCGGATCGATATCATTGCGACGCCTTGGCAACCGAGGAATCGACGGTGCGCGCCGTGCCAATCACCAAGGCCAAGGCGGTGCTCGAAAGCGATCGCGCGCTGACCTCCGCACTGCTGCGACACTTGGCAGGCGAGGTCCACCGGACGCGGACGCGGGCAGAGATACTATCCCTGAAATCCGTCGCGGCGAGAGTCAGCGCCTGGATGGCATGCAACGGCGGCGTCTTGCCACCCAAGGGACGCTGGCATCATGTTGCGTCGGAGATCGCCGTTACGCCGGAGGCGTTTTATCGGGAGCTTGCCCGCCGGCGACGGTGTGCTGCCGGCATGATGCATCCCCACATGCCGCCCGACATCATCTGATACTTTTTTGCTCCTCCTATTCCGCGGCCAATCTAGTCGGAGCCGCTACCAGCGGTTCTTCAACGACACTCCGCCTCGGCAACCGCCAGCCCTTAACGATGCCGTAGACGGCCGGAATCACGACGAGCGTCAGGATCGTTGAGGAAATCATGCCGCCGATCATAGGGACGGCGATGCGCTGCATGACTTCCGATCCGGTTCCCGTGCTCCACAAGATCGGCAACAAGCCCGCCATGATGGCGACGACTGTCATCATCTTCGGTCGCACCCGCTCGACGGCGCCGAACATGATCGCCTCGTTTAGATCCGTGCTTGTCAAACCACGCTTCTGGGCCGCACATCTGACCCTCGTATCCGTCCACGCCTTGTCGAGATAGATCAGCATGATGACGCCCGTTTCGGCCGCCACGCCCGCGAGCGCAATGAAACCGACGGCGACCGCAACCGACATGTTGAAGCCCAGCCACCACATCATCCAGATGCCGCCGACGATCGCAAAGGGCAGCGATAGCATGACGATCAGCGTCTCGGTCAGCGTGCGGAAATTGAGGTAGAGCAGCAGGAAAATCAGCGCCAGCGTCAGCGGCACGACAATCTTCAGCCGCGCCTGGGCCCGCTCGAGATATTCGAACTGCCCGCTCCAGGCGACGGAATAACCGGGTGGTAGCTTCACTTCGGCGGCGACTGCGGCTTGAGCCTCGTTGACATAGCCGCCAAGGTCGCGGCCAGCGATGTCGACGAAGATGTAGACGGCGAGTTGGCCGTTCTCGGTGCGGATCGAGGTCGCGCCGCGCGTGAGTTCGACCTTGGCGACCTCGCCGAGCGGCACAGAGCCACCGCCGGGCAGCGCAATCTGCACGTCCCGGGCGATCGCGCCGGGATCGCTTCTGAGAGCGCGTGGATAGCGGATCGCAACGCCATAACGTTCACGGCCCTCGACAGTGGACGTAATGACCTTCGCGCCAAGCGCCACTGAGATCACATCCTGAACATCGCCGACCGAGAGGCCGTAGCGCCCAAGGGTGGCTCGGTCCGGCACGATGTCGAGATAGTAGCCGCCTATCACCCGCTCGGCATAGGCGCTCGACGTGCCGGGCACCGCCCGCAGCACCGCCTCGATCTGCCGAGCAACGTTTTCCATTTCACCGAGTTCGGTCCCGTAGACCTTGACTCCGACTGGCGTGCGTATGCCCGTGGACAGCATGTCGATACGGGCGCGGATCGGCATCGTCCAGGCATTCGACACGCCCGGAAACTGCAGTGCTGCGTCCATCTCGGTCTTCAGGCTTTCCGAAGTGACCCCGGGCCGCCATTGCGATTTCGGTTTGAGGTTGATGATCGTCTCGAACATCTCGGTCGGCGCGGGGTCGGTCGCGGTCTGAGCCCGGCCAGCCTTGCCGAAGACGGAATCGACTTCCGGAAAGGACTTTATGATCCGGTTTTGCATCTGCATCAATTCGGCCGCCTTGGTGACCGAAACTCCCGGCAAGGTGGTCGGCATGTACATCAGCGTCCCCTCATCGAGGTTCGGCATGAACTCGCTGCCGAGCTGGCGCGCCGGCCAGACCGTCACGGCAAGAGCCACGACGGCGAGCAGGATAGTGAAGGTCTTCGCCTTCAGCACCCCGGCAATGATCGGCCGATAGAGACCGATTAGCAGCCTGTTGAGCGGGTTGCGATGTTCCGGGATGATCCGGCCGCGGACAAAGATGACCATCAGAGCGGGCACGAGCGTGACCGAAAGCAGCGCTGCCGCTGCCATAGCGAAGGTTTTCGTGAAAGCCAGCGGCCCGAACAGCCGGCCTTCCTGGCTTTCAAGCGTGAAGATCGGAAGGAATGAGACGGTGATGATCAGCAGGCTGAAGAATAGCGCGGGTCCGACTTCTGCTGCGGCGTTGACCAGCACTTCGATGCGGGGCTTGCCCGGTGGCGCGCGTTCGAGGTGCTTGTGGGCGTTTTCGATCATTACGATGGCCGCATCGATCATCGCGCCGATGGCGATGGCCATGCCACCGAGGCTCATAATGTTCGAACCGAGGCCGAGCAGCTTCATCGCGGCGAAGGCCATTAGGATGCCGACCGGCAGCATGATGATCGCCACCAGCGCGCTTCTGACGTGAAGCAAGAAGACGATGGTGACGAGAGCGACCACGATGCTCTCCTCCACCAATGTCGACCTCAGCGTCTTGATCGCGGAGTTGATGAGTTCCGACCTGTCGTAGACGGGGATGATCTTGGCGTTGCCTGGTAGGCTCTTTTCGATCTCGCGGAGGCTCTCCTTGGCATTCTCGATGACGGTCAGAGCATTCGCGCCGACCCGTTGAAGCACGATGCCGCTTGCAACCTCGCCCTCCCCGTTGAGTTCGGCAATACCGCGCCGTTCGTCCGGCACGATTTCGACCTTGGCCACGTCGCCAAGCCGGAGCGGCACGCCGCCCACGGTCTTGAGCACGATGCTCTCTATGTCGGCCACGTTCTTCAGATAGCCGCGCCCGCGCACCATGAACTCGAACTCGGAGATCTCGACCGTTCGCCCGCCGGTATCCATGTTGCTGGTGCGCACCGCTTCGCCGACTTCCGCGAGCGTTACGCCTTGAGCGCGCATCCGCACCGGATCGACGACGATCGAATACTGCTTGACGAAGCCTCCGAAGCTCGCGACCTCCGAAACGCCTTCGGCTTTCGAGGCCGCAAAACGAACGACCCAGTCCTGAAGGGATCGGAGTTCGGCGAGCGACAGTTCCTTGGCGACGACGGCATACTGATAGACCCAGCCGACGCCTGTCGCGTCGGGTCCGAGCGTTGGGGCAACGCCGTCGGGTAGCCGGCTGGCGGCCGCGTTCAGGTATTCGAGCACGCGGCTTCGAGCCCAGTAGAGATCGGTGCCGTCCTCGAAAATCACATAGACGAAGGACACTCCGAAGAACGAGAAACCGCGGGCCACCTTCGATCGCGGCACGGTCAGCATCGAAGTCGTCAGCGGATAAGTGACCTGGTCCTCGACAACTTGCGGAGCCTGGCCCGGATAGTCTGTGAAGACGATAACTTGCACATCCGACAGGTCGGGTATGGCATCGAGCGGCAAGGTCTTGACAGCGTAGACGCCTGCCCCGACCGCGAGCGCGCTGGCGAAGAAGACAAGAACCAGGTTGCGCGTCGACCAAGCAATGAGGTTGGCGATCATGGCTGCGCCTCCGCGGGCGTCAGTGCGCTGAGCGCCGCCTTGAGGTTGCTTTCGGCATCGATCAGGAAGTTCGCAGATACGACGACCTTTTCGCCTTCGGTAATGCCCTGCGTGATCTCGGCCATGCCCTCGCCCCGCATGCCGACCTTCACGTCGCGCGGCTCGAAGCTGCCTTCGCCTTTGTCGACAATAACGACCTGTCGATCGCCCGTGTCGATGACGGCGCTGTCGGGCACGGTTACGGCAGGATCGTTGCCGCCCGTCGCGATCTCCACATCGGCATACATGTTGGCAAGCAACAGCCCGTTGGGATTTGCGAGTTCGATGCGAATCCTCGCGGTCCGAGTCTGGCCCTGGATTTCCGGATAGATCAGGCCGACCTTGCCTTCGAAGACCTTGCCCGACAAGCTGCGGATGCGCACAGTCGCCTTGTCTCCGACGCGAACAGAGCTCAGCTCGTATTCTGGCACGTCAGCCATCACCCAGACGGTCGAGGCGTCGGCGATCCGAAACAGCGTTTCCCCGGCTTCGGCCATCATGCCGTCGACGGCCCTGCGTTCCAACACAACGCCATTGCGTGGCGCTACAAGCGTCACCGAGATCGGCACCTTCCGGGTTTTCTCGATTTCGACGATTGCTTCGGCGGGAACGCCAAGGTTCGTCAACCGCTGCAAGCTGCCGCTGGCGGTTGCCTTGCTCGAGCCGCTCCTTAGATCGGCGGCATAGAGCGCGCCCGCGGCAGCTATTTCCTTGGCATAGAAACTGACGAGGGGCCGCCCTTTTTTGATTGTTTCTCCCGTAGTGATGTCGGCCACTTTTTCGAGGAACGCCTCGGTGCGAATCGAGACGACGCTTACGCGGCGCTCATCGAACGTGACGGTGCCGGGAATGCGGACCGGCCGTACGATTGCGCCTCTGGTGGCGGGTACCGTCTTCACACCCGTTCGCTGCAGTTTTCCGGTCGATAGCTTGACGGTCGCGCCGTCCTTCGCTTCGCCTTCGAAGACCGGGATGTAGGCCATCCCCATGGAATCCTTCTTTGGCGTCGGCGATGTATCCGGCAGGCCCATCGGATTGCGGTAGTAGAGGATTTTCCGCTCGCCCGGCGCCGTCGCTTCGGCCCCCTTCGCCTCGTCCTTGGGACGCGCCTCGAAGCTCACGTCTTCGCTCGCCAGCACCGCCACGAAATCCCGACCATCCGGGGTTTGCTTCGGTGTCGACGAATAGACTGGATTGCCGTCAGGATGACGATAGTAGAGGACTGGATCGGAGGCAGACGAGCCGACAACCGTCGGGGTCTGTTCCGCTCCGAGCGCGCTTGCGATGTTGGCGCTGATCATTTGCACCACCGCCGGGACGGACAGATCGCGCTGGCCCGCCCAGTATCCGCCGGCGCCCGCGCCCGCCAATACGGCAAGCGCCACGAATGAGCCGAGCCTGCTCATTGGGTAGCCTTGAATTCCAAACGGCTCTCGACTGTTTCGGCCTCGCCCTGGATTTTCGCGGCGATCGAAAGGCGCCAGCCTCCTGCCATGATGAGGTTGGTCTTGAACCGATAGATGCCGGGCTCTTCGGACGGCAGCGCCTCGACGGGCGCGGTCATCGCCTCCATACCGTCCGGTGCCATGTCGATGCGCTGGGTAAAGATCACAGCGTCGGGCACCACCTTGCCGGACCGCTTGTCGACGAGACGGACGGCGACAATCGCGGCATCGCCCGTCTTGATCGCGCTTTGAACGAGCTGAAACTCGTAATCGTCGATCCCAGCCCATGCCTTCGAATTGGCACTGCCGAGAGCAAGACCGATCAGCGCCGCGGCTGCAACGTGCTTCGCATTGCAAAAGTTCATTGTCAGTTTCCCCAAGTTCATCCTTTCAGCCGCACGGAATGCACGGCAAGTTCGTGGCCAGGCTCATGCCAAAGCCACGGGCCGTCAGCCACGCGGCGACAAACGGCTCCGATGGAGCCGCCGATGAACTTAGGTTCGTGGGGGTCTTGGCGGCGGCGGAGAAGTCGGGAGATCGCGCCCGTCTCTGTTGCCAAGCGCGAGCAGGTCAGCCTGAGATAACCGGGCCAGCATGATTGCTGCGGCCGTCGAAGCGCTCGGAAAGCACTTGGCGACGCACAAGGCCATGAGGGGACAGGATTTCTGGCAATCAGGTGCCGGCTGACTCTCGTCGGGACAGTTGGGCATGCTGTCCGGCATGGATGCCATATCCGCCATCGTCGCCGCGGGATCGACAACCATCGTCAGCGCAGCGGACGGTGTCACCATCGGCGCGGTGAGAAGGCTCACGACGGCCAGAAACGAAAGCAGACGCGGGAATATGATCCAGATCTTCACAGGCTTCCATGGCATATACTGCATTCCAAGAAAAGATCACCAGGCGCTCAAATTTTCGTTAGGTGATGTCGTCTGACCGATCGTCCTCGGCGGCGATCCGCTTCTCGACCATGGCCCGTAAAGCGTCGTTAATACGGTCCTGCCAGCCAGGTCCATCCCCCTGGAAATAATCCAGGACAGCTCGATCAATCCTGATTGAAACAAGCTCTCTGACACTTGGAGCAACTGCGGCTTCGCGAACCGGTGGGGCCGGCTTCTTGACTGGCTTGAAGGCGGCTTCGGCGGCAGCCATTGGATTTGTCGGTCGGCGCGGAGGATTTGCCATTGATGGTCCTGACTGGAGGTAATGGATGGGAGGAGACATGCAACGCAACGCGCATCGGAATGCCTCGACCCACTGCCCGGAACAGTAATTAGAATATTGACGCGAGAGGTGATAGTCTCGCTCTGGATCCTCGGGAGGAGGAAATGCGCGCCATTGCATTGTTTGCCGGCGTGTTGGTGGCTACGCCCTCGATGGCGGCGGAGCAACTGGTCTTTTACACCGCCAGTTTTCCAGATGCCACCTCGGTCCAGCTCAGCGTCATGGACAACAGTGTCTCGCCATATGGGGATTATGACTTTGACGTCGCTATTGGCCTCGTCGAGACGGACGCGAACGGCGTCATCAGGTACGAAGATACCGGCAGGCATCATGCACGCGTTCGCTGTAATTATCCGGCATATGTGAGCGTAGGTGTGCGAAAATATCCCATAGAGATGTCTCTGAACCGCTCCGCACATGATGACTGGAAAGAAAATCTCTGGAGGATTTTCTGCGCGGCCCCTTCCTCCTGACTTCCGTGCTCATGGCATTTTCGACAGCACAGCGCCGCGAGTTGATTTTTCAACCCGCGGTGCCTGTCCCGGATTACTTGATGCCGGTGACCGTGATGCATCCGTTGACGCGGTCGGCTGTGAACTCGATCGCCTGACCGGTTTTGACTTTGCCGAGCAGGCCTTGCTCCGCGACAACGAACACCATCGTCATCGCAGGCATGTCGAGATTGGTCAGCGGCTCGTGCTTGATCGTCAGCTTCTTCTGTTCGGCGTCGACCTTGATGACTTCGCCCTTCACATATTCCTGCGCCAGCGCGCTCCCGCCTGGTTGAACGCGCTCTTTCCCTTTGAAGCCGCATTGGATAGCCGATGCATCGGCGTAAGAGAAACTGAGACAGCCGTTCAACATCTTCAAAACTGATCTTCCCGATTTCGGTTTCAGCTGCGGCTACGCATGAGAATCACAAAAATGTAAATCCGAGGGAAGGTGCCCGTGAATTCGACCCGGTAGTCTGTGGTTGCTGAGCGTTCGAACGCTCGCTTTCGACAAAAGGACTGAACCATGAAACACACCATCGGATATGCATTGATAGTCTTCGCGGCAATGACCACGGCCAGTGTCGCCAACAGCGGCACAAACGCAACAAGCCCCCGCATCGACGGGGTCTTGCACGGCCATGGATCGACGGGCGAAACCACGAAATCGGCATCCAAGCCCGACGTATCTTCCCAAGTGCTCGACAATGGCGATATCGAGAATTCCAGTTCCGCCTACAATCGGGTCGAAGCTGTGAGCCCCTCATCGTGGCAGGTCGGGAGCCCCCGCCAGCGCGCCAGCTGGGCGGGCCGGTAGCCGGCTCAACACCGCAGCTCCGCATCCTCCCAGCGGAGCCAGTGCAGGACAAACCAGCCGGCAGTGCGCCGGCTGGTTTGTCCACTCGACTGCTTCCTCAACCAAGCCTGTACAGCACAGCACACCGCACCAAGGAAACCGACTCTCCACCACCCCCTCGGGGATGGTCGTCGCCTACACAAGCAACGCCTCATGATGCTGCTCTCACCCGCAATGCTGTCATCAGTCGTGATGTGGTCGCAGCGTCACCGAGCGATGGGTAGAACCACTATTGAATATTTGTAGTTTCGTCACAGGCGATATGAACCATCCGTCCACGTGACTAACCTCAAACGCTTTCATAGTTTACGCGGGAACTCTGTTTCCACGATTAAGCCGGGCCTGTTGTCGCCCAGGGAAATCGTCGCGCCGTGCATATCCGATATGGCCTTGACCAGACTTAGGCCGAGCCCTGTCCCTTCGGTGGTCCTGTTCTTTTCCAGGCGATAGAAGCGCTTGAACACTTTCAGCCGCTCCGCCGCCGGGATGCCCGGTCCGTTGTCGCTGACGACGATTGCGCAGCGATTCGCCTGCGTCGTGACACCGATCGCAATCCGGGCTCCTCGTTGTGTATGGCGCATTGCATTGACGATAAGATTTACGCACATCTGCTTCAGCAGATCGGCATCGCCCCATATGAATGAGGCCGTGTTTCGGCTGTCACTGGACAGAACCAGCGAACGCTCGGCGTCCTCGACGATGTGGCTATAGATATCGTAGATTTCGGCGACCAACTCCGAAACGTTCACCTGCGCAAATCGCGAACGGCGTGCGCCGGACTCGATTTGCGAGATGCGCAGCAAGCCCTCGAACGTGCCGGCTATATGCGAAACTTCGCCCATAGCTTTTTCGATGAGCGATCTGATGGCCGTTTGGTCTTTGCTTTCGGAAGCGGCCTCAAGCGTTAGAAACAGCCGACCGATCGGCGTCTTGAGATCGTGCGCGATGTCCGTCGTTACCTGCGTCATCGCCGCGACGTTGGCCTGTAGCTGTGCAAGCGCGACATTTATCTCAGCTGCCAGTATGTCGATGTCATCGCCGCGCAAGGAGAGTGGCAGGCGGATAGCGAGTTCGCCAGCGCCGACGGCTTTCATAGCGCGCGACAGTCCAGCAATACGCCGCCGTGTGCGGAAGGCCAACACCGCGCCCGCGCCGAGCCCTCCCGCAAGTACGATCGCCGTTCCCCATCCGAAGCTGACAAGCGCGATGCCGCGCAAGCGATCGGTGTCGTCATAGCTTACGCCGACGGTTAGGTCGTAGCCGTCCAGGTTCTTCCGGTAGAGCCGGTAGTTGTTGAGCGCCGCCTCGTGGCTTGTCGGTGCGCGCGTAGAAAATCCCGGCGGGACGTCGGAAATATCAATGTTGCCAGCCAGGAAGTCGCCGCCGGAATCCTTCAGTGTGTAAAGCGTCTCCTGTCCCCTGATTGCCGGGCCATGGCTTCGGATCATGGCGGCAGCACCATCGACACCGTTCGCGTCATAGGCGAAAGAAATCTCCCGGAACCGCTCCGTCACATTGGAATCCAGCCGCTCGTAAAGATAGGCGGCGACCATGTTGTAAGCGACGAAATTGGCTCCGAGGAACGAAAGCAGAAACAGGGAGATGTAGAACGCGGCAAGGCGGATCGACGTACTTCTGGCGATACTAGCGTTGGCCATGAATGGTGTAGCCGGTATTGCGTGTGTTACGCAGGAGCGGAACATCAAATGGTTTGTCGATCTTCGCCCGCAGTCGGCTAATATGGGTTTCCACCACGGTGCTTTGTGGGTCGAAGTTGAAGTTCCAGATCCGCTCAAGGAGCATGGTCTTCGTCAGTATGCGGCCCTCGTTACGCATCAGGAGTTCAAGCAGCGCGAACTCCCGAGGGAGCAATTCGATCGTCGTTCCGCCGCGGGTGGCGAGGCGGCTGAAGAGATCCAGTTCCAGATCAGCCACCTTCAGCTTTGCCTTTTCGGCGGTGATCGGAGGGCGCCTTTGCAGAGCATTGACCCGAGCCAGGAGTTCGGAGAATGCAAAAGGCTTGATCAAGTAATCGTCCGCACCTGCCTCCAATCCCTCAACTCGATCGTTGACACCGCCCACTGCCGTCAGGAAAATCACTGGCACCTTTCCGCCGGCGCCTCGAAGACCCCGCACGAGCGACAAGCCATCGAGGCCAGGCAGCATCCGATCCACAATGGCGACGTCATAGGGTTCGCGCAGTCCGACAAGCAAAGCATCGCGCCCGTCTGTCAGGACATCAACCACATGGCCGGAAGAGCTCAGTCCATTTTCGATGTAACGGCTGATTTGTTCGTCGTCTTCGACTAAGAGAATTTTCATAATGCTAATCTCTCATCTGGCTTGGTGCGCCAAGCGTTGATGACCTTTTGGCCAGTTTGCTTCTGCCCGCGATGGCGTCCGAAGCGATGTCTCAGTGAGGTTTTGACGGCGGGTTTTTCAGCCTGGTGCCCTTAGTCGGCGACGCGGCCTTTCCACCGGCCAGGTACTGGGGTCTGACGTCTCAACATCCGTGCACTGAATCGACAACACGGTCCCAGGCGAAAAGCGCCTTGGAACTCATCACCTTGCAAACTGTCGCGCCGGATCGCTTGCGAAAACCTCCGGCGCCGCGGATTTTTCAACCCGCGGCACCAGTCCCGGATCACTTGATGCCGGTGACCGTGATGCGTCCGTTGACGCGGTCGGCTGTGAACTCGATCGCCTGACCGGTTTTGACCTTCTCGAGCAGGCCCTGCTCGGCGACGACGAACACCATCGTCATCGCAGGCATGTCGAGATTGGTCAGCGGCTCGTGCTTGATCGTCAGCTTCTTCTGTTTGGCGTCGACCTTGATGACTTCGCCCTTCACGTATTCCTGCGCAAGCGCGCTCCCGCCGATGGCGAGCACGAGCGCGAGTGCCGAGAGAGCCTTTACCAATAGTGTCATGATTAGCTTCCTTTGCGGTTTAGCAGTC
The DNA here is from genome assembly GCF_003997065.1 of Mesorhizobium sp. M6A.T.Ce.TU.016.01.1.1. Classification (NCBI taxonomy): domain Bacteria; kingdom Pseudomonadati; phylum Pseudomonadota; class Alphaproteobacteria; order Hyphomicrobiales; family Phyllobacteriaceae; genus Mesorhizobium; species Mesorhizobium sp. M6A.T.Ce.TU.016.01.1.1. The sequence continues at coordinate 266,827 of NZ_RZTJ01000007.1, read as the reverse complement.
AGTTGGCGACGGTGATGTCGCCCTTCATGCCGGAATCGTAGTGGCCCGGGACCAGGCAGGCGAAGCCGAATTCGCCGGCATTGGCGAACGTCCAGATGATCTCGCCTCTGGCGCCGGGCGCCAGCCGGATCGCGTTGGGATCGGCGTGCTCCATCTCGGGGAATTTCTCCATCAGCGCCTTGTGCTCCATAATTCCGTCGTGGACGTCCATGACGAACTCGTGATCGATTTGGCCCTTGTTGATGAATTTCAGGCGAACGGTCTCGCCCTTCTTCACCTTGAGGACGGCCGGTTGGAACAACATTTTTCCGTCGTCCTTCTCCGACATCGAGATGTTGATGGTCCGTTTTGCCTTGCTAGCCTCGCCAGGGCTGCCGATCGGCATTGTGGCGGCTTTGTCGCCATGGCCTCCGGCATGGGTTCCACCGGCAAGAGCTGCTCCCGAACTGACCGCCATCAAAACGGCCGCTGCGATTATACGTTTCATGCTGCACTTTCTCTCATTGTTGAGGTTGAGGGGTTTCGGTTTCTCATCCCTGTTTGCCGTGACCGCCGTGCGCTGCCGGGGCCATCGTTTTTGCGTCGCCTGATTTCGTCGGAGCGGGGACATCCCCCTTCCACTCGTAAGCCACGGTTCCCTCCGGATGCTGGTACCATCCCGGATCGGCGTAATCGTTCGAGGCCAGGCCCTCGCGAACCTTCACAACTGAGAACATGCCGCCCATCTCGATGGCGCCGAATTGGCCCCAGCCGGTCATCATCGGAATCGTGTTGTCGGGAAGTGGCATCTCCATCTCGCCCATGTCGGCCATGCCGCGGTCACCCATGGCCATGTATTCTGGCTGGACCCGGCGGATCTTGTCGGTGACTTTCGAGTTGTCGACGCCGATGAACGTGGGCACGTCGTGGCCCATGGCGTTCATTGTGTGGTGCGACTTATGGCAATGGATTGCCCAGTCGCCCTCGTATTTGGCTTCGAACTCATATGCCCGCATGGCGCCGACGGGAATGTCGATCGACACCTCCGGCCACCGCGCCTCCGGCCGGACCCAGCCGCCATCGGTGCAGGTCACCTCGAAGTCGTAACCATGCATGTGGATCGGATGATTGGTCATGGTCAGGTTGCCCACGCGAACCCTGACCCGGTCGTTTTTCGCCACAGGAAGATGACTGATCCCCGGAAAGACGCGGCTATTCCAACCCCAGAGATTGAAATCCGTCATCTCCATGATGCGCGGGACGTACGACCCCGGTTCGATATCGAAGGCGTTCAGCAGGAACACGAAATCGCGGTCCACGCGCATGAATTTCGGGTCTTTGGGATGAATGACGAAGAAGCCCATCATGCCCATCGCCATCTGGACCATTTCGTCGGCGTGCGGGTGGTACATGAATGTGCCGCTCTTCACGAGGTCGAACTCGTAGACGAAGGTCTTGCCGGGCGGGATCCCGGGCTGGGTAAGACCGGTCACGCCGTCCATGCCGTTGGGCAGGATCATGCCGTGCCAATGGATCGTCGTATGCTCCGGCAGCTTGTTTGTTACGAAGATGCGGACTCGGTCGCCCTCAACCGCCTCTATGGTCGGGCCGGGAGATTGACCGTTGTAGCCCCAGAGATAGGCAGTCATGCCGGGCGACATCTCGCGCTCGACCGGCTCGGCCACGAGGTGGAACTCCTTCACGCCGCTGTTCATGCGATGCGGAAGGGTCCAGCCGTTGAGCGTCACGACCGGCTGGTAGTCCGGTCCGCTCGTCGGGAAGATCGGAGGCTGCATATCAGGGGACTCCATGATTGGTGCGTCGGGCAGCCCCATCGCGGACGTTTTGGTCCATGCAGTGGCGCCGGCGAGCAGGGCTCCCGCGCCTAACAACTGACGTCTTGAAAGCATTTTTCTTCTCCTTGAATTCAGTGGCCTTCGGCGCCTGCTTCGGCCGCCGCCGGTGCGTCGCCGCCCCCGGACGCGCTCGCGCCGCCGCCGTGGATGGCGGTTCCGAGATTGACATCGGCCAGCCAGAAATTGCGCTTGGCGTTGAGGGAAAGCATGATCGAGCTGATTTTCGCGCGTGTGTCCGCCAGCAGCTCGAACGTGTTGGTGATCATGCCGTTGTAGGTGAGGACCGACTCCGCCTCGATCTTTGTTCGCAGCGGCACAACATTGTTCCGATAGTGCCGGGCAATGTCGTAGGTCGAACGGTAGGCGTCATAGGCGGATCTCGCCTCCGACCGGATGTTGACCGCCTTTTCCGCGAACCGGTTTGCGGCTTGCATGTAGGCAAGCTCGGCCATGCGCATGCGTGCCTTGCCGGTATCGAAAATCGGAATGACGAGCTCGAGCTCGAGAGTGGGTGAGACACTCGTCTCCGTTCCGCCCTCCTCCGACTCCTCGCGTTCCACCTCGACGCCGGAAAGTAGTTCCAGGTCGCTGACGTAGCGCGTCGCCTCGGTCAGACCGTAGGATTTCGCCAGCGCCTCCAGCTCAAGTTTCGCGATCTCGAGATCGACGCGATTTTTTAGCGCCTCAGCCTCGATCGCGCGTTTGGCCTTGGCCCCTTTGGGCAGGGCTGGAAGCATGTTGGGGACCGAGTAATCGACGTCCGGTCCCCATAGACCCATCAGCCGGGTGAGCTCTTCCTTGGCAGTCCGGGCAGCGAGCCGCGCTTCCGCCGCCTGACCGGTGATCTCGGCATAAAAGACGTGTTCGCGGGCTTGGCCGGTCTTTGTGAAGGCACCCGTCTCTCCAAGTTTTTGAGCGAGTTCGGAGGCAGAGTCGGCGGCAGCTTGCGCCTTGTTCAGATAGGAAACGCTCTCCCAGGCCGAGACAGCATTGATCCAGGCCCGCCGCGTATCCGCAGCCAGTCGTAGCGTTTCTTCGCCGGCGCGGAGCTGGGCCTGACGGAAACGTGCATCCGCGACTGCGACGCGCCGCTTGTGGGTCGCCAGCGCAAGGATGTTGCTGACCACCGCTCCTTCAATCGTCCGCACGGGATCGACACCGATCATGCCGACGGAGATCGTCGGATTGACGAGCATCGTCTCCTGCCACATGTCGGCCGCCGACAAACCGATCTCGGCGTAGGCGGCCTGCAGGCCCTTGTTGTTGAGCAAGGCGACCTGCACCGCGGTGTCCGGGCCGATTGTCTTCTTCTGGACGAGGCGCTTCACGCGCTCTGAAGCCGTCCGCGCTTCCTCGCTGGATTGCACCCATACGGTTTTCTTGCCGGTCACGGATTCGGCACGCGCCGCAACTGTCGTGAAGCCGGCCATCGGGGCCGAGATGCCATCAAGGACCCCGCTGGTCGTGCATCCGGCTGCGATCAGCGGAATGGTCACCACTGCAGCTATGGTCAGGAACCGGCGCGTCATGATCCGGCTCCCGGGTTCACGGGAGAACGTTCTTGATTGAGACGCCGCCAATTCCGCGGATCGACTGGCTCCCGGTGGCGATAGTCGACGACGACCGGGTGGTAGTGCACATCACGGACGCCCATTGCGGGATCGGCCGGATTGAAGGCGGGAAGGATGTCCGGCGGCGTGGTTGCCGCACATCCGGTAACTAACAGCGATGCGAGCATCGCGGAGCTTGCGATTTTCATTGTAGACCTGAAACATGACGTATGCGTTTGGCCGCGCGGGAACGGATTCCCGACGCTGCGCGCGAACGCCCCGAAAGGGCGCGTCAGTTCAGATGTTTGGGGGGCCTTATGAGCGCTGTGTATTCGCCAAGCGGCAAAGTGACGGCAACGACGGGCGCAAAGCAACGGGAGACAACATGCTCCAAGTCAGGGCAGTCGACCGGCACGGCATTTGCCGGCGCGCAATGGGCTTCACAGCTCTTGTCGGCGGATTGCTTGGCGCCGTGATGATGCTCCGATGTGTCCGCGTCGTCCGCCGTGGCGCCGTGATCGCCCATATCGTGTGCGGCTGTCTCGGCCTGGAGATGCACCCCGGCGTGAAAACCCGTGGCATTGGCTGTGGCGAACAGACCAGGCTGAAGAGCCGACATGACCAGGAACAAAACCGCCAGCATTGCTCGGAGCGGTGCGTTTCCTAGGATCGTGAATCGACCAAGAGTCCTCATCAACCCTTCCGACAATTGTTCGGCTGATTTGTCAAGGCCGCCCTCGACTAGTTTGCTGCAGTGCAACCAAAAGTGAAGGTCGTTGTAAGGACGGTATTGCTCGAAGCCGCCATGTGCCACCACATTTTTCATACATTTTTGTATGGCCTGTTTATGGCCCGCGCAAAAAGCAGCGCTGCGATGTCCGCGATTCCGGTTTTACATCAGGTTCAGCACCGCCCCGGCGACGACCAGATAACGCGAAACCTTCGCGAGGGCGACGATTGCGACAAAGCTCCATAGCGGCTCGCGCAAGACCCCAGCGACCACGGTCAGCGGGTCGCCGATGATCGGCATCCAGCTTAACAGGAGCGACCATCTACCGTAACGGCGATACCAGTTCGTTGCGCGGTTGAGCATCGCAGGACGCAGCGGAAACCATGGCCTGTCCCGGAAGCGTTCGATCCCTCGACCAAGCCCCCAGTTCACCGCCGAGCCCAGGACGTTGCCTATGCTGGCGACACCAACCAGCACTGCGGGCGAGAAGGAACCCGTGGCGAGGAGCCCTGCAAGGGCGGCCTCCGACTGCGCCGGAAGGATGGTCGCCGCGGCGAAGGCAACAGCAAATAGGCCGCCGTATACGGCAAACACATCCATCTATGTTTTCGCTTTGCGGAAGGGCTTCAGGATTGCACATCGATCACGACCATCAGTCCGCCACCGCCCTTCTCTTCGACATTGTTGTTGGTCGTATGGTGCCCGATATGGCAGTGGATCAGCCATTTTCCGGGCCGACGTGCCTGCCAGACGACATCGTAGCGTTGCCCTGGTCCGACGTTGACTGTGTCGGCAAGGAAACGCGCCGACTCCGGGATCGTCTCGCCGTCGCGGGCGACAACTTCGAATGGACCGCCGTGGATGTGCATCGGATGGATAAACCCATTATTGGTGCCGATGAAGCGTACCTTCAGAGTTTCGCCGACCTTCATCCTGATCGTGTCCGTCGAAGGATAGGCGCGGCCGTTGATCGTGAAATAATTCGGCTGCCCACCGTCCATCGGCATCGATGGAAAGGTCAGGCCCTCCCGCATCAGCCATTCCTGAAGCTGAATAACATAGTCGTGGTCTGCCGCAATCTCGTCCTGGGGATTGCCAGGATCGATGATGAGCGCGCCGTAGAGTCCGAGCGCCTGCTGGCGATCGACATGGTCATGCGAGTGATAGAAATAGGTTCCCGATTGGCCCGCCGTGAATTCGTATCGGTAGCTGCCGCCGGGCGGGATCGGCTCCTGCGTGATCTCGGCCGGGCCATCCATTTCGTTCGGCAGGATCAATCCATGCCAGTGCAGGGTCGTGCTCTCCGGCAGGCGGTTCGTGACGTTGATGCGCACGCGGTCGCCTTGCCGGATATGCAGCCGCGGGCCCGGAACCTGACCGTTGATCGCATAGGCATCGACTTTCACATCAGGCAGGATCGCCCAGCGGATGACCGACGTTTCAAGGTCGAACACCTTCACCCCGTTCTCCATCCTGGCTTGCAGTTCCCGGTCGCCGCGTACCTCCAGGCCATGACTGGCCGTGACCAGGCGAGGATGCACGGCGGCCATGTCGAGCATCGCTGCAGCCGGCGTGTCGCGGTCCATGACCATACCCGGCGGCATGATGGCGCCGCCGACGTCTCGCGCGCTGAGGGTGAGGTTTACCCAATTGGCCGGAGCGATCATGCCGAGCGCCAGCGCAAGCACGGACACGCCGCCGAAGGCCGCGAGTTGCGGCACAGTTGCATCCGGTTCCATCCCGTGACCGCCATGCGGACCACCCGACCCGCCTCCCCGATTGCCGTGTGCGGAGCCATGGTCGGATCCACGATGGCCAGGCCCGGGATTGCCGTCTGGGCCGCCATGTCCAGGGTTGGCGTGTTCGTCGAGGCGCGCGTGAGCGCGACGGTGCCCCGCTACCCCGGCTTCCGCGCCGCCATTCGCGTGCTCGCGCCTGCCTTCCCTCGCCTTGTCGAATTCCGGCTCGCGTTCGGTCATCAGCCCGTGCTTCAGGCCACGGACCACCATCCACACGTTGGCAGGATATGCAGTGATGAATCCAACGATCACGCCGAACGACATCACGCCCCAGAACAGGAGCTCGGTCGGTTCCATGGCCCGCATGTCGCTGCCCATCATCAGAAAACTCATGACCGGAGCCATGCCCGCCATCATGAAATTCATGCTGATGAATTCCGGCATGAAGCTCTTGCGGACGTTCTCCCAATAGGTGCCGCCCATCATCGATTTCATGAACAGCGACTGAAAGATGAACAGGCCGAAGGCGAACCCGGCAACGTACTCAACGATGAGGTCGATCCACATCGGCAGCCCGAGCGCGGCGGTGATTGCGGCCGCGAGGATGATGCCGGTGGCGTCTCCGGCGACGCAGTGGATCGTCGAGCCGACGCCTTGCTTCCAGAGCGGCTTGGTGAACGCCTCGTGTTCGCCCGGCCGAGGCTCCTTGTCGGCCAGCACGTAAATCAGCAACCCCAGCGGCCCCATATAGAGCGTGACCAGGATGAAGCCCCATTTCATTACCACGGGCTCGGGATTGTTGCGGAACTGATCCCACGCCACGTAAGCCGTGCTGAGGGCCGCTAGAACGAACCAGACTGCAAGAAAGTAGTCGACGGGCTGTACGAACACTGCAGAACTCCTGTCGGTTTTCTCTCCACTGACCTTAGAGCGACGGACTGTTTCGTCCGCCCCCTTGAACGCGCCGCGTCGCAGGCCCTTCCCCTAGAAACTCCCGGAGATGGTGCTGGCGGCGAAACCATTCGATAAGCCTTCCAGTTGCTGGAAGGTCAAGAGTTGCCGTCCAGCCATGACCGATCCGTCGTTTCCAAGAAAGTCACGGAGAATGAGTTCCATGGGCGTTCTCTGCTGCTTGACTCTCCGCTTTTTTCGCGGCACCTTCGATTAATAGGTCAGACCAATTTACCGATCCGGGACCAGCCCGATGATTCTGTTGAAGTAGAACTGGGTGAGAATGCCGATCCAGGCCGTTGAACCGCGTCGACTTTACCGACAGATCGCCGATCAGCTCAGGCAGCTGATCGACGCGGGCGAGTTCGTAGTCGGCGATCGCCTGCCGACTGAGCGCGAACTGGCCGATCAGCTTGGCATCTCCCGCCCGACCGTCCGTGAAGCGCTGATCGCGCTCGAGGTCGAGGGGCGCATACGCATTCGCGTCGGCTCCGGCATCTACGTCACCGACCGGCCGCGTGCCGAGGTTTTGACTGCAGAGATGGATGAAGGCCCGTTCGAGCTGTTGCGGGCACGCGAGTTCATCGAAGGGGCGATCGCCGCCGAAGCCGCCCTCCATGTTCGGCCGATCGACATCGAACATATGGACGACGTGCTGCGCCGGATGGAGGACATACCTCACCCGACCAAGACGACGATCGCGCTCGACCGCGAGTTCCATACGATGGTGGCGGGCATTCTCGGAAACGCCGTCCTGGTGCGCTGCATCGGCGAGCTTTTCGACCAGCGCATGAACCCATATTTCGAACGCCTGTCGAGTTATTTCGAGAACAGGGATTCCTGGCGGGCCGCCGCGGAGGAGCATCGCGCGGTGCGGGACGCGATCGCGGCGCGCGAGCCCGAACGGGCGAAGGCCGCCATGCAGGAACATCTGCGTCAGTCGCAACTGAGATTCTCACGCAATTTCGGTGAGAAATCCGTGGCCAGGGAGGTCGCGGAATAGAGCATCGGACCCAAAAGCAGGAACCGGTTTTGGGAAATCCGATGCTCAACTAAAAGATCTAGCAGTCGGCCGGGGGGAGATCCGGTCGGAGCAGTCAAATCCAACCTCAGGGAGGAACACAATGCTGAGAAAATACGCAGTTCTACTCGGTGCGCTCGCAGCGATCGCTATGCCTTTGGCTTCGGCCTCGGCGCAGACAGCTCTGAAATGGGCCCACGTGTATGAGACGTCGGAGCCCTTCCATACCCAGTCCGTGTGGGCAGCGGAGGAGATTAAGAAGCGCACTCAGGGCCGCTACACCGTCGACGTCTATCCGGCCTCGCAGCTCGGCAAGGAAGCAGACATAAACCAGGGCCTGACGCTCGGCACGGTCGATATCATCATCTCCGGGTCGAGCTTCGCGGCGCGCGAATATCCGCCGATCGGCGTCACCTATTTCCCCTACATCTTCCGCGACGCCGACCATCTGCTGAAATACACCAAAAGCGACGTCTACAAGGCGTTGACCAAGGGCTACGAGGAAAAGTCAGGCCATCACATAACGGCCACCACCTATTATGGCACCCGGCAGACCACCTCGAACCGGCCGATCGCCAAATGTGCCGACATGCAAGGTCTGAAGATGCGCGTCCCCGACGTGCCGGCCTATCTCGCCATGCCGCGTGCCTGCGGCGCCAACACCGCGCCGATCGCTTTCGCCGAGGTGTATCTGGCCCTGCAGAACGGCACGGTCGAGGCTCAGGAGAACCCGCTGACCACCATCGAGGCGAAGAAATTCTACGAGGTGCAGAAGCACATCGTGCTCACCGGACACATCGTCGATCACCTCAACACGATCGTATCGCAGTCGCGCTGGGCGTCGCTTTCCGACGAGGACAAGCAGATATTCACGGAGGTGATGCAGGAGGCGGCCGCCCGTGCCACGGCAAAGATCGTCGCGCGCGAAAAGGAATTGGTGCAGGTTTTCAAGGATCGCGGCATCACCGTGACCGACATCGACCGTGCCGATTTTGAGAAGAATGTGCTTGAGAAGGTCACGTTCGAGGAGTTCGGCTACAACAAGGCCGATTGGGAAGCGATCCGCTCGATCAAGTAGAGTATCGGGAAAATCAGGTGCTCAGACAAGGGGATAGAGCGGCAACCGGATTCGCCGCTTTAACCTGCCCGCCCGTCCGGCCCCACGTTGCGCCGGACGGCCTTTCCAGTCCTTGACGACCCACCAGCTTCGGGAGCCCGCGCCAATGGCCGAGGAACACCATGCCGAGATCACTGTCGAAGAGATCGCCCACGCTTTCGAGGAGGTGCCGGTACACATTGACCTGTCGGACCACGGCATCGAGGACTGGATCACGCTCGCCGTGTTCTGGGGCATGGTCGTCTGTGTCTTCCTGCAGTTCTTCACCCGCTATGCGCTGAACAACAGCCTTGCCTGGACCGAGGAGATCGCCATCAACGCGCTGGTCGTCGTCGTTTTTCTCGGCGCCGCCATGTGCGTGCGCGTCTCGCGTCACATCCATGTCGATGTACTCTACCATTACCTGCCGGAGCGTGTCGGCCGCTGGCTGGCACTCGCTGTCGACGTCATTCGTGTCGTCTTCTTCGCCTACGGAACCTGGCTGATGTGGCGCTACGTCTCGATCGTGGCGCACGAACGCATGGTCACCGTCAACCTGCCGCGCCGCTGGTTCTTCTACGCCGTCCTGGCAGGCTTCGCGCTGATGTTCGTGCGCTCGATCCAGGTCTTTGTCGGCAACTACAGGCGCGGCTATTCGGTTCTTGAGCGCCCGGGTGCGTTCGAAACGGCGGGAGACTGAGCGATGCTGCTTTTGGTCGGAGGCTTTCTTGTCCTAATGCTGATTGGCGTGCCGGTAGCCGTGTCGATGGCGACTGCCTCGGTGCTCTACCTCGTGCTCTATGGCGTCGCGCCCGACATCATTGCGGCCCAGCGCATGATTGCCGGGGTGGAGAGCTTTCCGCTGCTCGCCGTTCCCTTCTTCATCCTTGCCGGCAATCTCATGAATATTGCGGGCGTCACCGGGCGCATCTACGCCTTCGCCCTTGCCCTGGTCGGCTGGATGAAGGGCGGCCTGGCGCAGGTCAACATCATCGGATCGGTGATCTTTTCTGGCATGTCGGGCACCGCGCTCGCCGACGCCGCCGGCATCGGCACGATCGAGATCAAGGCGATGAAGGATCACGGCTATCCGATCGAGGCGGCCGTCGGGGTCACCGCAGCATCGGCCACGCTCGGGCCGATCTTCCCACCGTCGCTGCCCTTCGTCATCTACGGCATGATGGCGAATGTCTCGATCGGCGCGCTGTTCATGGCCGGCATCTTGCCCGGTGTGGTGATGACCGTGCTGATGATGGTGACGGTCGCCATCTTCGCTTACAGGCGCGGCTGGGGCTCCGACACGTCGTTCGAGCTTGGACGGCTCGCCGAAGCTGCCGGCGAGGTGTTGGTGGTGGCTGCCTTCCCGCTCGCCTGCTATCTGCTGGTGCAGCTTGGCCTGTCCATCAATGTCGCGGTCGGCATCGCGCTGCTGGTGCTGATTGCGGCCGACTGGTATTTCAATTTCTCCGCGGTCATGGCGCTGATGACGCCGGTAATCCTGATCGGCGGCATGACGATGGGCTGGTTCACGCCGACCGAGGCGGCGATGGCCGCCGTGATCTGGTCGCTTTTCCTCGGGTTGGTGCGCTACCGCACGATGACGCTGCGCACGCTGGCCAAGGCCAGCTTCGACACGATCGAGACGACGGCCTCCGTGCTCTTCATCGTCACGGCCGCCTCGATATTCGCCTGGCTGCTCACTGTCAGCCAAGCGGCACAGCTATTCTCGACCTTCATCTTCGCGCTGACCGACAACAAGTGGGTCTTCCTCATCCTGGTGAACGTCCTGATGTTGGTGGTCGGCTGCTTCCTCGATACGATCGCGGCGATCACCATTCTCGTGCCCATCCTGTTGCCGGTGGCCGCCGTGTACGGCATCAACCCGGTGCATTTCGGTCTGATCATGACGCTTAATCTGATGATTGGTCTCCTCCATCCGCCGCTCGGCATGGTGCTGTTCGTCCTCTCGCGGGTCGCCAAGCTGTCGGTCGAGCGCACGACCATGGCAATTCTGCCCTGGCTCGTTCCGTTGATCGTTGCGCTGATCCTGATCACCTTCATCCCCGCCATCACGCTGTGGCTACCGACGCAAATGGGACTGATCCGATGATCGACAGCGCAGTTGCTGCGACGCTGTTCGGCCCTGAGGATCTGCGGGTCGTCGAGCACCCGCTCTGCCCCCTCGCACCGGGAATGGTGCGCGTGCGCTTCGGCGCAGGCGGCATCTGCGGTTCCGACCTGCACTATTTCCGCCATGCGCGGACCGGCGATTTTGTCGTCACATCGCCGCTCGTGCTCGGCCACGAGGTCGCCGGAGAGATCGTGGAAATCAACGCGGACGCGTCAGGACTTGCCGTCGGCGATCGCGTGGCGGTCAACCCGTCGCGCTGGTGCGGACAATGCGCGCGATGCGCGGAGGGCCGCGCCAATCTCTGCGAAAACATCTATTTCATGGGCTCGGCGTCGAAAACGCCGCACATGCAGGGCGGTTTTGCCAGCGTGTTCGACGCCACACCCGCGCAATGCATCAAGGTCCCGCCTGATGTCGCCTACCAGGCGGCGGCACTCGCCGAACCGCTCGCCGTCAGCCTGCACGCAGTGGCGCGGGCCGGCGACATCGCCGGCCGCAACGTCATCCTGTTCGGCGCCGGCCCCATCGGGCTTCTGACCATGCTCGCCGCCAGGCTCAAGGGGTGTGACGATCTCACCGTCGTCGACATAGCAGAGGCGCCGCTTGCCTTCGCCAGCAAACTTGGAGCAAACAGGACGATCGACCTGTCTGGCGGCGACGAGGAGCTCAAGGCGCTCGCGGCCGACAAGGCGATCGATGTCGCGTTCGAGATTTCAGGCACCGCAGCGGGCCTCGCGGCGGCGATCGCCAGCGTCCGGCGCGGCGGCACGGTCGTTCAGGTCGGCAATCTTCCGGGTGGTCAGATCCCGGTGGCGGCCAATGCGCTGATGGCCAAGGAAATCGACCTGAAAGGCACGTTCCGCTTCGGCGCAGAATTCAACCAGGCGGTCGATCTCATCGTCGGCGGCGACATAGACGTCCTGAAACTGGTGACCGCGGAACGCCCCCTTTCCTCGGCACGCGACGCGTTTCGCCTGGCTACCGATCGCTCGCAGAGCGTCAAGGTTGTCCTGACCGCCGACTGAGGTTTTTCCCGGCGCCTGCCGCCAGCTGTTATCAACCGTTCCAGACTCAGCCAGTCGACCCGCCTTCCTCCGCCTGCTTGCGCGCTCGCGCAAACTGCAGAGCCGCAACGCCAGCGGTCGCAGCAAGCGCCAGGCCGATTGGAATGAGGCTCGACGGCTGGTCGGCCTTTCTGAGCACCGCCACCACGTCATATCCGACATCCAGCCCGATGCGCTTGGCGTAGGATCCGAAATCGACATTGCTGATCATCAGCGCGTCGCCCGCTTGTGTGATGGTAAGACCGATGCCGCGCAGCCGCTCCAGCGGCTCGCCCGGCTCGCCGAGCGGCACGTTGACGGTCTTGCGTACATCTTCGCCCATGAGGTCGACACCCTCGACGACGAAATTGATGCGGCCGTCGGCCGGCGCCTGCCCGACTGCCGACAGGAACTCGCTCGCCGGCAATTCCTCGTAAGGCGGCGACACCTGGTTGAGCCACCAGTCCGGCCGAAACAGCGTGAAGCAGATGAGAAGCAGGGCGGCACTTTCCCACAGACGGCTTTTCGTCACGAACCAGTTCATGGTCGCGGCCGAAAAAAGCAGGATGGCGATCAATGAGACCGTCGCCACCCAGATCGTTTGAGGCCAGGTGTCGACTCCGATCAGCAGGATCGCCGGGTTGAAGATGAAGACGAAGGGCAGGATCGCGGTACGCAGCGAATAGAGCGCGCCCTGGAAACCGGTGGCGATCGGATCTTCCTTGGAAATCGCCGCCGCCGCGAAGGCCGCCAGCCCGACGGGCGGAGTGATATCCGCCATGATACCGAAGTAAAAGACGAACAGGTGGACAGCGATCAACGGGATTGGCAATCCGGCCTGCGCACCGAGATCGACCACGACCGGCGCCATCAGCGTGGCGACCAGGATGTAGTTTGCGGTGGTCGGGATACCCATGCCGAGCACAAGGCTGATCGCTGCGATGAGGATCAGCATCAGGATGACGTTGCCGCCGGAGATTAACTCGACGAGTTCCGTCATCATCAGGCCGAGACCGGTCAGCGTGATCGTGCCGACGACGATGCCGGCGGTGGCCGTGGCGATACCGATGCCGATCATGTTGCGGGCGCCGAGCGCCAGCCCGTCGATCAGGTCGTCCCAGGCAGCACGCACCGAGGCGGCGAGGTTTTCTTTACGAAATACCGCCATCAGCGGCTTGCGGGTGGCGACAATACCGAGGATCGAGACCGTTGCCCAGAATGCCGAGAGGCCAGGCGACATCTGCTCGACCATCAGGCACCACAGAAGCACGGCGATCGGGATCAGGAAATCGAGCCCGGTCCGCGTGACGTCCCAGGCGCGCGGCAGTTCCAGGATCGGCGCGTTCGGATCGTCGAGCGCGAGATCCGGATAGCGGGAGGAATACCAGACGGAGGCGACGTAGAGAGCCACGCCAGCAACTGCGAGCACCGGCGGCGCGGTCCCGCCCAAGACAGCCTGGATAGCAACAATGCCGTAATAGACGATACAGACGGCGAGAATGCTGCCCGACAGTCCCAGCCCCATCCGCAGCATTCGTTCTCTTGCCGGCGTCGGACGCTGCGGGATCGTCTTCAGGTCCATCTTTATCGCTTCGAGGTGAACCATATAGAGCAGTGCTATGTAGGAAAAAACCGCCGGCAACAGCGCGTGCTTGACGATCTCCGAATAGGGAATGCCAACGTACTCGACCATCAGGAAGGCGGCCGCACCCATGACCGGCGGCATAATCTGGCCGTTGATCGAGGCCGCGGCCTCGATGGCGCCCGCCTTGACACCGGAAAGGCCGGTGCGCTTCATCAGCGGGATGGTGAAGATGCCGCCCGACACCACATTGGAGACGGACGAGCCGGACACGACGCCGTTGAGGGCCGATGAGACCACGGCGACCTTTGCCGGACCACCGCGCAAATGGCCGAGCAGCGCGATGGAGATCTGCATCATCCAGTTGCCGGCGCCTGCCTTCTCCAAAAGCGTGCCGAACAGGACGAAGAGAAAGACGAAGCTCGTCGACACGCCAAGTGCGATCCCGAAGACGCCTTCGGTGGTCAGCCATTGATGGTTTAGAAACTTGTTGAGCGAAGCGCCGCGATGCTGGATCACGTCCGGCATGTACTGGCCGGCAAAGGTGTAGAAGATGAAGACACACGCCACGACCACCATCGGAAGGCCGAGCGCGCGGCGCGTCGCCTCGAGGAGCAACAGGATGCCAACGGTGCCGGTGACGAGATCGAGCGTGGTCGGCTGGCCCGGCCGTCCGGAAAGCTGGACGTAAAAGAGAAAGAGGTAGGCGCCGGCGAATCCGCCCACCACGGCCAGCACCCAGTCGAGCACTGGCACGCGATCGCGGGGCGAGGATCTCAGCGCCGGATAGGCGAGGAAGGTCAAGAACAGCGCGAAGCCGAGATGGATGGCGCGCGCTTCCGTGTCATTGAGGATGCCGAAGCCGAACACGAACGGCAAAGGCGAAGCGTACCAGAGCTGGAAAAGCGACCACGCAACTGCAACCCAGAGCAAGATTCGAGCGACTATTCCGCCCGGATGCCGGCCACCCGTATCGGCCTCCGCGACAAGTTGTTCGAGCTCTTCGAGATCGACGCTGGCCGGTTGTTCCTTAACTTCGCTCATGACGCCTCCTGTTGCGGATGGCCCCGGCGGGTCCACGGGACCCGCCGGACTGTCGTCAGATCACGAAGCCTACTTCAGCCAGCCCTTTTCCTTGAAGTATTTTTCAGCGCCCGGATGCAGCGGCGCGGAATTCCCCTCCGACACCATCTTGGCCGGATCGAGATTGGCGAAGGCCGGATGCAGCGACTTGAACTCGTCGAAATTCTCGAACACCGCCCTGGTCAATTGATAGACGCTCTCATCGGGAACCTTGGCCGAAGTGACCAGCGTGGCGAGCACACCGAAAGTCCCGGTGTCGTCGGGATTGTTTGCGTAAAGGCCGCCCGGAATGATCGCCTTGGCATAGTAAGGATTCTCGGCAACGAGCTTGTCCACCACTTCTCCAGTTAACGGCACGAGCTTGGCACCGCAGGTGGTCGTCGGATCCTGGATGTTAGCCGAAGGATGGCCGACGCCGTAGAAGAATCCGTCGATCTTGCCGTCGCAGAGCGCCGGGCCGTGCTCGTCGGCCTTCAACTCCGATGCGAGCGAAAAGTCGGCCAACGTCCAGCCCATCGCACCGAGCAGACGTTCCATGGAAGAGCGCGTTCCGGAACCGGGATTGCCGACGTTGAAGCGCTTGCCCTTGAAGTCCTCGAATTTCGTCACGCCGGCATTCGGATGCGCCAGGACCGTGAACGGCTCCGGATGGATCGAGAAAACCGCGCGCAGATCGGTATGAGCGCCACCGTCCTTGAATGATTCCTGGCCTTTGAAAGCGTTGTATTGGACGTCGGACTGCGCCATGCCGAAGTCGAGTTCGCCTTCCTTGATCGTGTTCACGTTGAATGCCGATCCGCCGGTCGATTCGACCGAGCAGCGGATGCCGTGTGTCGTGCGATCCTTGTTGAGCAGGCGGCAGATAGCACCGCCGGCGGCATAGTAGACGCCGGTGACGCCACCGGTCCCGATGGTAACGAAATTCTGCTGCGCCATTGCGCTGGCCGAAAACAGCAGCGCGGCCGACAAGGCGGCGATCTGCGCTCCGAGGCGTGCAGTCCGGGCATGTTTCATCTGGTTCTCCCTTGGTACTTTGCGTGCCGTCGCGGCCGTCCGGTGTTTTAGTGTCAGGGCACGTCAATGCATGCTACGATTGTTGCGCTTTATCAATCAAGGGAAATGCTTGTTACAATGGATAAGCGGGAGATGGGTTTCGACGCGCTTCTGGCACGCATACTATCCGAACTCCCCGAACTGAGCTCAGAACTGCGCAAGGCGGCGCGATTCCTGGTCGATCATCCCGATGAGGTGGCGCTGGTTTCCATGCGGGTGCTGGCCTCGCGATCAGAGGTGACACCGACGACCTTCGTGCGGCTGGCGCGGCGGCTAGGCTTTGGCGACTGGGCGGCGCTGCGCAAGCCGTTCGAGGACCGGTTGCGCTTCGGCAAGGCGCCTTTCGCGGCGAGGGCCGATGCGCTTGTCAAGCGCGGGTCGGAGGCGATCTTCGCGGAATCGCTGAGGACGACGGTGGCCAATCTGGCGGCGGCCGAATCGTTCAACGGCAGCGAAGAAATCGCAAGGGCTTGCGTGATACTGGAGAATGCGCAGCACATACGCGTCGCCGGGTTCCGAAGCTGCCGTGCGCCTGCCCACGCGCTCGTCTATCTCTGCCGGATGTTTCGGCGCGAGATCACGCTGCTCGGCGGCGACGGCGGTGCGATCGAGGCGGAACTCGCAGCGCTCGGAAAGAGGGACGCGGTCGTCGCGATCGGCTTTTTGCCTTATTCGCGTGAACTCGGGCCGGTGGTGGAGGCTGCACAACGACACAGCGTCCCGATTGTCGCGATCGCCGACAGCATGGCTGCTCCGATCGCGCGGCATGCCGACGTTACCTTGCGTTTCTCTACCGACAGCCCCTCCTTCTTCCCGTCGGTGACCGCAGCTATGGCTATCGTGGAAGCGCTGGCTGCAACGATGCTGGCGCGCAGCGGGACGGCCGCCGCGGCTCGTGTCAGGGAGACGGAACTGGAGTTACAGGCGTTCGGGGCCTATCTGCCGGAATGAGGAGCGCTGGCGCTATGCCAACGCAGCGTCTATCGCGTCGCCGAGCCGTTCGACAACCGCGTCGATTGCTGCGGCGTCTATGATGAAGGGCGGCGCAAGCAGCACATGATCGCCGCGCAGGCCGTCGATCGTGCCTCCCGCGGGATAGACGAGCAGGCCGCGCGCCATCGCCTCGCGCTTGACGCGAGCATTTAATTTGCGGTTCGGATCGAACGGCTCCTTCGACGAACGGTCTTCGACCAGCTCAAGCCCCATGAAGAGGCCACGGCCGCGGATGTCGCCGACGTGGGCGTGGTTGGAAAAACGCTCGCCGAGGCGCCGGGCGAGATCGGCGCCCATCGCCTTGACGTTGTCGAGCAACCTGTCCCGCTCGATGACTTCCTGGACGGCAAGCGCTGCCGCGCACGCCATCGGGTGGCACATATAGGTGTGGCCGTGCTGGAAGAAGCCGGAGCCTTCGGCGAAAGCCTCGAAGATGCGGCGCGCAAGCAGCACCGCACCAATGGGCTGGTAGCCTCCGCCGAGGCCTTTGGCGACTGTCATCAGGTCGGGCGCAACGCCATCTTGTTCGCAGGCGTGCAGCGTGCCGGTGCGGCCCATGCCGCACATCACCTCGTCGAGGATGAGGAGCACTCCGTAGCGGTCACAGATTTCGCGGATGCGTCTGAAATAGCCGGGAACGGCGGGCACCGCCCCTGCTGTCGCGCCAACGACAGGTTCTGCCACGAAGGCCATGACAGTGTCCGGACCGAGTTCGAGAATTTTGTCCTCTAGCGCCTGGGCAGCACGTAGGCCGTAGGCCTCCTCGCTCTCACCGGCTTTCTGGTAGCGGTAGGCATAGCATGGGTCGATATGATGCGTGTCGATCAGCAACGGGCGGAATTGGGCGCGGCGCCACTCATTGCCCCCGGCAGCGAGGGCGCCAAGCGTGTTGCCGTGATAGCTCTGACGGCGGGCGATGACGTTTCGCCGCTCGGGCCTGCCAGTCTCGACGAAAAACTGCCGTGCCATCTTGAGCGCCGCCTCCACCGCCTCGGAGCCGCCAGACACGAAATAGACGTGGCTTATGCCTTGCGGCGCGCCGGCGACGAGTTTGTCGGCCAATGCCTCGGCCGGCTCATTGGTGAAGAAGCTGGTATGGGCATAAGCGAGCTTGTCGGCCTGTGCGTGAAGCGCAGCCGTCACGTCGGGATGGCCGTGGCCGAGGCAGGAAACCGCCGCGCCGCCCGACGCGTCGATATAGGCGCGGCCATCGCGGTCGAAGAGTTCGATACCCTTGCCGCCAGCCGCGACGGGCAGGGTCGCATGGATCTGGCGATGCAGGATGTGTGTCATGCTTTCCTCGATTGACGGTGGCACGATTTGGAGCGAACTATCATGCAACATATGTTACAGAGCGTGCAATGGTGAAACAATTGGACTGCATCTATGACTGTCGATAGGGGCATGACTGGCCCCGGACTCATAGCGCCCACTGCGATCGCCGTTGCGCCGAATGGTGGACGGCGTGGCAAGAGAGACCACCCTGCCCTGCCGATCGGCCCCCGGGAATTGGCTCGGACCGCCGCCGCCTGCCTCGAGGCGGGCGCCGCCATGATTCATACCCATGTCCGCGATCGCGACGGCGGCCATTTGCTCGACGCGCACGCCTATCGCGAGACGACGAAAGCGATACATGATGCGGTGGGCGAGCGGTTGATCATCCAGATCACCAGCGAAGCGGTCGGCCAATACCAACCGGCCGAGCAGATGGCGGTGGTGCGCGCTACTCGCCCCGAGGCGGTTTCGCTGGCGCTGCGCGAGCTGGTGCCAGACGCCGCCCATGAGACCGCTTTCGCGGAGTTCCTACGGTGGTTGAAGAGCGAGCGGATCGCCCCTCAGATGATCCTCTACGCGCCCGAAGAGGCGGCGGCCCTGGCCGCCATGCAGCAGCGCGGACTGGTGCCTTTCGACGACATCCCTGTGCTCTATGTGCTCGGCCGCTACACGCCAGGACAGGTTTCGCGGCCGACTGACCTGCTTCCCTTCCTTGCGCATGATCGTCCGCGCTTTGCGCACTGGATGGTCTGCGCCTTCGGTCGGGAAGAAACCGCCTGCGTTACGGCCGGTGCGCTGCTGGGCGGCCATGTCCGCGTCGGCTTCGAGAACAATTTTACTCTCGCCGACGGCACAACCGCCAGGGACAATGCCGCGCTCGTAACCGCAACCAAATGCGCTCTGACCGCTTGCGGCGTCCGGGCCGCCCAAGCCGACGACCTGCGCGCCGCCTGGTCGATCCAACGCTAGCTTTGCTCAGGTTTACGGTCGTGCGCGCTCCGCAGACAGATTTTGAGGCGGTTTGAAGAACCGAGTTCTCGGAGCGGCCCGGCTGCGGCCTCGACGGTTCGTCACACTTGTCAAAAATCTCTCTGCTACGCTGCAACCGAACTGTCTGGCCGACGTTAAGGTTGTGGTGGCTGGGGAGACCTGCATGCAGACGTACCTCGTCGAACAAATGGAGGGCGATGACGTGATCTCGGTGCGTATCGTCAACGCGCCGAGCCCTTTTAAAGCCGCCGCCATGTCGACAAATCGACATGTTACCCTGCGAACGTGGGAAAAGGATTGGATCCGAGTAACCGACGAGAATCGGGGCCATATCTTTGCATACTGCTTTGTCTCCGACGGAGACTCCGACACCGGCGGGCATGGCCCGAGAAAAGCACCGAATAAATCAAGAAAAGCCCAAAAAGCTGACCAGAGAGCCGAGTAAGCGCAAACCACTGGTCTTTTTGCTCCTCGCTATAGCGCGCAGATTTACCGATATCGCCAGAACCGTGAACACCACGGAGCCAATACCGGTTGCGCAGGTCGGTACGCCAGGCGCGTCCCTTCCGTCGATATGACGCGTCCGCCGCATGGAATGACAGCCAAAGGGCGCAAACGCGGCCATTTGGCGAAGATCGCGGCTTCATCAGAATGATCGATGAAAAGATTTCGGCCGGGGGCGATAAGTGACCTTAATCTTAGCGTGGGCAGCTCATGTCTCCGGCATATTTGGGATCAGAAAAGGCGCGTCTGGATCTACGGGCGGATTGTCAGCCAGTGGACACCCGTAAATGGTCAAACGTCCCGGAATACGCACTTGATCAGGGCGGTCCTGTACTGCACCCTTATCAACGGATGGGCGCCGATTTTGCGAATGTTGCCGTCTTCGACCACCTGAGAAGCATCACCAGCCAATATCCCGACAAGCTCGCGATCAGCGACGGCACCACCCGTTTGACGTATTCCCAGCTTTTCCAGGCCGTCGAGATGCTGTCCCACCGAATTGCGGCCGTCGTTCCCAACGGGCAGGCGATCGGGATCCTTCAGGCCAACTCGGCCTGGTATCCTGTGGCCATGCTGGCGAGCATGGCGATTGGGCGGCCTTCGGTGCCACTCAACGCGAGAGACCCCGACACGCGAACCAATGACATTGTCGTTGCGGCGCGGCTTTCAGCGGTTATAGGCGACGGCAATGGTCGCGCTGTCGGTTTGGCTCACGATGTCCACTGGATCGATGCGACCGCCAGCATCCCGCCGCAAGTCCAGCCGATACCCCAGTCCTGTTCCGTCTCGGTCGACGCGCCCGCGATCGTGCTCTACACTTCAGGCAGCACCGGCCATCCCAAAGGCATCGTCAACAGCCAGCGCAGCCTGCTTTTGCGGGTCCAGCAATATGTCGACGCATGCCACATCAATTCGGACGATGTTTTCCTGCCCTTGACCGGGCCAGCCACGATCGCCGGCTGCCGGGAGGTTCTCGCCGCCCTTCTCACCGGTGCGACCTTGCATCTCGTCGAGGTGGGCGTCGTTGGCTTGCGCGCGGTCCGGCGCCTAGTGGAATCCGAAGGCGTGACCGTCACCTATCTGGTGCCGGCGTTGCTTCGCGCACTCATGGCAGACAAACCAGCTGACGCCTTCCGCTCGCTCAGAGTGGCCCGGATCGGCGGGGAGAAGGTGTCATGGGCCGATATCGCCCTGCTGCGCAAAGCCGTGTCGAGCACTTGCCTGATCCAGATCGGTTACTCGTCAACCGAGACCACCGGCTCGCAATGGTTCTTGCCGCAAGACTGGCCGGAGGAAGGCGCCTCGGTCCCGGTTGGCTGGCTGCTCCCAGGAATCACGTTCGCGATTGTCGACGAAAAGGGACGCCGCGTTCAGCCGGGTAAGATCGGAGAGCTTATGATAAGAGGCCCGTATGTCCTGCTTGGCCATTGGGAGAACGGCGCCGTCGTGCCGGCGGAATCGGATCCGGATGACCCGGATCTTCGGATCTTCGCGACGGGTGACCTCGTCCAACTTGACAGTCATGGCTTGCTGCGGATCGTCGGCCGCAAGGGGCGCCAGGTAAAGATCAATGGTCGACGCATCGAGCCTGCCGAGCTCGAGCGGGTGTTGCGTTGCGCGTCTTCCGTGGAGGATGCCGTGGCAATCGTGACCGCGGCAAATGAGCTTGTCGCATTCGCCGTTCCTCAGCGCCCGCCGGGCGCGGCCTTTTCGGACGAGCTTCGCCAGCTAGTCAGAACGAAGCTGCCGCCGCCCCTGCGTCCCGTGCGACTGCACACGATAGATGCGATTCCGCGCCTGCCGAGTGGGAAGGCCGATATGGCGACGCTTGCGGAAATGGATATTTCAGCCAGGAAGACCGCGCTGGCCCCGCAGCCCCCCGATGCAGGAAGCGAACTGAACGTCCATCGGATAGTGCAGCATGCATGGAATAACACCCTCAACACGCGCGTCGCTGCAGGACGCTGGGATGACGCAGGTGGAGATTCGCTGAAGCTGCTGCAATGCGTCATGGAAATAGAAAGTGCCATCGGGCAGGAACTCGGTCTCCAGGGCTTCACGGTCGGGATGAGCGTGGACGAAATGGTCAAGGCGGTCGTGTCGGCACAGGCAGGCGACCTGCACGCGCGCGCGCAGAAGTACGATCCTCCTATTCTTTTTCTGCTCCCGGGATCCGTTGGCTATGGCCCGAGCTTTGCTGCCTTTGCATCCTCGATGAGCAAGGTCGCACGAGTGACCCCCATCAAGTACCCTACGCTGGCTATGATATTGCGCGGACAAAACACCGTCGCCGACATGGCCGACTCCGCGGTCGAGCAGATCTGCCGCGCCCAGCCCACGGGCCATGTGCGCCTTCTCGGCCATTCGCTCGGCGGCGCCGTCGCGTTCGAGGTTGCGGAACGTTTGCTGGCCGCGGGGCGAACTGTGAAGTTCCTGGGAATCCTCGACACGAGCCTCCTCGGCGAGCGCAGCACCTATTGGGAGATGGTTACCCGCACATTCGATCGGATCCGCACCAACCGCGTAACCGCTGACCGGATGGCGTGCCGCTTCCTTGCAAAGATCGCTGTCAAAACTGGCTTCGAGGCGCAGCTCGCCCGCATCCTCGATCGCTACGCCCGGGATGAGTTCAACGCGACGAGCTTCAGAACCAAACTGGAACTGCAGGGGCAGTTGCGGGGACGAGCCTTCTACCGATGGTTGGCGATACCCAGACGGACGCTGCCGATCACCGCAACCCTCTTCCGCTGCGCTCGGCCCAAAATGCCTCTGGCCATAGGGTGGGATGGCGCTTTCGCGCATCTGGATGTGATTCCGGTCGTTGGCAGTCACTTCGATATGATCACAGAGCCCCATCTCGTCATCAACCGCCCGCTCATCGAGAAGGCGGTGGAGCAAACCTATTCTTCAACCGAGGTTCGCAATCGGGAGTACAGACCATCGACGTGATTTCAGAATTCAGCATGGGCACGCTGGTGCTCGATGCTCGCATGGAAGTCGATCGCATCGTCCAAATCCTGCGCGAGCAGGTTTTTGGCACGCTGCGGCGTCGTGGCGTGGTTGTCGGCCTCTCCGGGGGTATCGACAGCTCCGTTGTCGCATCCTTATGCGCACGAGCGTTCGGGAAAGACAAAGTCCTGGGGATATTTATGCCGGAGCGCCATTCCTCCGGCGATTCGCTAAGGCTTGGCCGCAGCGTCGCAGCCCAGCTCGGCATCGATACGATCCTGGAAGACATAGCACCGGCCCTTGAGGCCGTCGGCGCCTATCGTCGACAGATCGAAGCGATCCAGACCGTCGTTCCCCAATATGGCGACGGCTGGAAATGCAAGCTGGTGCTCGCGTCGGTTCTCGAGAGCAACGGTCTCAACATCACGCGCCTCACGGTTCAGGACCCCGAGGGCAAGACAGATACGGTGCGTCTGTCGCCGGCGGCCTATCTGCAGATCGTCGCTGCAACCAACTACAAGCAACGCCTGCGCAAAATGACCGAGTACTACCATGCGGACCGCCTCAACTATGCTGTGGCAGGTACGCCAAACCGCCTGGAGCATGACCAAGGCTTTTTCGTCAAGCAAGGCGACGGGATTGCCGATCTGATGCCGATCGTCCACCTCTACAAGACCCAGGTCTACCAGCTGGCAGAATACCTTGGGGTGGATGAAGAGATCCGGCGGCGGCCGCCAACCACCGACACCTTCTCCATGGCACAGAGTCAGGAGGAATTCTATTTCGCCCTGCCTTATCGTCTGATGGATCTGTGCCTCTACGGTTTGAACCACGGAATTTCTGCCGATGAGGTCGCGGCAGCTGCCGGCCTTACCGCGGCCCAGGTCGAGAAAGTGTTCAAGGACATCGACAGCAAACGGCGTGCCGCACGCTATCTTCACGCACGGCCTTTGCTATCCGCTGCAGTGGGCGAGGACTAGCCGATGTGCGGTATCGCCGGAATCGTGTCGCTGAGCGGCGCCGCGGCGCCCCCTTCGCGCGAAGCGCTGATGCGCATGGTGGGCGCGCTCGCGCATCGCGGTCCGGACGAACGCGGCCTCTACCGCGACAAACGCGCGGGTTTGGCGCATGCCCGACTGTCTGTCGTCGATCTTTCCAGCGGCCAGCAGCCGCTCGCCGACACAGGCGACACGATTTGGATCGTCTTCAACGGCGAGATCTTCAACTACATCGAGCTGCGTGAAAAGTTGATCGCCCTCGGCCACCGCTTTCGCACCCATAGCGACACGGAGGTCATCGTCCATGCCTATCGCGCGTGGGGTGAGGCCGCCTTCGCGCGGATGAATGGGCAATGGGCGGTTGCAATCTGGGACTCCGTGGCAGGTCGTCTCGTGTTGTCGCGCGATCGGTTTGGCATCTGCCCCTTGCATTTCTGCGAGCATGGGGGCCGCGTTTACTTTGCCAGCGAAGTGAAAGCCATTTTCGCGGCCGACGTTGATATACCCCGTGCCTTCGATCCAGCCGGCATCGACCAGACTTTCACACTCTGGACAGTCGTGCCGCCGCAAGGCGTATTTGAGGGGATCAGCGAACTCACCCCGGGGCATGTCCGCATTTACGACAGGGACACCGTTCGCGAGCGGGCTTTCTGGAAGCCTTGCTACCCCGAAATTTCCGATCCTCGCCGTGACGAATTCACCGGCTCACTCAACGACGCGGTGGACGAGGTGCGCGGCGCCCTTGAGGCGGCGACGGCGCTCAGGATCGTGCAGGCCGACGTGCCGGTCGGCTGCTATCTGTCGGGCGGGCTCGACAGCTCGCTGGTCGCCGCGCTGGGAAGGCGCTACGCCGGCGAACGGTTCCAAACCTTCTCCCTGCGTTTTGCCGACGCCGAGTATGACGAGACCCGCTTCCAGCGCCTGGTCGCCGGCGCGACCGGGAGCGAGCACCATGAGGT
The DNA here is from genome assembly GCF_003997065.1 of Mesorhizobium sp. M6A.T.Ce.TU.016.01.1.1. Classification (NCBI taxonomy): domain Bacteria; kingdom Pseudomonadati; phylum Pseudomonadota; class Alphaproteobacteria; order Hyphomicrobiales; family Phyllobacteriaceae; genus Mesorhizobium; species Mesorhizobium sp. M6A.T.Ce.TU.016.01.1.1. The sequence continues at coordinate 242,345 of NZ_RZTJ01000007.1, read as the reverse complement.
GGTGGTTTCGCGCAGCGACATCGCTGAGGTCTTTCCTGAGGTGATCTACCACACCGAACGTCCAATCCTGAGGACCGCGCCTGCGCCGCTGTTCCTGCTCTCGAGGCTGGTGCGAGAACACGGCATCAAGGTCGTGCTGACCGGCGAAGGAGCCGACGAAATGTTCGCCGGCTACGACCTGTTCCGCGAAGGTAAGGTCCGCCGTTTCTGGGGACGCCAGCCCGCATCGACGCGACGCTCACGGCTGCTGGAGCGCCTGTATCCCTATCTCAGCCGCTCGCCAGTGCATCAGCAAGCAATGGCGCGCCAGTTCTTCGGGCGCGATATACAGGCCTATGACACGCCCGGCTTTGCGCATGACACACGCTGGCGCACCACCAGCGCCATCAAGCGATTGTTCTCCGCCGACATGCGCGCCGAGTCCGAGCGCCGCAATGCCGTGCCCGAGCTGATCGCCCGCCTGCCCGCGGAGTTTTCGCGATGGGGCTCTCTCGCGCAGGACCAGTATATCGAGATCCAGACGCTGATGTCGGGATACCTGCTTTCCTCGCAAGGGGACAGGATGCTCATGGCCCACTCCGTCGAGGGGCGCTTCCCGTTCCTGGACGATGAACTTGTGACGCTGGCGAATTCGCTTCCTGCTGACTACAAGCTGCGCGTCCTCGACGAAAAGCACGTGTTGAAGCGGGTGGCGGAACCGATCGTGCCGCCGGAAATCGTGGCCCGCAAGAAGCAGCCTTACCGGGCGCCCAATGCGCTTTGCTTCGTCGCCGATGATGCTCCGGCCTATGTCCGCGAAGCGCTTTCGGAGACGGCGCTGCGCGAGGCGAACGTTTTCGATCCGAAGTCGGTCACGCGGCTGCTGGACAAGTGTCGAGCCAGGGCGGGCGACGGCGATCTCTCCAACTCCGACAACATGGCGCTGGTCGGCGTGCTGTCGACCCAGCTCCTTCACCAGCAGTTTGTCGTAAGCCGTCCCGGTGGAGCTCGCAGGGTCGACCTCACCGTCGACGTTGACCGCGAGCATCGCGAAGAGGTGCTGGCATGATGCATGGCGCCGTGCCTCTGCTGCATGACTACCTCACCCACGCCGCCAGCCGGGTCGGTGAGAAGGTGGCGCTGGTGTGCGGCGGACAACGTGTTACCTATGGCGATCTCGAAGCGCGCTCCAACGCGATCGCCCAACATCTGGCCGCGGCTGGGGTCGCACGTGGCGATCGCGTGATGATCTTCGCCGACAACACCGTCGAGACAGTCATCGCCTTTTGGGCGGTGCTCAAGGCGAATGCCGTTGTGTGCATCGTCAACCCGCTCACCAAAAGCGACAAGCTTGATTATCTGCTCAACGATTGCCGACCGACGGCACTGATAACGGACAGGCACCTGCACTCGATCTTCAGCGAACCGGCACGCAACTGCCCGTCATTGCGCCGGGTGATCGTCTCCGGTCCGATTGTCGACGCCGAGCTAACAGGATTGCCGCATGCCGTGCGCTGGGACACTGCGGTCGCCGCCGGCGGCAGCGCACCGCCGGCGCGCCGATGCATCGATATAGATCTCGCTGCCATCATCTACACGTCGGGGTCGACAGGTGAACCCAAGGGCGTGATGCTGACGCACAGGAACATGACAGCCGCATGCACTTCGATCGCTTCATACCTGGAGCTCTGCGAAGACGAGGTGATCCTCAACGTCCTGCCTCTCGCCTTCGATTACGGCCTGTACCAGATGATCATGGCGTTTCGCACCGGCGCCAGGTTGGTGCTTGAACGCTCGTTTGCTTTCCCGGCGCAGATCCTCGGGTTGATCAAGGAAGAGAGGGTGACAGGTTTTCCCGGCGTGCCGACCATCTTCGCCGCGCTCTCGGACCTCAAGTCACTAAAAGATCATGATTTTTCGAGCATTCGCTATGTAACGAACACTGCGGCCGCCCTGCCGCTCAAGCACATTCTCATGCTGCAGGACCTGTTTCCGGATGCGCGCATCTATTCGATGTATGGCCTCACCGAATGCAAGCGCTGCACCTATCTGCCGCCGGAAGACCTTGAGCGAAAGCCATTGAGCGTCGGGGTCGCCATTCCGAACACGGAAATGTGGATTGTCGACGAGCATGACAGGCCGGTCGGCCCTGATGTCGTTGGCCAACTCGTCATCCGCGGAGCGACGGTGATGAAGGGCTATTGGGGCAAGCCGGAAGCCACGGCCAGAAAACTCAAACCCGGCCCGTTGCCGGGCGAGCAGGTCTTGTACACCGGCGACTACTGCCGGATGGACGCGGAGGGATACCTCTACTTCATCGGTCGCGGCGACGAGATCATAAAATCGCGAGGAGAGAAAGTGGCGCCGAAGGAGGTGGAAAACGCGCTGTTGGATATTGCCGGTGTACGGGAAGCCGCGGTCATCGGCGTTCCGGACGAGCTTCTCGGGCAAGCGGTCAAGGCGTTTGTCGTGATGGAGCAAGGAAGAAACATCGACGAAAGGCAGTTGCAGAAAGAATGTCAGAGACGGTTGGAGAACTTCATGGTTCCGAAGTCCATCGTGATCGTACCCAGCCTACCGATGACAGACACGGGCAAACTCAAAAAAACGGCCCTGTCATGAGGCGGTTTCTGGATGAAATTGATCAGCATTCATCTTTTGTATCGGAGGAGAATTCAATGTTGTCTACCAAGGATAGGGCCGAAACCTGCAGGGATCAGATTCGCGCTTTCCTGGCGTCGAATTTCTACATTGCCGACGCGGATGCTCTGGAGAGCGACACGTCCCTTCTCGATCAAGGCATCGTCGACTCGACAGGGGTACTCGAGGTTATCGGCTTTATCGAGGAGACCTTCGGCATCACCGTCGAAGACAGCGAGCTCCTGCCGGAGAACCTCGATTCCATTCAAGGAATTGCGCAGTACGTTCTCCGCAAGAAAAACTGATTGCCGACATCTTGCGCAGCGCTGTTCTGCGCTCCGCCGACAGCGCAACCGAGCCTGCCGCAGTTGCGGCTTGGCTCACGCTTGCGGCGTGGTATGTCCCACAACCACCCTGCCCTCGCCGGCTTCGTTCGTGACCGCACGGATGGTTTCGTAGGCCTTGGAACGCTCCAGCAGGCTCATGACCTGCCGGTCCTGGCCGAGGCCTACCTCGAAGAGCAGGATGCCTCCGCGCCGCAAGTAACGCGGCGCGTCCTTGATCACGCGCATATGGATGCTCAGGCCATAGGGGCCAGCGGCAAACGCTTCACGCGGCTCGAGCTCGGTCAGATGCGCGCGGTCGCCCTCGAGCCGCTTTTCCGAAATGTAAGGCGGGTTGCAGACGATCATGTCGATCGTGCCGTCAAGCTCCAAGCCTGAGAAGGCACTGAACAAGTCGCCCTGAAGCACTGACACGCGATCCGCCATCCCGTGATGAGCGACGTTGCGGCGCGCGACGTCGACGCATCCATCGGTGAGATCGCTTGCCCAGACACGCGCGGTGGGGGCGTAGTGCGCGATGGCGCACGCCAGATTGCCGGCCCCGCAGCACATGTCGATAACGCGCGGTGCCGGCAGGTTCATTTGACTGAGAACGTCGAGAGCGGTCGTGCCGAGCAACTCCGTCTCCGGTCGGGGAACGAGCGCACCGGGCGCGATGAGCAACTCCAGCCCCATGAAGTTGGTACGGCCTTTGCTGTAGGCATCGGCGACACTGATCTCCTCGCTCACGACAGACCCGCCTTCCTGACTTTGCCGGCGCCAGTGTCCGACAATTGCGCACCAGTTAAGTGTATCTCAAATTCATTAAATTTTCGATGGGCGAATCGAAAAACACTCATCGCCATGGGCTTTGAAGACATGATGTAACAAAGGGTGATCACGGGCTTCTCATCTGTCGCTTGGTTGGGAATATTGTCTCATCATTGGGAATATCCGGTTTCTCACCCCAGTTATCCCCAGCCTTGCAGAGCCAATTCCCGAATTCTCGGTCCAGCGTCACGATTTTGCTACATTTTAATCAAAAGGCACATACGTAAGCAAAACGTAATGTTTCAGTAGCTAACGGAAAGCAGCCGCTTCCCGCAAGGCAAGAGGGTTTACCCATCATCGACAGGACCAACACGTTCGCGCGGCAATTTCGCACGAAAGATCGCAGATCATGAAGCCAACGCAAGGGCGCTCGCCCGATCTACGTTCCGCCATGTTCGGCTCAATGCACGGATTGATTGGCGTCGGGGTTTTCTCGGCGGTGATAAACATTCTCGCCTTGACCGGCTCCGTCTACATGCTCCAGATCTACGATCGCGTGCTGCCTTCGCAGAGCATTCCCACTCTCGTCGGATTTACGATCGGGATGCTGGGCCTCTACGCGGTCTATGGACTCCTCGATTTCGTCAGGCTTCGCCTGTTGGTCCGCATCGGCAGCCGCCTGCACAGAGATCTGCAGCAAAAGGCGTTCGCTGCCTCGCTTTCCCTGCCGCTTACTGCTGGGCAGGATGCGAACCGTGTGCAGCCACTTCGTGATCTGGACCAGTTGCGCGGCTTTCTTTCCGGGCTGGGACCGACAGTCGTCTTCGACGCTCCCTGGATACCGTTTTATATGGTGGTCATCTATCTACTGCACCCTTCGCTTGGTGTGTTGGCAACCCTCGGCGCGGCTGCTGTCGTGCTTTTGACGGTCGTCGCGGAAGTCGTTGCCCGCAAACCCGCCGCGCGAGCGTCTGAAACGCTCGTGGCACAGCGGCTTCTTGCCGATTCCGGCCGCCGCAACGCGGAGGTTGTTCAGGCGATGGGCCTTTCAGCCCAGCTTGGTCGGCGCTGGAATGAGATCAGCCATCTTTACCTCAAGAACCAGGAACAGCTCTCCGATGTCGTCGGCGCAGCGAGTTCATTGTCGAAAACACTCCGCATGGCCCTGCAATCGTCCGTGCTGGGGCTTGGTGCCTACCTTGTGATCGGCGGCGAGGCTTCGCCCGGCGTTATCATCGCGTCGTCCATATTGCTGGGCCGCTCATTGGCGCCGGTCGATGTGGCGATCGCAAACTGGAGAGGGTTTCTGGCCACCCGCCGAAGCTATTCCGACCTGGCGGCAGCACTGGATGCTTTCGGCAGCCAGAAAGACCCTATGGAACTGCCGCGCCCACAGACACAGCTTGCGGTCGAGGAACTGACGGTCGCGCCACCAAGTCTGCAGAGACCAACGCTCGTCAATGTAAGCTTTCGCTTGTCGAGGGGCGCGGGGTTGGCGATCGTCGGCCCGAGCGGTTCTGGCAAGACGACGCTCGTGCGTGCTTTGGTCGGGGCATGGAAGCCGCTCCGCGGAACGGTAAGGTTGGACGGCGCCGCGCTCGATCAATGGAATTCGGAGTTGCTCGGCACTCATATCGGCTACCTGCCGCAGGACGTTGAGCTGTTCGACGGAACGATCGCAGACAACATTTCAAGATTCGGCGGCAAGGCAGACGCAAAAGGCGTGCTGGCAGCCGCCAAGGCTGCGGGCGTGGACAAGATGATCATGCGACTGCCGGAAGGTTTCCAAACGCGCATCGGTGAAGGCGGAGCGGCCCTGTCAGCTGGGCAGAGGCAGCTCGTCGGGCTCGCCAGAGCGCTTTATGGTGATCCATTCCTTGTCGTCCTCGACGAGCCAAATTCCAACCTGGATGCCGACGGCGATGTTGCCCTGGCCGGGGCAATCCTGGCGGTGCGCGAACGCGGTGGCATCGCAATCGTTGTGGCGCATCGTCCGTCGGCTCTCGTCAACATCGATCAGGTACTCGTCTTGTCGAATGGCATGCTCCATTCATTTGGCTCGCGCGAAGACGTTCTGGCAAATGTCATCCGGCCCTTCCCGCGGCCAAATACTGTCGTCCCGCTGCAGCAAGGTGCAAGCGGCCATGCGTGAGGTATTAGTGCCTAACATGACCACGTCGTCATATGCTGCGGTCGGTGGCGAAAGCCCATCGGTTGGGGCAAAGCCAGAGCCGAATGGCATCCGGACCAATCTGCTCTTGGGTCTGGCCGCATATTGTCGTTCCGCCGTGGAAAGGTGCAGGCAGGCATATGTGAGATATTGCTCTACCGGGACCGTGTCATCATATGCCGCGGTCGGTAGCGAAAGCGAACTGATCCCGACGAATCCAACCGAAGAGCCGGATGGCATCAGGGCCAATCTGCTACTGGGCCTGGCGACCACCTGCCTGTTGATCTTCGGTGGAGGGCTCTGGCTAGGGTTGACCAAGATTGCCGGTGCGGTGATTGCGCCCGCCACCGTGGTGGTCGAAAGCAACATAAAGAAAGTCCAACATCAAACCGGCGGCACTGTCGGCGGCATCTTCGCCCAGGACGGGGACCATGTGCGTGCCGGCGACGTCTTGGTCAGGCTGAACGACACGTTGACACGAGCAAACCTGCAGATAGTCAGCGAGGATCTGGATCGCGCCACCATTCGTCTGGCGCGACTGGAGGCCGAGCGGCAGGGCCTGCCGGAAATGCAACTCCCACCCAGCGTTCGGGCCCAGATGGGCGACCCGCAACTGGCGGCACTTGTCCGTGGCGAACGCGCCGTGTTCGAAAGCCGGGCGGCGGCATTGGCTGGCCAGAAGGCACAATTGCAAAGCCGCTCGAAGCAATTGGAGCGTCAGATCGATGGCCTCAAAGCACAGCAGGCGGCAATGGACGAGTCGCTGGATCTGCTGACGCAGAACCTTGCTGACGTCGAATCTCTCTACGCAAAGAAGTTGGTCTCCAAGGAGAGGCTGAGCACTGTCAGCTTGGAGAAGAGCCGGACTCGCGGCGAGTCAGGACGCCTCGTCGCGGCAATCGCGGAGGTCCAAGCTCGCATCAGTGAGACCGACCTTCAGGTGCTTCAGCTCGACGAGCAAATGCGGAGCGAGGTAACGAGCGAACTTCGCGAAACGGAAGCCAAGCAGACCGAGCTCAATGAGCGCAAGGTAGTGGCGGAAGACGAGCTCGCCAGGACAGATATCCGCGCCCCACAGACTGGAACCGTACAGGAATCCTCGATCCACACCGTCGGAGGCGTGATTGCCCCCGGGGAAGTGCTTATGATGATTGTGCCCGATACCGACAACCTGGTGGTGGATGCGCTCGTTTCTCCAGAGCGTATAGATGACGTACGTCCTGGACAGCGGGTTTCAATCCGCTTTCCGGCGTTCGATGCAGGGACGACACCTGTTTGCCAAGGCTCGGTCAACCGCATCTCTGCAGATCTGATTAAAGATCAGCAACGTCAGCTTTCGTACTTTTCGGCGCGCATCAACGTCGAAAATGCGGCGACCTGCCTGACGGAAGCGAAAATACTCAAACCCGGCATGCCGGCCGAAGTTCACATAAGCACCGACGAGCGCAATGTCTGGTCCTATCTGCTGAAACCCTTCACGGACCAAGTATCCAGAGCTTTCAGACAGTAACGCAGACGGCAATTCCGACAGGACCAAGGTACAGCCGGTTTAGAGCGGTTCATCGTTTCACGGAAACGCCGAACCGCTCTATCTCTTTGTTTTTGCGCAATTCCGGACGGAAAACGCCTTCACACTTTTCCTGGAATTGCTCTATTGGATCGCTACGCTCTCGAGACCGCTGCTGAACCTTACCTCTATCGTGTCGCCCGGTGATACCTCGGTATCTTCTCCGGCCGGCTGTTTACGCCATTCCTCACCGACCTTGCGGATGATCGTGACCTGAGCCTGAATGGTTTCGCCGGCAACTGGCAGCGGCTGGGCGGACGCCCCCGTGGGCTGCAATTTCTGGCTGGCGGCGCGAAGTCTTGCGGTGATGTCGGCAAGACGCACGTTGGTGTCCTTCAGTTCGGTCAGAAGACCAATTCTTCTCTGGTTGCCGTTGCGTTCGTGCTGTCTGACAAAATCATCCTGCTGGCGTCGCGCTCTCATGAGTTCGACCGACGTTTCGAGCGCCCGGCTGGAAGAGAGAATCACACCGCGCCGCACGTCGGCGAGCCTGTCGTTGGTCAGATTGCCTGCTTTATATACCTTCGTCACTCGCGCCAGATCGTCCTCGTCCGCCTTCACTGCATCGGCTTCGACCTGCTCGCGCTTGAGCAGGACCGCGATCTGCGCCGCAGCGTCCTTGGCGCTTTTTTCGAGGTAGCTTTGCTCCTGCTGGAAGTTGTCCAGGGAAATCTTGAGCCCTTCCGCTTCGGCCTGGGCGATTGCCGAGACGAAAGCGGCCGACAAGGGTGACCCTTGTGGTGGCTTCATGTCGAAATTCGCCTGGTTCTGAAGTTCGGCGCGCAGACGGGCGCTATGAAAGTAGTCTCTGGTGTACTCCCCCCAAGCCGATTCATAGTCGCGCCGCAAATCCACCGGATCTGGGCCAGCCTGGTTTGTCCGTGACCGCAGAAGGCTGAAACCGCCAGACACGGCAATCGCCTGCCGCACGGTCATGAGCGGTCGATAGGCCTGCTGTCCGGGAGTGAGCACGTCGCCGGTCACGTAGATCGGGCGATAGTCTGCGATGACGGCGGTGACGTCGCTCGGCTTGATGACGATCATTTGCTCTCGCCCATCAGGCAGACGCTGGTGGAATATCTTGGTTGGCAAGATCGTCTCCATCCGCGTCTGCAATTCGGCCGGAGTGAGGCCGCCGACCGAAACCATCCCGACTTCGGGAAGCGCGATCGTGCCGTCCATTTGAACCACGGCACGCTGCGTTCGTTCCGGGATAGAGGCAATTCCTATCTCGACGGTATCGCCGGCGGACAGTCGATATGCAACCCGCGTCTCCGCTGCGGTGGCCATATCGATGGCAGCCAGTATACCAAGCGCGGCAAGAAGGATTCGATTAGTGAAGACCATTGGTGACAATCTCCTTCCGGTTCAACGTCGGCTCTTCCGGCCAATCGACACGGGAGACGAAGTCGTAGACGGGACCGCCGGGCACGCCCCAGTTGCTCGACCAGACTACTTGTGAGCCGTCAGGCGACGGCGAGGCATGAGTTTCGCTTCGATAGTCTAACTGAGTGCTTCTCGTTTGTGCGATGCGTCGAATCTCACCACTGCCGTCGATGCGCAGCGCGATCACTTCCTGTGCATATGGCGCCATGTCTGGACGGGCTGACACCTCATCCGGATCGCCGCCATAGGTCAGGAACACCCAGCCGGGCCTGTCCAGCGCACGCAGGGATGCATGCATGGCTTCGCCGTATTTCATAAGTGGGGTGACCCTGCCGTCGGACAGCCTTCGCTTGATCACGTGATACTTGTCCGGATCGGACTTGCTGATGCCGACATAGACTTCGCTGCCGTCCTCATCGACTGTCATGTCGCCGTGGCCGGGCCGATGATGTTCCGTCCATTTCTGGAGCAAAGTGCCCTCGACACTGAAAATGAAGGCCTGTTGGATGCCGCTTACTATCTCCTGGAGGCATAGAATGTTGGTTCCGAGCGGAGAAATCGAGCAGGCACCATTGGTTCCGCCAAGATGCCCAAGATCGATGTCCGGGAATTTCCGCCGCTGCTTGAGATCGTAGGCAAAGACCACCGTCTCGCCATCCTCACGCACCGCGCGCACCGCTATGCGATCACCGTCACGGCTTGGATTGCCCTTGCCCGGTCCGAAATGGAAATCATGGTATTCAGTCGAAGCGAACAGGACGTCTTCGCGATTGGTCCGTGGCGCCCAGGTCGACACTTGCCGGCCCTGAACGCAGATCATCAGATCGGCGTTTTGAGGGTGCCATTCGCATTCAATAGATCGAGCGCGACGGAACAGCGGCGCGTATGTGCGCCCGTCCAAGAAACACATGCCGCCGCTACAGCCGTTGGTGATGACAAGAAGGCTCTGGTCTGAATTCCAGGCTTGAGCACTCGAATACCGGTGGGTGCAATAATTCTTCTCGCATGCAAGCCCATTACCAAGCACTCCCGGCTTGGTAATGCGCGTGAAACTGGTCCCAAACGCCGGATCCGTCGCTGGGCGCAAATAATCGGGTAGATCCATCATCACCGGCGCAGCAAATTGTGTCTGCTCGCTGCTTTGCCGGCTTCCGACCGTGGACAGACCCAACGACATGCCCGCGGCAATCAACAACGCAGCCAACACACGCGGGTGAAAAGTCATGTCATATAACCCATTTCGCGTCGTACGCGGCCTTCGCTGAGGCGCGCCTCCCACCATCCGATGGTTCGCCCCAACCCATCGCGCAGGCTGGTCTGTGCCCGCCATCCAGTCTTGCTTTCGAGGAGTGAAGAATCGGCCAGCAAGGCACGGACCTCGGAATTCTGCGGCCGCAGGCGGCTTTCGTCGCGATGGACCGGTTTTTGGGAGCCACTCAACTCGAGCACCAGATCCAACACGTCCGAGATCGTCACAGCGCGCTGGCTCCCTGCATTGTAGGCATGGCCAAATTCGAGTTCGGCCGAACCTGCGGTCAGGAACGCCGCCGCCGTGTCTTCCACAAAAGTGAGGTCGCGGATCGGGCTTGTGTCCCCGACCATGATCGCCGGGCAATTTTTGTCGAGGGCCTGCCGTATGATGGTCGGCACAATAGCCCGCTCACTCTGGCGTGGGCCGTAGGTATTGAACGGCCGCATAATCACGACGGGGACGTCGAACGACCTGGCGTAGGACTCTGCCATCATGTCCGCGCCGATCTTGGATGCCGAATATGGTGACTGGCCCTGCAGCGGGTGGGATTCGCGGATAGGCATGGTCTGTGCGGTGCCATAGACCTCGCTGGTCGAGGTGTGCACCACACGCTCTGTCTCCCATTGGCGCGCCGCTTCGAGGACGTTCACCGTGCCCAGGATGTTGGTGTCTACATAAGACTGGGCGGCCGCGTATGAATATGGAATCGCGATAAGCGCGGCGAGATGAAACACAACGGCCTGGCCGCGCACGATCCGGTTCAGGAACGCGCTGTCGCGGACGTCGCCGCGGACCAGGTTCAACTGGCTTCGAATGGTGGCCGGCAAATCATCGAGCCAACCATGACTGTCGAAGGAATTGTAGAGAGCCAGCGCCGTGACATCCGCCCCACTGCGGACGAGCGCTTCGGTGAGATGCGACCCGATGAACCCATCAGCACCCGTGACCAGAACTTTCCTACCCCTGTAGCTCATGACTAAGCGTTCCCCCTATGACGTGATGCGGCGACCTCGCAAATCCAACAGAGCGCGGCCATGCCAAACTGCTCTCACATGCCGATTGGCGGCGAGACCGGGCTGGTCGGCGGCGACGAGGCCAGGCCGAGGACCGCCAGAAAGCCGCGCGCCATCCAGATGATGTCAGAGGTGACCGTGCGCTGCGGATAATAGGCGAGGTCAAGCCTGGCCTTGGCAGGAAACAGGACCTCACGGTAGAAAAGGAGCGGATCCTCGGATCGCGGATAAAAATGGGCTTCATGCCGGAAGAGAACCTGGGCCGGACCCAACAAGCCCGGTTTGTATTTTAGAACAGCCTCAAAGCCACCGCGGAAACAATCGGCGAAGACAAGGCTCTCCGGTCGCGGTCCGACGATAGCCATCTCGCCTCTGAAGACATTCCACAGTTGCGGGAACTCGTCGAACTTGGTGAGGGCGAGAAACCGCCCCACTGTCGTCATGCGGCTGTCTCCGGCCATGGTCAGCGCCAGGCCACCGGGATCGCATCGCACGGCGAATTTGCGGAACTTGTACATGCGGAATGGCCGCCCACCGGCACCCACGCGGGTCTGCGCAAAGAAGATAGGCCGGCCGCCTTCCAGCAAGAGCGCCAGAGCGATCACCAGCATCAGCGGAGCGAACACTATGGCGGCTGCGGTAGCGATGGTGAGATCCATTGCTCGTCTCGCAAGCCCATGGGCGGCGCTTGGGACAACAGGTCGATGGATGGATAAATCCAAGGCATTCATGCTGCTGTTCCTGCTTGGGCGCAGCTGTTGACCGCAGCGGCAAGAGCGGTCGCCACTGACTCGACCACAGGCGCAGTGATCTGGGGATGAAGTGGCAGCGTGAGCTCACGCTGGGCAAAGTCCTCTGTCCGCGGCAAATGGGTGCCGGGAAAAAGCTCGCGATAGAGCGTCATCTGGTGCACCGGCGGATAGTGGATGGTCGTTTGTATTCCTTGCTTGCGCAATTCGTCGATGACGTCTTGCCTGTCAGCGTAGCGCGGCAAAAGGACAGGCATGATATGATAGGCCGACGTCCGCGGCTCGTGGAACGGGACTGTCACGGCTGGGCAGTGTTTTGCGATGAGACGCCGGTATAGCATGACCAGGATACGCCTGATCTCATTCCATTCCTGCAAATTCTGCAGCTGGACCAGTCCGATTGCAGCGCGCATTTCATCCATGCGATAGTTGAATCCGAGCATGGTGACATCATACTGCGGCGTGCGACTGTTCAGCCTCTGATGTGTCCCGGTGGTCATGCCGTGCCCACGGGCCTGGCGGATTGTCTCAAGCAGCTTGGGGTCTCGGGCAATCACAGCCCCACCTTCCGCCGTGGTCATGTTCTTGTTGCCATAGAAGCTGAAGGCCGCCGCGGCACCAAATGTACCCACTTCCTTCAAGCCGGGCGCATGCGCGGCATCCTCGATGATCTGCAGTCCTCGGGCGCGGGCGAACTTCTGCCATTCTTCCCGATTGGCGAGGTAGCCGGCGAAATGTACGAGAATGACCGCCTTAGTGCGCGCAGTGCATTTTGCTTCAGCTTCGACGATCGACATCAGCGGCACGTCGGCCGACTCGATGTCGACAAAGACCGGAGTGGCACCGACGTAGAGAACCGCGTTTGCGGTCGCCACGAAGGTCATGGACGGGACCAGCACTTCATCGCCTGGTCCGATACCGAGAGCATGTAGAATGAGATGAAGCGCCGCAGTGCAAGAACTGACCGCGACGCAATCCTGCGCACCATGCATACTGGCAAAAGCCTCTTCAAAGGCTTTCACCTGCTCTCCCATGGTCAGCCAGCCGCTATCGATGACCTTGGACAAAGCTGTCTTCTCCGGCACACCCAAAATTGGGGCACTGACCAAGAGCATCATAACCTCCTAGACTGTTAGACTGTGGGATCGGCTTCGTGATCTCGTCATGCGGCCGTGGCAGTGACCTCGATCGAGGCCGACTGGTCTTCCCAGGAAATGGCTTGCGCGTTCTGGAAATCGTCGACGCGCCCGATATCGAGCCAGAGACCATCATGCTTGTACACGTGGACGGTGGTGCCGTTCTGCATCATCTGCAGCATCAGGTCGTCAAACCCGAAGGGAATGCCAGATGGAATAAACTGCAGAACGTCTGGGTTCATGCAGTAGATTCCCATGCTGACCAGGTGCGAAAGCGTCGGCTTCTCGCGAAAGATCTGCACCCTATTGTCGACTTCATCGATGACGCCGAAGTCCATCTTGATCAGGCGGCAGGCTGTGGCGATCGTCACCGGATCGTTGTGCTTGCGGTGGGCTGCCACAAATCGACTGAGACTTAGATCCGTGAGGACATCCCCGTTGAGAACTATGAACGGCTCTGTCAGCTCATCTCTGATCAAAGAAAGCGGTCCGATGGTGCCAAGCGGCTCCATTTCTTGCGTGTATCGAATTTTCAGGTTCCACTGCGAGCCATCTCCGCACACGGTGCGGATCAAATGGCCGAGATACCCGGTTGTGATGTAGACTTCTTGGATGCCATTGCGTCGCAGCCATTTCAGAAGCATCTCGAGAACCGGCCGGGCACCAATCGGCATGAGCGGCTTCGGCAAGACCGATGTGAAGGGGCGAAGACGTGTCCCCATTCCACCACATTGAATCACTGCTTTCATCTGATCCTCCCACGTTCACTCGAACTCAGCGCTGTTGTCACGGCCGCAGCATCCGGAAAGTTGCTTTCTTGTTCTCTTAAAAGCCGGTGAGCCTTCCCGCCGACCTTGACCCGGATATTTGCAGCTTGATGGTATGAGGCCGTCGGGGGGGATGTCGTCGTGCATTCGAATGGTAGCGATTCAGACATTCTGGTATTCAATGACCGCACTGATCGATGAAGGCTGGCATGCTGTCGCAGAGGCAGGTTCGGAGCACGCTTCAGCGGTCAGTTCTTGGCCGATCGGCTTGTGGCCGTGAGACCGGCAAACCCGAATGAGTGCTTGCAATGAGCCAAATATCCACCAATTGCCGGAACGATCTACGGCAACCCGGCAATTGCGTGGTGGTGGCATCGAAGCGAGCTGTTGGGACGCGGGTCTTGGAGGTTGAGAACGGATATTCGACAGGTCAGCCGATTCCGTTCGCAGGGTTCAAAAATAAGAGGAGCGTTTCCCGTTATTTAGGATTATATTAGCAAATGACGCTTGCGGTGTTGGGGCACTGCGGGTGTTGACTGGGTGAATCGACGAGTGGTTGGCCAGACTTTAAGGCCATCACCGTTCAATCATTCCAGGTTTCGTTGGGGTAGTTCAAATGTATCGAATCGTCATCGCCGACGATCACGGCTTGTATCGTCGTGGCTTGCGGTTGGCACTGACCGCAGGCATTCCAGGTGTAGAGATATTTGAGGCGTCGTGTTTCGATGCCGTACTTAGTCTGCTGGCGGAACAGGCGTCCGTTGATCTTGCGATCCTGGACCTGAACATGCCGGGATTGTTCAATCAGGAAGTGCTCAGCGGCATTCTGTCGGCTTATCCGGATACACGATTTGCGATCGTTTCCGGGAACGATTCACGCTCGGAGATACTGACGGCTCTTTCGATCGGACTTCACGGCTATATCGTTAAGTCGCAGAGAGACGAGGAGGTCGTTATGGCCGTCAACGAAATTCTCTCGGGCCGCATCTACGTCCCTGCACTTCTTTCACGCCCGGGTGCAGCGCAAGCAACTCACGCACCTACGCCCCCTGAGCAGATCCCACATCGACGTACCACCAGCGGCAATCTGGGCAGGCTGACCTCGAGGCAAAAGGAAGTCCTCAAGCTGATGGCGGAAGGGTATTCGAACAAGGAAATCGCGCGCGATCTGGAAATCGCGGAAGCGACGACGAAAATCCATGCCGCTGCGGTTCTGCGTGAGCTTGGCGTACGCAATCGGACCGAAGCTGCCGTGATGCTGAAGACCTGGCTTACGAGCAATATCAACAATATCAATTAGAGCGCCGCGCTTCCTTTTGGGCCGCAAAGGACGCTCTACGCATCGTGCTTTCCAAAAATCGATTTCGATTTTTGGGCCGATGTTTGAGCGGATGCGTTAGGGGCCGATTTCCTTGCGTGACAGCCGTAGCGAATATCGGAGCCCGCGATCCGATATTTCCAGCTTGGGGGAGTGACCGACAAGCGGCGCCCCATCCACCCCGATTATCATGGAACCAAAACCATGACGGACAACGCTTGAAGTCCGCCGCCGCCCCGATTCCACCCAATTGAACACGATGTCACTGCCCGCATCTTCCGATGCGAACGTCCAATTTACTTCGATCCGGCCTTTTGGATCGCCAAGCGCTCCATGTTTCAAGGAATTGGTCGTCAGCTCGTGAACAATCATTGCAAAGCTCTCGGCGGCGCCGCCTGATATCACCACGGAGGGACCGCTGATCGATATGTCGCGTGTCCCCATATACGGCTGCAACTCCTGGACAACGAGATCGTGGAGCATCCCCGACGCATTGCCGTTGCGTGACAGCAGCAGATGCGTTGCTTCGAGCGCACGAATCCGGTCGATGAGCGTCTCCTTGTACTTGGCGACATTGTTTTCGGGAACATCGACCATGTTCACGAGCGCCGTGATCACTGGGAACAGGTTGCTGAATCTGTGACGTTGTTCCAGCATAATGCGCTCCCGCTTCTTTGCCGCGGCGCGCAGCAGTGTGGTTTGTCGTCGCTCAGTCAGGTCGGCGGCCACTCCAAGCCGCTGTAGACGATCATCGTATTTCTCTTCCCTTCCGCGTAAGGCAACCCAGCGGATATGGCCGTCCGGTCGTCGGACGCGAATCTCGACGTCGTAGTTCGTGACCGATGCGAGCTTTCTTGATGCCAACAGCTTTGGCCAGTCCGCCGGATGAATGACGGCCGTCAGGTCCTCGAGGCGGCGGCTAGCCGCTGGGGGCAGCCCGAGAATGTCCCAGAACGTGCCCGAGCCGGTGACGATCCCGTCTTTAAGATCGATCCGCCACGTGGCCAGGCGTCCAGCAGACAAAGCGAGATCTAGCCACTCCTTCTGAGCCCGAAGCGCTTCGTGTGCAGCCCGCCGTTCCGAAATATCGTCGACCACCACGAAGATGCTCTCTAAGAGCACCCCATCGGGCATGGACGAAGACAGGGTTAGCCGAGCCCAGAATGCCGTGCCGTCCTTTCGTGTCAGACGAACCTCCGAAGCGAACGAAGCACTGTCGTTACCCAGGCCCGCCAACAACTGCGCCAAGGCATCGCGGTCGGCCGGATGAACGAGTGTCCTGAGCCGCAAATGGGCAAGCTCCTCCTCCTTGTAACCTGTCATCTCACAAAGACGTCTGTTGGATTGCAGCAGCTCACCATCCTCGTTGGTGTTTGCAAATCCCATGGCAGCACGTTCGAAGGCCCAACGGTAGCGGCTCTCGGTTGCTTCGACGGCGGAGAGCCTGACCTCGGCGATTTCCAGCAGCTCACGCAAGTCCTGGCGCAGCCGATGGAACGTCATGGCAATCACCCCGCCCGAAACCAGAAGCAGGATGGCGCGCGCCCAATCTTCGCTGGAGATCTGACCATGCAGGGTACCCCGTGCCCATAGGCCGGCTGCCACCATCAGGATCGTCGCGGCAAGCGCGGGCGCGCGGTCTTCAAGATAGGAAATGATAATAATAGCTGGAATAAACTCTAGAAAACTCGAGCCTTCCCCAATGTATACTGACGCTTTTGTTTCGAATATCAGTGTGGCGAATAGTACCGATGCGGACGCAATATGAGTTAGCAATCTGGCTGACGGGTCCGAATTCCACCTGCGAGAATGCGAGTTCATAGGCATAGGCTACAACCTTTTAACTAGGCCGTCGAGACTAGAGCAAAAAACGTACAACCTAGTACGACTGCCGGATTGCCATACCACTATCACAGCGCGCATTTTATCAGGGCGGGGGAGCATGACTTGGTCAGAACTCCTCAGAATATATCGAATTTTAAGTTAGATAGGGCCCATTTTTGTGAGCCCTATACATAAAAGTTTGTTTGTAAATCCCGGACAATTTGTTTCGGGATAGTGAACCTTGGGGAAGGTTGGAAAAATGACTCTGATCGATAGACACAGTGATGCTGTTGCGGGCAACCGATACATTGCGATGGGCGCCAAGTATAACGCTGAGGCGAAGATGGCGCGGCCCTCATATGCTTATCCTTCAGCGCGTGCAGCAGATCGTGCGGACGCAGGGGTCGACGAACCAAGGAGACGCAGCCTGGAATCCATCACCGGCATGCTTGATCGCATCGGCTGTGGCTATCTCGTGCTGAACCGCGAAAGAAAAGTAATCGAATGGAACGCAGCCGCTCAAACCACGCTGGAGCGCCAGGGCGAAGCGGCTGAAACAGCCGGTGGGCTTTCGATAGCTCTAAGGCGGCTGATCGCAAATGTTCCGGCTCATTTCCTGCCGGGCTCACTGTCTTGGGTGGTGATCCGCAGCAGAGGCGACAGGCCGGTGATACTGAAAGAGAACGGACTTATCGCTCCTGACGGAACCAGCATCGTGGCATTGCTGGACCGTGAGAACAGATCGGGACCAAATCCTCAGACACTGCAAAGGATGTTTGGCTTGACGAGCGCAGAAACACACTTGGCGTTGCGCTTGGCTCAGGGCGATGCGCCGTTGGAGATCGCCCGCAGTTGGCGCCTCAGCCGCACAACGATCCGCTCACAGCTTGCCTCGCTTTTCGCCAAGACAGAGACGAGACGTCAGGCGGAACTGGTGGCTCTTCTGGGGCGCATTTCGGTCTTGCCATAAGGGCCGCCGCCTGAAGCCTGTTCCATCCCGATAGAATCGGGATGGAACCATAACTTATTGTTTATTAATGATCTATTTCTAAAACCAGCTTCCATTTTTCTGGATCCAGGCGCCGGGCGTGGGCATCCACCGGGGTTCAGGCGCCCGGAATTTGGAGCTGTTTCGACGTAGGTTGCCCAACTGCCGCTGGCTCCGATGCGCCGGCGTTCGCGGTCAGACCGCTCCGGGATGAAATTAACGCGGACGAACTCGATCGCCCCACCGTCGTGGCCGACCTGCTCACCTCCGAGATCGCCGAGAAGCAGGCTCGCTCGATCAAGTACCAGATGACCATGCTGCCGCTCGCCAAGGATGTCGAAGACTTCGACTTTACCGAGACCGGGATCAACGAGACCCTGTTTCAGGACCTCGCAGGCGGTGACTTCCTCGCCCATGAACGCAATGTCGTGCTGATCGGCGGCACCGGCACTGGAAAAACCCACCTGGCCATCGCCATTGCCCGCGCCGCTATCCGCAATGGTGCCCGCGGCCGCTTCTTCAATGTCGTCGATCTGGTCAACAAGCTCGAGGCCGATACCCGAGCCGGCCGGCAGGGACGCATGGCCGATTATCTCGGGCGCAAAGACTTCGTCGTGCTCGATGAACTTGGCTATCTGCCATTCGCCCAGTCCGGTGGCCAACTGCTATTCCACCTGGTCAGCCGCCTCTACCAGCAGACCTCGGTCATAGTCACCACCAACCTGACCTTCGGGGAATGGCCCTTGGTCTTCGGTGACGCCAAGATGACCACCGCGCTCCTCGACCGGCTCACTCACCACTGCGATATCGTCGAGACCGGCAACGAGAGCTGGCGCTTCAAGAACCGCGCCTGAACCCCAACCCGCTGAACCGCCCAGGTGCGCAACCCCGAGCAGCCTCGACGGATCGGATCGGCTCACCGACCTTAGGAGGTCAATATTGTGATCCGGAAAATTCAAAGGTAAAGAGCGAGTATCGTCGACTTTGAAGCCATCGGTGGGGATACTCAAAACTTCGCCCCGTGCCATTCGGTATCGAGCTGTCACGCCTTACTAGGGATCCTCACATGGACAAAGCGACGACCATCATTGGAATAGACTGCAGCCCACGCGCGTCCAGTAACTCAGCGCGGATGCTCGGCGAGGTTTTTCGCTCGCTCGAGAGAGATCGGCGGGTGAAGGTCGTGGAACAGGTGCGTCTGGCCGATGAGCGTATCGACTGTCTCGGGTGCGAGCAGTGTTATCAAACGTTCGGATACCACGGCGACGGGATCGATCGTGTTCTGTCACTCATGAAAGAGTCGGACGTGATTCTGGTGGCTACTCCCACCTGCTTCGGAATGCCGCCGGCCCTGGGCGTCGTCTTGCTCGACAGATCGGATCCCCTGTGGCGCGACGGACAACAGCTCAAAGGAAAACTCGGAGCGGTCATCGTCAACGGCGCCACCGATCCCGCGGACGATCCGAGTGTGCGCCTATGCGCGGACAACATGATCAAGTTTTTCGAACAGCACGAGATGCCCTGCGTCCAGCCGGTCCATCTGGGGGGAACGCTCGCGTATCCCGAGCAACGGTTTCCGGACCCGCTCCCCGCCGGGACGATGGGCGTTCTCGAGCAATTGGCTGACGAGATCCAGCAGTGGGTCGGGAGCAGGTGATACCGGCACATCTCTTGCCTCCTCGCGTGGTGAGACACGAGGGCCCAAACATGACCAATCTTCCCACCCGACTTTCGGAACACCTGAGTCTCAGCCGGTTACCGCTTTGCGTCCTGAAATCGCAAGAGCTCCTCGTGCTCGGCGCGGGTATTCAATCGGCGGTGGAGCAACTATCTTCCCAGCCCGATACCGCATGTTCGTTCGGAGTGTACGGTAGGCAGGGAAGTAAATGGGTGTCACTGGCGGAATTACTCGCCCCGGGTGCCGACGAATGGTGGGCCGGGCCGATCGAGTTCGAGCGCCTCGCCGATGATCACGCGGCGCCGTTGTCGTATCCCACGAACGGCCTCTTTCTCTTCACGGTCGAAACGGAGCCGGTGGCGCTTCTCGTTTGGCACGACGATGACGAGCACCCGCTTCTTCTGCGGCTCGAAATCGCCTGTCGTTCCGTCGATCACGCGGACCGAATCCTCGCGCAACTCATGAATGCGTCGCGCGAACGGCTTCGATCGTCTCCGTGCGCGATGTCCATCACGCCCGGGCCGTCGAAGGGCTTTATCTCCCGAGTCGTTTCGTCACCTGTCTCCGACCCCGAACAGCTCTTCCTTTCGGCAGACCTCACCGAGCGGCTTCGTGATTTCGTCGCGCCTGAACCCCAACCGGCTGAACCACCCAGGTGCGCAACCCCGAGCGGCCTCGACGGATCGGATCAGCTCACCGACCTAGGGGGTCAATATTGCACGCCGATAAGGGGTCAATCTTCAACGCCGTTTGACAGTGCCGAGCCGGGGTTCACACCCCGCTGCGAATGGATGTGGCGGACGCGGCGTGTTCAGCTGCTGCTGTTTTCAGATTTTCGGCCGTCACACTTTTGCGCGCCTCCCGCTCAGGCCGCTGTGCGTTACTCACTCCTTGACTGCATACCTAAGCGCGCTCGAACACCGTAGCGTTTCTCAATGTGCCGGCACTTCGGCATTAGTCACCTCGTTTACGCCTCGTCCAGATCCGTCTATGGCACAAATCGAACCATGCCGTTTTCCGAGCACCATGGCGCGCCGACCATCTCGTCAGCCTCTACCCCCACCAGGCGCTCAAGCAAATTCATAGCGCATTCGTATAACCATCTGTTCGGCTTGCCCGCGACCGGATTGCGCTTCTTCACGTCTGTGGCCCACAAGGCGTCCATGTAGTCTGAGAACACGAGTTGTCGGCCGCGCCCTGTCGGACCGGCGCGCCGTCAGCGTGACCAATCTGACGTTCGCAAATCAGTCTGGAGCAGCCCTGTGTTGAAGCGGCTCAGTGAGCGGATTGGAATCCACTGTCACACCAGCTCCGACAACCCCAGGTCAGCGCATGAACCAATACCGTTGCCGGCCGCCGACTGCGCTTGCTCTGAACGACGTTAGCGCAAAGATCAGCGCAGGCATGATCTTCAGTCGTTTGCTGATATAGATTGCCATAACCACGTTCCAAACGGCCAATGCAAGCGCCAAGCCTACTGCGGCGCCCAGCGGACCGTAAAGCTCGATTCCTGCCGCACAGCCTATGATGCCGGCAGTCGCGCCAACGATCATGGCTGCTGCTGCTGCCCATTCGTTTCCGGTCATGGTCAAGAGATTCAGCTGGGGCCCGCACAGCGCGACAAAGACATACCCGAAGATCAGTACCCGCGCGATGGGTGCTCCTGTGCTGAAATCGTCACCGAACCAGTTCATGAGAGGTTTAACAATCACAACCAGCGGGATAGCCATCGCTATGGCGCCGGCAGCGGAAAGTATGGCGGCTCGTGAAAACAACTGCTGCAGACCCTTCCGATCGCCTCGGGTATGAAGGGCAGCCGCTGCCGGCGAAAACATCACGCCGACGGCCACGAGGGCAAGACTCACAAGCAACGCGACGTTCAGTCCCAAGGCGAAGATTCCTGCGTCTCGAATATGACCTGTCCAGCCGAGCACCATAACCCCAGCCCGACTGATGAAAATATCGAGCCCAGCCATGAGCATGATTGGTGGAACCGCCGCCCACCACTCTTGCGACGCGTCGCTGGGTTGAGTGTGCCGCAACCCAGGCGGCTGAAATTTTGCCACCATGATGAACACCAGTCCGACCGTGATGCCCGAACTTGCCAGCACCGCCTGCATCACCAAGGGTGCGTTGAGGGTCCATGATCCGGAAAAGGCCGCGACTCCCAGCAACATCAACAACAGGCCGTCGCGCACGATGCGTTCCGGCAAAAGGGCTGAGACACCACCGCCGAAGGCACGGATAAGTGCTGCGCCCAATGCGGAAGCGGTGACCAAGGGGACCGCGGCCATGCCAAGGAGCTGGCTGATTTCAAGTTCCTTGTGGGAGGGATCTGAAAAGAAAAAGATCAGAACGGCGCCGATCATGCCGAACAGTGTCGCCGCCGCCAGCGATCTTTGCAGAGCGAACCTGACTACACCATGTGCCAGGTCAAGCCGCCCGTTTGCCCTATAGGTGGACACGAAGCGCAGTAAGGAAATATTGAAACCAAGCGTTGCAAGATAGCCGAGCACGGAGGTCCAGGCCAGGACATAGGAATAGATGCCATAGCTGGTGGAACCGACGAGGCGGGCAATCAACAACTGCGCCAAGCTGGTCAACCCAGCACCGCCGATATAGATCATCAGAGCGAAAATACTGGCGTAGCCGAGGCTCCGGCCCATGTCTTTCTTGTGAGACAAAACTATATCCACCGCGGCAAGAGAGGCCACAGAGGTTCGTGCGGTCTTCACAGGATTACAATCGTCGATGTCGCTTGGGTCAGCGTCGAATGTCTCGTGGTCTTGGCTGGCTTTGGCCGCAGGTCCACCTCCGGCTTCCACAATTTTCGAGATTATCTTCCGCTCGACACATTGAATGCCTTCTAACGACGACTGATCGTCGAGAGTTCGGATCGGAATGACTTTTCGGTCGGACGCGACAAGGATTTCATTTATGCTTTGAAACACCCCAAAAGCGCGCATGTTTGTGTCAAAGTCTGCCTCGAAAATTCGTTCCGCAGGCGCTTCATGCTCCATCCGCTGCTGCAAGCGTGTCTCCACGATCGCGCGTGGCGCAACGACTCTGAGCGTGAAATCAGCCGCGGGCGCGAGGCTGAGCGCCTTTGCGAGGGCGGCCCTGTCTGCGGTTCCATTGAACATTGCCAGCGACGCGATCGCCTGGACGTAGCCCTGATCGAATATGACCACATCTCTGGATTGCTTCGCCTCATCCCAGCGGCGCGAAAGCTTCAAAATGTGCTGCCAGAGCCGAGCTCGCCATATTCGTTTTTTTGGCGGCATCATTCTTATTATGGAAAGGGACGTTGAAAGATCCTTGATCCTGCCTCTTGGAGAAAGCAGGATTTTTGATGTTGAAAATATTGCCGATATGATCCTGAAAATTGCCAGGAAGATTCCGAGATCGACGCTCGATCCCCTCTCGCGAGGCCGGTGACTGAGGGCGACCGTGACCTGGTACCCCTCCCCGCGCAGTCGCCGGGCAAGGGCGTGAGCGAACGTTCTCTTGCCGGATCCAGGCGGTCCGAAGAGTTCAATGATCATGGGTCCAATCCGATCGTGGCAATACCCGCGCGATTTCCGCGACCGTCGTTGCTTCGACGTCCGCTTGTGACGCTCATGATGGTTCCTCAAGCAAAAGATCAGCACTGTCCCCGAACTGGTAGCTGGCATGCTTCTTGAGATTAACCTGCGTGAGAACGCTCCCCACAGGGACCGAAACCGACGCATCGCTCGCAAGCGTTTCCAAAACCCCACGCGCCATGCTGCGTCGCGTCCTGCCCCAGCGAACGGCGAAAAGAACCGCATCAGCCCAGCCAGTCAGAAGCCCGGCCTCCGGTCCTCCAAGTCCCACCGGTCCATTTATGATGACGACGCTGTAGATCGAGTGCAGCTCATCCGTGAACAGGGAACTGTCGGCCGTGGAAAGCAATGCCAGCAGATCCTCCGAGGGTGCGAGAGCCATGAAGTCGATTCCGATTTCAGGCATTCCCGCGATTGCATCGCGCAAGGCACAGCGTTCACTCACATAGTCTCCGAAGAAAAAGTGAGGCTTGAGAGCCTTGAATTCGTCCAGGAATTCGTTCGTGAGGCGGGCGCCCGTACGGTCAAGATCGAGGAAAAGCACTCGTCCCCCCAGTCGGGTGGCTGCCAAGGCCAGGCTCCATGCAAGCTCGGTCTTGCCATCATCCTGGACGGTGGACGTTACGAGAATGACGTGCGACGAGCGATCCCCCGCTTGCTTGGGCGCCGCGGCGATAAGCAGGGACGTCACGGCGCGGCTGTATCTGGACCTCTGCTGCGCTAAAACCAGCTGCTTCAGCCGCTTGGCGTGCATCGTGGGAGCTTGTGGTATCAGCCCCAAGCATGGAACCCCGAGCGCTGCTTCAGTTTCGGCCTCGCCGCGCAAGGTCTGATCGAGGCGGTTGCGAATAACAACGAAGACGCCGCCAAGAAGCCCAAACACAACCATACCGGGTGGAATAAGGAAAATCGGCGACAGGGTCTTTGGATTCGTCGGCGGCCATGCCGCCGAAAGGACCGACACTCCGGCCGAGGGAGTTGCGATGCGCCGTATCAATTCCTGTTGTTGGGTCAGAAGCTGGTTGTATCGTTGCGTCAAGATACTGACCTGCGGCTCCAGCGCACGCAGCCCGGACAGCCGGCCCGCGGTATCGGCCACAACCGCATCGAGCACATCCTTGCGGCTTTCCAGAGCTGCAATTTGGGCACGGTAGATGCTGGCCTCCGCTGCGATCCGAGCGGTGGCTTGTTCGATCTCGCGATTGATCGCATCGCGCAGATTTTTATCTGCCGCGTCATTGGCCTGGCGAGCCGCCAATTCGGCCAACACCGGCGATCCGATGGCTTGAGCGAGCGAGGCGACCGATGCCCCCTCCTTTCGCAGTTCCTGAATACGTCGAAGGCGAGATTCCGTGGCGGAGAGATCTGCTTTCGACAAGGAAATCTGCTGGCTGAGTTCAGCCGTCTCCTTAGCGGCGTTGTCCGCAGCACCTTGGTCGATTGCACCATGGCTCAGCCGATACTTTTCCAGGCGATCGGTCGCTGCTGCCAGATCGCGTTGCACACCTGGCAGGGCAGCGACTATCGAGGTGAGTTCCACTCTGTCCGCTGCCTGACGTCTCTTTGCGAGATCGTCGATGTACGATTGGGCGAATGTATTAGCTACCATTGCGGCTCGCGCCGGATCCGGATCGGTAAAGCCTATGCTGATGACTCTCGATCGCAGCTCCTGGCCAACCCTCATGCCCTTCCGCAACGCCTTTAGTTCAGCCGCATCCGCAGCGTCCGGCTTGCTCTGCGGCAAAATTCCGCCCAACAGACCGTCTGCAAATGAGCGCAAATTCGGCCGGTCGCCACGAGCGGGGTTGGGACGAGAATTTCCAGTTCCGGCATCACCTTGTTCAGCAGTGCTGCCAGCCTCCGTCTTGCGCAGCGCTGCCATCACGCGTCGCAGATTTCCTTGCGACAACAGCATGGTTATATTGTCGTCAATGCTGGCATCCAGCATCTCCGAGGCGGGCTCCGCGCCGGCGGGCCCGTTCCTGCTCGGAGCATCGAGAATAACTTGCGTGCTCGCCTCATACCCGACGGGAACTGCCAAACCCGCAAGCCCGGCCAAAACACCGCCCAGGGCTACCATGGCGAGCAGGAACCATTTTCTCCTCGCGATGGTCGTGAGTAGCTGATGGATCGGGGCCTGCGTGTCCATCGGCTCACGCAGCGGGCGCCTCATGCGCGGCCTGTTCTCGTGCGCGGCAACGTGCATCTCAGTGGCGCGCGGAAGTTGCTTGCGGCTGACTATGGAACCTTCCATCTTACACTCCTGCCAGTTCGAACACGCGACGCAGGTTCGTTGCTGGCGCCGGTGCCCTACGGGCCTCGTTGCGCCAAGCCTGGAACATCAACGCCGCCCACAAATCACGAGAATGATCCTGCCTTCCATCCAAGTGATCTCGCCAGCACGCCTCGACCTTTGCAAAGTCGAATATCCCGTCTCCGGAGAGGCGCATGTCGGTGAGAACATCGCTGGCCCAGATGCGCAGCGGACCTCTCAGCCAGACTGCTATGGGAACATCGAAACCTTGCTTCGGACGATCGATCAGCCGCTCGGGAACATACCGATGCAGCAACTGACGAAGGAGCCACTTGCCTTTGCCGTGGCGCACCATTACGTCCGCCGGTAGGCGCCAGGCGAAGTCGACAACGCGATGGTCGAGAAGCGGGCATCGTCCCTCGAGGCCGGCGGCCATGCTGGCGCGATCCAGCTTCACCATTATGTCGCCAGGCAGGTAGCCGACCATGTCATCGTACAAGAGACGGGACAGCAGATCATCAAACGGAGGTTCGCCCTGAACCGATACGGGTGTTTTCTGATGGGTGAGGTTCTCGGTCGATGATCCACTGAGCCGCTGATACAATTCGTTCTCATCTGCCGCTGCGAGCAGCCGAGCCAGGCGATCCAACCGGTCGCTCCGCAGCGCGTGCCGGGCATGCACCGAAAGCGGCAGCTTACCGACGAGATCGTGACGGGCTGCACGAGCAAGCAATCCAACACCTGCAGCAAGCGTCTGACGCAGCGGCGACGGCAGCGTATGCAGTCGTCTCGCTCGAGCTGCCATAAGGTGGCGAGCGTAGCCGGCGAAGCATTCGTCGCCGCCGTCGCCCGTCAGAGCCACCGTAACGTGCTGGCGAGCGAGCCTCGCCACGAGCAGAGTTGGTATCTGCGATTCGTCGCCGAACGGTTCGTCCCAAATTTGCGGCAGTTCTGGAATGACCTCCTGCGCGGCCGCGCTGGAAAGGTGGAGTTCGGTATGGTCGGTGCCCAGATGTCGGGCGACCGCCGCAGCGTGCGGAGCCTCATCGAACCCGCACTCTCCGAAAGCTATGGTGAATGTGCGCACCGGCTTCTGCGACTGCGCTTGCATCAGGGCAACAACGGCTGAACTGTCTATCCCCCCCGACAGGAAGGCTCCCAGCGGGACGTCAGCGATCATGCGCTCCCGAACGGCAAGTCGAAGCAGGACATCGAGCTCATTCGTCAGTTCTTCATCGGTGCCGACAATCGGGTCCGCCCTACCCTTCGTGGCGGTGTCGGCCAGCGACCACCAGTACCGGATGCGATCCAAAAGCGACGCGGCACTGCGCGCCTCGGTAAAATTTGCGGCCGTTACGGACAGTACCGAACCAGGCGGCAACTTGAATACGCCTCGCCAGATGCACTTGTCATCCGGTACCCATCCCCTCGACAGCATCGTCGTGGCGACATCGAGATCGAGTTCCTGACAGAAACCTGGAAAGCAGTTGATCGCCTTCAACTCGGAGGCAAAAACGAGCGCGTCGCGTGTTGAAGCAACGTAAAGCGGCTTCTTGCCCATTCGATCGCGGGCGAGATGAAGGGTCCTGGTCTCCCTGTCCCACAATCCAAAGGCGAACATGCCGGCGAAGCGCTTGAGTGCGGCATCGAGCCCCCAACTCTCAATCGCGCACAGCAAGACCTCGGTATCGCAGGTGCTGCGGAAACGATGGCCCGCGCCTTCAAGTTCGCGGCGCAGGTCGTGGAAATTGTATATTTCGCCGTTAAAGGTGATGGCATATCGGCCAGTTGCCGAATGCATCGGCTGGTGTCCTGCTTCCGACAAGTCGACGATGGCCAAACGCCTGTGGCCGAAGGCAACGCCGGCTTCCCGATCTCGCCAGAAGCCGTAGCCATCAGGCCCACGATGACGAAGGGCTGTCGTCATTTGCGCTATTGCCCTCAGCGGCTTCGCACTGGCCGCATCGGTTGCAAGAAGAATTCCGGTGATCCCACACATCCCGTCACCCCAAGTCCGTGGATGTTTTTCTAGAAGATACCGAAGCTGCTCGCGGCGTTCCGGCAACGAGACAGAGGGTCAGCCCAAACCAAACGATCGGGTGGCGGATGATCAGGTGCGGAAACCCGTAAATCATGATCGCCACCACCAGCGCAAAAAGCGCGTCGAGCTTCGCACGCCATGCTGACATGGCGGCCGAGCCGACGATCCAAAACAGGGCCAGGATCGCAATCAGACCACCTTGAGTGTACAGATCGAGTACCGTGTTGTGGGCCTCGAAAGGTTCGGGCAGAAACTGCCGATAGTAGACGGAGGGGCGGGCCACATGCGGGCCGGGACCGAGGCCAAGTGACGCTGACGTCACGCCCTTGTAGACTGCATCACCCCAGAGCCTGACGCGAAGTGTAGCGGTTGAGGCGGTCTCCTCGCCGCCCCCCCCCTTGCTGAGGCTCTTGGCGAAATTTTCGACGCTGCTCATGTCCTTGAGCACGTAAGGCGTCATCGACATCGCCAGGGGGAGGAAGCCGATCATCAAGAGCACGGCGACTTGCCGGGAAACGCCGACCTTGTCACCGGTCGTGAGCCATGTCCGAACCCGCAGCCCTAGAAATATCAGGCAGGTCAGGACGCTTGTAAGAAGATACGCATCACTCCTTGTCAGCCTTCCGACATAGACGGTCAGTACAAGGCTGCTGAACCCAAACAACCTTCCCCATGGACTGCTTGTGGTCGTCGCAAGATGTAAGGCCAGGGGGCCAAAAAGTGCACAATAGATCGCGAGTTGGTTCGGATTCTCGGACCAGCCGGTGAAGCGATCCCAGAACCAGGGATTGACACCGGATTGGTGGATCCAACCCCACCCAAGTGCCAGCTGAAAGGTAAAGCATGCACTCACTATCCCGATCGCCCACCAGGCAGTGCGGCGCAGATGGCGACCAGCGTCGGGCTCCGCAGCGGCCAGGCAGGTGACGCTGGCCAACAGCAGGTAGGCCATTGTGTCGTGAATCGGCCCCGAGAGGTCCAGAACCGTCGTGGTCAGCAAACCGACAAGGGCCCCGACCCCCTGAGCAAACGTCATGATCAGCCAGAAGGTCACAAGACGGAACAGGGCCGGCGTCGCCTCCAGGCGACCACCAACGACTACGCGCCCGATCGACAGCATGATCCAGAGCGATAGGAACAATTCGGTATATCCGAGGTGCAGTCCCGGAACACTGATCTGCGCCGCATAGCCCATCGAAATGCCGGCGGCCAGCAACGCGCTCCGGATCATCGGGGCGCTCCACCCAATTCGCGGTTTGCGGCATTTTCTTTGAGCAAGACCGGGGACGCCGGTCGAGCAAGACCGCCGTGGGATTCGGCGCTAAGGACATTTTTGTACAGATCGCAATACTGATCGACCACCCGCGGCAGCGCGAACTGCTCCCGGACCAGTTCGACGGAACGACCGCCCATGACCTTTCCACGGCCGCGGTCGGACAAGATGTCTATTATTCGAGACGCAAGCCCATCAGCATCGTGCGGTGGGACGAGATAGCCGTTCCATCCGTCCTCAACCACGTCATTGCAGCCAGGCATCCTTGAGGCGACGATAGGCAATCCCGCCAGTCCTGCCTCGAGCAAGACGCGCGGAATCCCTTCCCGATATTGCGTCGGAAAGGCGAACAGATCGGCCATGCCAAGAAGGGCTGGAACATCGCGTCGTGGACCCAAGGCTATGACATGGGGTGCATATTGATCGATATCCGATTTATCGACGGCAAAGGGCCCCTCAGATTCCCATGGGCCGACAAGCACGAAACGTGCATCAGGCCTTTTTGACAGGATGCGTGGAACTGCTTTGAGGAGTGTCGGGATGCCCTTCTGGCGGGTCAGCCGGCCAACGAAAATTACGACTTCGGCGGACTGGAGCCCAAACTCTTCGCGCATTTTCATCGCCGACGGAGCAAGGTGCCTTGCCATGGCGAACGCATCGACGTCGATTCCAGAACTGCGGATCAGCCGCCCGCTGCCGCGTCGGATTAGTCGGTAGCGCTCAAAGAAAGCCTGATCGTCCTGATTTTGGAAGACCGTCGCAGCCGTCCAGAAGGACGAGAGCCATTGCAGTCCGCAAAAGATTGGACGTAGGGCCAGAGCCCGTGGCTCCAGCGACGAGAATGTCCAGCCCAGACCATTGATGGTGCGGATCACTGGAACCTTCCCGCGCGCCGCAAGCGGCGTCAGCAGGTTCGGCTTGGTGTCGAAACTTTGGACAATGTCCGGTCGCAGTTCCGACATTAATTTTCGAATCGCTCTGATGGCCCCCCATCCCCCGCTACTGCTGGCAAATCGGTCGAAACCATAGCTGCGATGCGGAATGCCATGTCGCAAAAACGCGGCTTCAGCACCACTGGAGACGGCAGTGACCCGAAAACCCCTTTCGCGCAGCGACATCAGGAACGGAATTCTTAAGGCGTGATCCTCGCCTCCCACGCACATGAGATGCGGGTTCATCCTGCCTCTCCCGACCATGCGCCGTCTCCCAATCGCGGGAAGTGGCCGGCTTTTGCTTCTGCCTTCATGATCTTGGTTTCGCTTCTTCTGCGCGTAAGATGCCAAGTCACGGTAAGGGCAGGCTTGCCTACTGTCCTCGTCTGTTTGAATGAGGCAAACCGCATTTGGATCAAGGTGTTGCGAGCTTCAGGCCGTTAGGTCTCCCGGCTTGGCGCGACAATCCGCACCAAGGACCTGCACAGGTGTGGTACCGAGGCCGTATGGCGGGCCGTCTTGACGCGCATATCCTCCTGCGCAATGAGGGGGTGGCGGGGTCATTTACGCGTGGAAGTTGAGGAATCCTGCGGGCACATTCGCCCATGGGCGGGCAACCGAATACTGCGCTTCCGACAGCCGTCGGTTGTTAGACCTCCGTCTGGGCCGGTGCCTAGGTATGCTGGTTGAGCCGCATCTCAGTCACATCCGTCTTGGCTGCCTTCCCGCGACTGGCAGCTAAGCCAAACTCGACTACTCCGATGTCGGCAACCTTAGTTTTATCGGTTGTAAGCGAGCACCCGCCCACTGTGTCCACAACAAATTTGGTTGCGACAGCAGAGGACATGGCCCGGCCCAGAAACTAGCTTAACGTGATCGGATTTGCTCGCAGGCAAGTGCGCATACTGTGCAGAAGAGCCATTCTGCCTGCCGTTCTATTTATGGCCTCTAGTTGTCGGCAGTCAAAAATCCGATTTTTGCCACGCCACTTCAGCGGGGTCAGCACCGCCAAGGCACCATCATAACCTACCAGCTTCGGCGCCGTCCAAATCATATTAAAAGCCAAGCCACTCATAGCAAAGTATTTTTGAAGGCAAGTTCATATAAATAGTTACCAAGATCAATTCGCTGAAAATATAATTTATCTTAATAGGCGTTTAGAGACTGCGATGAAAAAACGCTTTTTTTGATCTCGAACCAGTCGGTTGTCATAAGTAGAATTTTCGCTTCCGTGCGGCAATCCTGTCGGCGATCAACGAATCTATCAGAAGGGTGCGGGTATTTGATTTGTTGCTAATATACGCCATCTAGTAGGCAGGCACCGCGGGGCGCTAAGAAAAAGGAATATAAATGGCACTTCATTTTGCAGCGGGTGGATCCGCCACCGAAGTCGCAAGCGCCGGCTTCAATCTGGTTGACGTTCAATACGTTGATCAGGTCAACGAGCTGCCGGATGGCACGAAGGGCTTGGTCTGGCTCAACGAGGGCGAGGGCGTAACTCAGTCCTTTATCGACAAAGTCACCCCCTTCCTTGGCAATCCGAAGGTATTTGGGTTTTTTCTCGTCGACGAGCCGGATCCCACCGGCCAATACCACACACAGGTAGACGCTGAGGATCTGAAAGCCGAATCCGACTGGATCCACTCTCGTATGCCAGAAGCCAAGACCTTCATCACCGCGATGGACATGGGGTCTGCCGAAAACCCGGATTTTTCCAACACCTACAACTATGACAACACGCATATCGATCTGTTCGGAATAGATCCTTATCCGGTGCGCACCGGCACAGACACGGTCGACTACGACATGATCGACAGAACCGTGGCTGCAGCGGTGGAGTCGGGCATCCCGACCAGCGCGATCGTTCCGGTCTACCAGACCTTTGGCGGCGGCAATTATACGACCAACACGGGCGGCAAATATGTCATGCCGACGACGGATCAGTTGGAGACCATGATGGACCACTGGGAACAGCTGGTTCCCAATCCTGCCTTTGACTTTGCCTACGCCTGGGGTTCACAGGAAGGCGATACCGCGCTTGAGAGCTCACCGGAGCTGCAGGCTGTTTTCCGGGAACACAACCTTGCTACGCCTACCACCGTGCCTGACGTTGCTCCGCCTACCCCCGTGCCTGACGTCGCTACGCCTACGCCCGTGCCTGACGTTGCTACGCCTACGCCCGTGCCCGACCTTGCTACGCCTACGCCCGTGCCCGACCTTGCTACGCCTACTCCTACTCCCGTGCCCGACCTTGCTACGCCTACTCCTACTCCCGTGCCTGATGGCGGCAACGACGATTACTATGTCGACAATGCCGGCGATAGGGTGATCGAGTCCGCTGGCCAAGGTCAAGACAGGGTGTGGACCGCTGTGGACTATGCGCTCTCAGCCGGCTCGTCGATTGAAGTCCTTGGCACCACTGAGGACGCCGGCACCACGGCGATCAACCTGACCGGCAACGAATTGGCCCAAACCATCCAGGGCAATGCCGGCGCCAACGTCATCAACGGCGGCGGCGGTGCTGACAAGTTGAACGGCTTTGGCGGCAACGACGATTACTATGCCGACAATGCCGGCGACGAGGTGGTCGAGTCCTCTGGCCAAGGTCAAGACAGGGTGTGGACCTCTGTGAGCTATGTGCTCTCAGCCGGCTCTTCGATTGAAGTCCTCGGCACCACGAAGGACGCCGGCACCACGGCAATCAACCTGACCGGCAACGAATTGGCCCAAACCATCCAGGGCAATGCCGGCGCCAACGTCATCAACGGCGGCGGCGGTGCCGATAAGTTGAGCGGCTTTGGCGGCAACGACATTTTTGTCTTCAATAGCGCCCTTAGTGACGGCAATGTCGACAGGATTACCGACTTCAATCCGTCCCAGAACAAGATCCACCTCGACGACGCGATTTTTGCCGGGCTCAAGTTGGGCACGCTCACATCCGACGCTTTCTTTGCGGGTAGCGCCGCGCATGATAGCGCCGACCACATCATCTACAACAGTTCGACTGGAGCGCTCTCCTTCGACAGTGACGGGATCGGCGGTGCGTCTCAAACACAGTTCGCCACTCTCTCACCCGATCTGTCGCTTAACGCAGCCTCATTCTTTGTGACCTGAAGGAGCTAGCGGCAAACGAGACCGCGCCAGGGCCCGCGGTCACCTACAGAGACAGGTGGACAAACTGCACCTTGAAGCCTGTCTCTTTGGCGAGCGTGAATGCTCTGGCGCGGACCGTCAGTCAAATCACATGACAGCTCCGTCGAAGATCAATGATTCTATCAATGGCATGTCGCTAATTGATTAGGCGCTAATATGGGCCGTCGAGTAGGCAGGGGAACGGGGGCTATCGAATCAGACGAGGATATTCGCATGGCCACAATGCACTACACTTGGGGCGCGTCAGCCGCCCAGGCCAAGGCCGCTGGTTTCAACCTGGTTGATCTTCAATACGCGTCATCGGTCAACGCGTTGCCGGATGGCTCGAAGGCCCTGATCTGGCTCGGCGAGAGCAACGGGGTAACCCAGTCCTTTATCGACAAGGTAACGCCTCTCATCGGCAATCCGAAGGTTCTTGGATTTTTCCTGACTGATGAGCCTGATCCCACCGGCAAATACCATACCCAGGTCAGCGCTGCCAACCTGAAGGCGGAATCCGACTGGATCCATTCCCATTTTCCGGGCGCCAAGACTTTTATCACCCTGATGGACATGGGGTCGTTCGCAGATTCGGACTATTCCAATACCTACAATCCTGCCAACACAGGCATCGATTATTATGGAATAAACCCTTATCCGGTGCGCACGACTGCGGTGGACTTCAACTACATTGACAGAGCCGTGGCTGCGGCGTTGGAAGCAGGCATCCCGCAGAGCGCGATCATTCCGGTCTATCAGGCGTTTGGCGGCGGCGGCTGGGCGACCAATACGGGCGGATCGTATGTCATGCCCACCACGTCTCAGATGCAGACCATGATGGACCACTGGGAAAAGCTGGTTCCCAATCCTGCCTTTGACATGGCTTATAAATGGGCCTCGCAGAACGGCGAAACCTCGCTTGGCAACACTTCGTCAATGCAATCCTTTTTCCTGCAGCACAACACCAGCACGACCACCCCGCCTCCAACCAACAACCCGCCTCCTACCGACAACCCACCACCTACCGACAACCCACCACCTACCGACAACCCACCTCCTACCGACACGCCACCTCCGACTACCGACAAACTCGACGGCACCAGCGGAGCCGATGTTCTTCGGGCAACCGGAGCCCACACAATGGCCGGCCATGGCGGCAATGACGATTACTATGTCGACAATGTCGGCGACAAGGTGGTCGAGTCCTCTGGCCAGGGTCAAGACAGGGTGTGGACCGCTGTGAGCTATGCGCTCTCAGCCGGTTCGTCGATTGAAGTCCTTGGCACCACGAAGGATGCCGGCACTACGGCAATCAACCTGACCGGCAACGAATTGGCCCAAACCATCCAGGGCAATGCCGGCGCCAACATCATCAACGGCGGCGGCGGTGCCGATAAGATGAGCGGCTTTGGCGGCAACGACGATTACTATGTCGACCATGCCGGCGATAGGGTGATCGAGTCCGCTGGCCAGGGTCAAGACAGGGTGTGGACCTCTGTGAGCTATGCGCTCTCGTCCGGCTCGTCGATTGAAGTCCTTGGCACCACGAACGACGCCGGTACCACGGCAATCAACCTGACCGGCAACGAGTTGGCCCAAACCATCCAGGGCAATGCCGGCGCCAACGTCATCAACGGCGGCGGCGGTGCCGACAAGTTGAGCGGCTTTGGCGGCAACGACATTTTCCTCTTCAATAGCGCCCTTGGTAACGGCAATGTCGACAGGATTACCGACTTCAATTCGTCCCAGAACAAGATCCACCTCGACGACGCGATTTTTGCCGGGCTCAAGTTGGGCACGCTCACATCCGACGCTTTCTTTGCGGGTAAGGCCGCGGATGATAGCTCCGACCATATTATCTACAACAGTTCAACTGGAGCGCTCTCCTTCGACAGCGACGGCATCGGCGGCGCAGCTCAAACACAGTTCGCCACCCTTTCTCCAGGTCTCTCGGTTACGGCAGGCGCATTCTTTGTGACCTGAAGAGCTGGCGGGAAACGAGATCGCGCGAGGGCCAGCGGTCGCCAACAGAGACAGGTGGACAAACTGCACCTGAAGCCTGTCTCTTTGGCGAGCGTGGATGCTCTGGCGCGGACCGTCCCCAAAACCATTCTAGGCCATTTCGGCATAGTCGATTCCCCTCATGTCTTGCAAAGCAGGCTACCCTCAGCCCGTGGAGCTCCAGGAAACGGCAAGATTAGCTTAAAGTGCCGGTTCCCCTGAACCAGCAGCAGGCCAAAGGAACCGCGCTGGTTTCGTTGCGCAGTGTTTCGGCGAAACGTGTATGGCCTGTCATTCATTCGTAGGATGAGAGTTCATATCTCAATGGCTAGAAATTGAAGATGAGTGGACCTGCCCTTCTCCCGCACAAGGCGATGCGTGTCTGAGCTTGGAGAGAGTCCGGTAGACGTCAGTTCCGCGGGCAAAGCAGCAAGCGGGTTGCTAGGCCGCAACGGAGCCGGCAGTGCTATTGGCAATGAGGGGTCATGGGAAAGATCAAGCAATCCTTAGAGGTCTTACGAACCGAGGGACCTGGTCGACTCCTCCAGTTGTCGGCCCTGTCGCTGACCGAGCCGCTTAGATCGCAAGGGCTTCGCCCTCGCGTTGCGTCTGATGCAAGGCAGGCATTGTCCCATCTCAATTTGACAAAGCGAAGTCGCGGATTGTTTATCGATTGCGGCTCAAATATAGGCCAAGGGTTTAGATACTTTTCTGCATACTACACGCCCGATAGATTCGATTACATTTTGATCGAACCCAACAAGAATTGCCTTGCTCAGCTTAATGCTTTGCGCGCAGAAAATTTGACTATGGAGATTGTCGCAAAGGCGGCAAGCGTGAAAGATGGCTACGCTGAATTGTTTGGCCCCCCTCCAGAACGGTCGGAGGCCACCCACCAAAGTTGCTCGCTAGTCTTGGACCACAACGGAAGCCTGTATCAATCGCAGCGATTTGCGCCGGACCTCGTCGAAACGTTTTCGCTCTCACAGATGATCCGGACAAAGCGTAAGCTGTATGATGTGATCGTTCTCAAGCTCGACGTCGAAGGGGCAGAGTACGAAATTCTTGATGATTTGATCAGGGCTGGGACCCATCGTGATCTATATGCCGCCTATGTGGAATTCCACTCTCTTAAACTGAGGAATCCCGCGAGACGGGAGAAGCGCGCCCTGGAAGCTCAAATGGTGCGCGAATTCGATGAAGCCGGCATTCGATTTAGAAGGTGGATATAGCGTCCCGACAGGAACGCCGGATCCGACACAGCGCTAGATCGAAGAAAAGTGGGCGGGCGTCTATCGCCTCGGCGAGTATACGCTGTCCATCTTTTCGCTGCCTATCGGCAGCGTCATGTCGTCATCCAGCAACCGGGTGATCCGGGCAAAGCCCGCAAAAGCCTTTCTTGCTTCCTCGGCAGACATCTGACCTGCCAGAGCCGCAGCGCAGCAGTTCAGCGCGCATTGATACACCGGCCCGCGCCGTCCTCTCGGCCATTTCCGCAAAAACGCCATCGCTTCATTAACGCCCTCAATGTCCTCCACAGGCTGTCCCTGCCCGTGCGAAATCCGCACAGGCGAAAAGAATTGTAGGCGATCCATTTGTTCCTCCCGGTCGATCGCGATGCGTTCGATCGAACCTAGTTAAATTCACGGCCAGCCAATTGGTTCCCGGCAAAAATGCCCACGGCCTTGATAAATGGCTGCGGACCAGCTGAATGAATCGCCAGTCATCGCCCGACTTCTTGCCGTTGCGGGAACGTTCGGGGGGCTGATGCATTTCGACTTCAGCGATGATCTTTGAGGGAAACGCCAGACTATGAGAATAGCCCATGTGGCGCCGCTCCATGAATCCGTGCCGCCTCGGCTCTATGGAGGTACGGAGCGCATTGTCTCCTATCTGACCGAAGGATTGGTCGAGCTTGGCCATGACGTAACCTTGTTCGCCAGTGGCGATACAAGGACGTCGGCAAAATTGGTACCGTGTCGCGAGCGAGCGCTGCGTCTTGACCCGCGCCCGCTGAAATCCGAGACAGCCGCGCATCTTTCGATGCTTTCCAAGGTGAGGAAACAAGCTCAAGAGTTTGATATCATTCACTTCCACCTCAGCCATTTTCTGCACTTTTCCTTCTTCGAGCACATGCCCGAGCGGACGGTGACGACGCCGCATGGCAGGCTCGACTATGTCGATCTGGCGCCGGCCTATGAACGTTTTCCACGCTTTCCGATGATCTCCGTTTCCCGTAGCCAAAGAACGGGGCTCGCCAACGCGAACTGGTTGGCGACGATCCACCACGGGCTGCCGACCGAGATCTACAAACCGGTTTTCGAAACGAGCCCAGGGAAGCCGTACCTCGCCTTCCTTGGCCGGATGTCGCGCGACAAACGTCCGGATCGTGCCATCGAGGTCGCGCTGCGCTCGGGGCTGAAACTGAAGCTTGCGGCAAAGGTCGGCGATGACGACCGCGCCTATTTCCGCAAGATGGTCGAGCCGCTGGTCGACGGTGACCGTGTCGACTATGTCGGCGAGATCGAGGAGGACAAGAAGGCGGAGTTCCTGGGCAAGGCAGCAGGCCTCATATTCCCGATCGACTGGCCCGAGCCGTTCGGTCTCGCCGTCATAGAGGCGATGGCCTGCGGCACTCCGGTGATCGCCTGGAACTGCGGCGCCATGCCGGAGATCGTCGATCAAGGAGTGACCGGTTTTATCGTGGATTCCATGGAGGACGCGGTCGCGTCTGTGCCCGGCATGCTGCGGCTCGACAGGCGGGAGGTGCGGGCTGTCTTCGAAAGGCGGTTTTCCGCTAAAAGAATGACCCGCGACTATGTTTCCGCCTATGCGCGCCTGATCGGTGCCTCGGCCGAAGCAAGGGCGTCGTAAGCGGCGTTACCTCGGGGGCGCAGAGCGAACGTGAGAGATGTATAGCGAATGACCCAACTCGACGAGCGCAAGCTTGATCCCGCGGTGGCACTTGCCTCCCTGGACGCCACCGCACCGCGGGAGCCGCACCGGCTGTTCGCCCTCAAGCAAGGCGATTGTTTTGCCGTGGCCGACGCTTACGGCGATATCCGCGGCGCCGGCGACGGTTTCTTCCGTGACGACACGCGAGTGCTTTCCGAATTCCGGCTGACAGTCGGCGGCCGGCAAACGTCGCTGCTCGGCGCGTCGCTCAGTCAGGACAATGTGCTCTTCACCTCCAACCTGACCAATCTGCCGATGCAGAGCGTCCGCGGCCGAGACATTCCGCAGGGCGCGATCCATATCGAACGTGTCCGTCTGCTTTGGCAGGACCGGCTGTTTGAACGCATCACCCTTTCCAATTACAGCCAGGAACACTCCACCATCCGCGTTTCGCTGCACTTTGCCGCCGATTTCCGCGACATGTTCGAAGTGCGCGGCTCGACAAGGCTAAAGCGCGGTATGGCCCATGCTGCCGAGACGGATGCGACCTCCGTCCTGCTTCGCTACGACGGATTGGACGGGCTGGCGCGGATGTCGGCGATATCGTTCTCGCAGGCGCCGGACCATCTGGCGGCCGACCATGCGGATTTCCTGATTGCCGTGACGAGGCGCAGCAGCAAGGTGCTGTATGTCGAGGTTGGTCCCGAGGTCGCGGAAACGCCGAACCGCGATCGCTACCGCGCCGCCGCGGCCCGGGCTCGCTTCGGCATGCGGGCCAAGCGCCGCCATGGTGCCACGGTGCATAGTTCCGGGCGCGTCTTCAACGATTGGGTCGCGCGCGCCCGCGCGGATGTGGCGCTGCTGACCACCGAGCTTACGACCGGACCCTACCCCTATGCGGGCATTCCTTGGTTTTCGACGGCGTTCGGCCGCGACGGCGTGATCTCCGCGTTGCAGATGCTGTGGCTTAACCCGGGCTTGGCGCGAGGCGTGCTGGCCTTCCTTGCCCAGCACCAGGCGACGGAAACATCGCCGTTCAGCGACTCGCAGCCGGGTAAGATCATGCACGAGACCCGCAAAGGTGAAATGGCGGCACTGAGGGAGCTCCCCTTCGGCCGCTACTATGGCGGTGTCGACACGACGCCGCTCTACATCCATCTCGCCTGCGCCTATGCGGACCGCACCGGAGACATGGCGTTTGTCGACAGCCTGTGGCCGTCGCTCTGCGCGGCGGCTGAATGGACCGAGGACGCAAGCCGGCCGACCGGCTTCGTTACCTATCAGCGTGCCGCCGCGTCCGGCCTCACCAACCAGGGATGGAAGGACAGTATCGATTCCGTCTTCCATGCAGATGGCCGAATACCCAAGGGACCGATCGCCCTGGTGGAGGTGCAAGGCTATGTCTTTGCCGCGTTCCGGGGGCTGGCGGCGCTCGCCCGTCGCCGCGGCGAGGACGACAGGGCCGATCATTGGGACAGCCGCGCCGAGGCGATGCGCACCTCCGTGGAACGCCATTTCTGGCTGGACGATCTCGGCTTCTATGCCTTGGCGATCGACGGCGCCGGCGAGCCCTGCAAGGTGCGGACGTCTAATGTCGGGCATCTTCTCTATGTCGGGCTCCCCGAGCCGATGCGGGCGCAGATGGTCGCCGACCAGCTGCTTTCGGCGTCCTTCCATTCGGGTTGGGGGCTGAGGACGCTCGCCGACGATGCTGTGTTCTTCAACCCGATGTCGTACCACAACGGTTCGATCTGGCCACATGACACCGCCATGTGCGGCGCCGGTCTGGCACGCTTTGGCGAGCGTGAAAGCGTGGTCCGGCTGATGAGCAGCACCTTCGAATCGGCGGTCCATTTCAACATGCGGTTGCCCGAACTGTTCTGCGGTTTTACCCGCGCGCCGGGCGAAGCGCCGATCGCCTATCCCGTCGCCTGCTTGCCGCAGGCGTGGTCGGCCGGGTCTGCCTTCATGCTGATGCAGGCCTGTCTCGGCCTGGAGATCGACGGCTGGAAGGGCGAAATCCACGTCACCCGGCCCAGGCTGCCGATTGGTATCGACATGCTCACGCTGAGGCATCTGGGCGTTGGCGCAAGGGCGGTGGATCTGACATTTCAGCGCGTCGGCGACAGGGTCGTCGCCTATCTCGCCGACCGGCACGAGGGATTGGTGCCGCTCATCGTGCGGACCTAGTTTGGCTTTGCATATCGAATTGCCGCCTCGCTCCAACTACCGGAACCGATGGCCCATCCGTGCGTTGCAAATCATGCCGGCGCACAGCGGCATGTCACCAGTGGCCGGCTTCGAAAAACAAAGAAAAATGGCCACCGACCGGCCAAAGGGAAAACGCTGTTCCAATGTCAGACTATGGCATAGAGGCTCTCTTGCTTCTGATCCTTGCAAGCCTCGGTCTTTCTGCTGCTGCCGTGGTATTCTCGGCATTCCAACGACGCCACAGCCACACGCCAGCTGTCGCATACGCTTCAGGCGAGGACGTGGCTTCGGAAGCGGCTCGCAAAGTGCTGCGAGAATTTGAAAAGAACGGACACGCGGCCGATGCAGCGCTGATCACATGGTCACCCGACACCTTGCGCAAGATTCTGGCCGACGATCTGCCGGAAACGCAGGTGATCGTGGTATCCAACCGCGAGCCCTACATCCACAACATCGGGGATGATGGCGTCGAGCTCTTGGTACCGGCCAGCGGGCTGGTTTCCGCGCTCGAGCCGATCACCCGCGCCTGTGCCGGCACCTGGATCGCCTACGGCGGCGGAACAGCGGACCGTCTCATGGTCGACAAGAACGACCGGGTTGAGGTGCCGCCTGGCAATCCGTCCTACGCGCTGCGCAGGGTCTGGCTGACAGAGGAAGAATACAAGGGCTACTATCTGGGCTTCGCCAATGAAGGTCTGTGGCCGCTTTGCCATATCGCCTTCACCCGCCCGATTTTCCGCGCGTCGGATTGGGAGGCCTATGAGTCCGTCAACCGGAAGTTCGCTGATACGGTGGTTGCCGAAGCGCGCAACGCGCGGCCGATTGTGCTGGTCCAGGACTACCATTTCGCGCTCTTGCCGCGCATGATCCGCGAGCGCCTGCCCGAGGCGATCGTCATCACTTTCTGGCATATCCCGTGGCCCAACCCGGAAGTATACAGCATCTGCCCTTGGCGTGAACGGGTCCTGGAAGGCCTGCTCGGCAGCTCCATCATCGGCTTTCATACCCAGTTCCATGCCAATAATTTCGCCGAAAGCGTCGATCGCTTCCTGGAAAGCCGTATAGAACGGGCCGATGCGGCGATCTCCTACGGCGGACAGACGACGCTGGTGCACGCCTATCCCATCTCCATAGAATGGCCGGCCGAACTTTTGGCGAAACTGCCCGAGGTCGAAGAATGCCGCACCCGCCTGCGCGAGAGGTTCGGACTGAAAGCGGATGTCAAACTGTGCGTCGGCGTCGAACGTCTCGACTACACGAAGGGCATTCTCGACCGTTTCCGGGCGCTGGAAGAATTGTTCACGAGACATCCCGAATGGGTCGGGAAACTGGTTCTGCTTCAGATCGCGGCACCCAGCCGGGGCACGCTCCCGGCTTACAGGCAACTCCATGATGAATGCCGTCGCTATGTCGAAGAGATCAACCAGCGCTACGGCAGCGAGGATTACAGTCCTGTCCTGATGATAGACAAACATCACGCGCAGGAACAGGTCTACGAGATCTATCGCGCCGCCGACATATGCATGGTCACCAGCCTGCATGACGGCATGAACTTGGTGGCCAAGGAATTCGTCGCAGCGCGCGACGACGAACAGGGTGTGTTGTTGCTCAGCACCTTTGCCGGCGCTTCGCGCGAGCTTCTGGAGGCATTGATCGTCAATCCGTACGATACGGCTATGACGAGCGAGGTGCTGCTGCAGGCGCTGACCATGACGCCGGAGGAACAGCGCGAGCGCATGCGACCCATGCGCGAGATGGTCCGCGACAACAATGTCTATCGCTGGGCCGGCAGCATGCTTCTGGATGCGGCCCGCCTTCGCAAGCGCGGCGACCTCGACCGGGTGATGGGTAACGGCGAGCGACCATCGAACAACAACAACGTCATTCCCATATTCGAGCGGGCAAGAAAGGCAGTGTCGTGACGATCCTTCGCTGACGCCGGCGCCGAAGCTGTCGGAAAAGATGCCCTCGATCGCATCAACGCCCTGCCCCACGGCCCCGGCAACCGAAGAAGCTGATCAGCCGATCTTCCCGTCCACGATGTGAATGCGGCGATCCATGCGCGCCGCCATGTCGAGATCATGCGTAACCGCCACGACGGTCTTGCCGCGCTCGCGCACCAGATTCTCCAGGATTGCGAAGACCTGCTCGGAGCTCTTGCTGTCGAGGCTCCCTGTCGGCTCATCGGCCAGGATAAGCGGCGGGTCGTTGGCGAGCGAGCGTGCCACCGCGACGCGCTGACGCTGGCCGCCCGAGAGCTGGTCAGGCCGCTTGTCGAGATGCTCGCTGAGCCCCAGGGAGGAAAGCAGCTCCCCTGCCCGTTCGCGCATCTGAGGCCGCGCCAGTCGGCCCAGCTTGCGCATTGGGATTTCGACATTTTCGCGCGCCGTGAACTCCGGCAGCAGAAAATGAAACTGGAACACGAAGCCCAGCATCGAAAGCCTGGTCCGCGCGCGCTCCCTTTCATTCATCGGCTCGGTGTCGCGGCCGCCTATCCTCAACGTCCCAGCGGTCGGCCGGTCGAGCAGCCCGAGCAGATAGAGCAATGAGGATTTGCCGGAGCCGGAGGGACCGGTGACGGCGACGAATTCTCTCTCGTCGATCGCGAGCGTGATGTCCTTGACCAGCGTGACGGGAACCGTCTCAGGCAACACGCGCGTCAGTTTCTCGGCCTCGATGAGTGCGCTCATGACGCGCCTCTGATGATCTCGACAGGGTTCAGGCGCGCCGCACGGCGCGCCGGCAGGTAGCCGGCCACTGCCGCCGAGCCCAGCGCGAAAGCCGACGCGATGACGTAGTGCATCAAGCTCCAGGCGATCGGTAGCCGGGTCATCTCCTGGCCGGTCGCGGCGATCTCGAAGCGCACCAGCGACAGCGCATAGGTCATGGAGAAGCCGAGCAGCGC
Source organism: Mesorhizobium sp. M6A.T.Ce.TU.016.01.1.1 (assembly GCF_003997065.1). NCBI lineage: Bacteria > Pseudomonadati > Pseudomonadota > Alphaproteobacteria > Hyphomicrobiales > Phyllobacteriaceae > Mesorhizobium > Mesorhizobium sp. M6A.T.Ce.TU.016.01.1.1. The sequence continues at coordinate 199,556 of NZ_RZTJ01000007.1, read as the reverse complement.
GCCGAGCACGGACCCGGCAGCGCCGATGGCCACGCCTTCCAGCAGAAAGAGCCGGCGCATGTCGGACTCCGGGAAGCCAAGCGATTTCATGATGGCGATATCGCGCGCCTTCTCATGCGTGATCGTGGAGATGATGTTGTAGATGCCGAAGCCAGCGACCAGCATGATCGCGCCGACGACGGTGTACATGATGACGTTGCGCACGACGAGCGCTTCGAGGATCGATTCATTCGCCTCCTGCCACGCCACGGCTTTGTAGCCCAGTTCGGCCTCGGCACGGTGCGCCACCGCCGGAGCGCGGTTGGGATCGTCGAGCTTGATGCGGATCTCGTTGATGGCGTTCGGCCGCGCGGAGAGGATCTGCGCGTTCTTCAGAAGCACATAGGCCTCACCTTCGTCGCGCGCGGTGGTGCCGGTGTGGAACAGGCCAGCGATCTTGAAGTTGCGCGTCAGCCCCTCGGAGGAGACCGCCGTTATCGTGTCGCCGAACCCGGCGCCGAGTCGGCTCGCCATCGTGTCGCCGATGAGCACGTTATTGCCGCCCGCGGCAAGTGCCGAAAAGCTGCCTTCGACGAAGTCTCCGACGATCGGCGACACGCCGGACTCGCGCTCCGGTTCGATCCCAATGATCGCCGCGCCCACTTCGCGGCTGGAATAGCGGATCACCCCTTGCGCTTTGAGGCTTGCCGCGAACCGGCCGGGAAGCCAGCTCTCGAGCCAGGAGGTTGCGGCGGTCGGATTGATGATGCCGCGGCGATCGTCGCGCGGCCTGAGCCCGGAGATCGCAACTGTCGCGAAGGCATCCTCGGCTGGCTGTCGGCGAGCGGTGCGCTGCTCGTCGGTGATGTCGACATGCGGCATCGTGTCGACGAGCTGCCTGACGAAATCGTCCTGCCCGCCCTGCATCAGCGCCGCCATGGCGATGGAGAATCCGACACCGACCGCAACGCCGATCACGGCAACCAGCGTCTGGCGACCGCGGCCGGCGATATGCGTGATGGCGATGTCGAAGATGAGCGGCATCGTAGCTTTATCTCTCCTGAGCGGCGGTGATGCTTACGCGCCCTCCATCGGCCAGATCGGCGGGATAGGGCGAGATGACGCGAGCCTTCTCGTCGACACCAACCTTCCCGTCGGCACCCGACAGAACCTCGACGCCATTGGTGCCGCGAATGCCCGTTCGGATTTCACGCCGCGAGGCCTTGTCGCCTTCGACTACGAACACCTTGTTCCCATCCATCGCAGCGGACGGGATCAACAGGGCATTTTTCGCAACGCGGATGACGATGTTCACGTCGGTCGACATGCCTATACGAAGCGGCGTGTCGTCCGGCAGGCGGAAACGGACGCGATAGGTCTTCGTCACCGGATCGCCCTTGGGCGTGATGCTGTCGACCACCGCTTCCAGGTTCTGCCTGAGAAACGCATCGGATTTAAGCAGCGCGCGCTGGCCGACCTCGACCCGGGGTATGTCCTCCTCGTTGACCTCGGCGACCACCAGGAGTGGCTTGGGCTCGCCGACCCAGAACAACACCGTGCCGAGCTCGGCGACTTCACCCACCTCGCCGTCCTGCCTGAGCACGACACCGGCGCTCGGCGCACGTAAGACGTAGGTGTCGAGTCGCGCTTTCTGTCCGGCAACCAGCGCCTCGATCTGGCCGAGCTCGCTCTGCGCACGATCGAGCGCCTGCTGGCTCGCCGCACGCCTTTCAGCAAGCACCGTCAGCCGCCGAAGCTCTTCCTGGGCAAGCGCCTGGCGCGCTTCGAGCTCGCCAAGCACGGCCCGGGCTTCGCTGTCGTCGAGCTTGGCGAGCACGTCGCCTTGTGCAACCCTCGACCCCTCGCAATTACATTGCTCGACGATCCTCTCGCGGACCACGGGAGTGACCTTGGCCCAGGTTTGCGGCTCGACGGAGCCACTCGCGTAAACGATTTCCGCCGCGTCGCCGCGTTGTGGCGTCACGACCGAAACCTTGGCCGGCTGCCACAGATACCAAGCGCCGACAGCGGCAGCCGCCGCGACAAAAACGATGCCAACAGTCCAGCGTAGCCGTCGCAAGAAACTCTCCCTCCATCATCGAATCCGAACGTAGGGCGATAGCAGACATAGCACTAGACCGACCGTCGGTCTATAAAAGTTGCATAAAGATACGGTTCGTGCTCCTCTTGCCCCAACCTGTACTTTGCGAGGTCGATTTTGCCCCGAGTGATAAAGCCGCCGGAGATACGATCCGCCGAACTCCTCGACTGTGCCCAGCGGCTGTTCTTCGAGCAAGGCTACGACAGCACGACGGTGAACGACATCATCCGCGAGGCCGGCCTGTCGAAGGGCGCGTTCTACCACTATTTCGCATCGAAAGAGGCTCTGCTAGAGGCGCTCGCCACACGTCTGGCGCGCGACAGTTTCACCGAGCTGCAACCCGTGCTCAACGATCCCTCACTCGATGGGCTTGGCCGGCTTAATGCGCTCTTTGCCGGTTCGCGGCGGCTGAACGTCGAGCTTGCCCCGCAATTGCGCAAGACATTTTTCGTCCTGTTCCGGCCCGAGAACCTTGCCCTCTTCCATCGGGTCGACCAGGCGGCCAGGGAATTGGCCATGCCGATAATCACCGACCTGCTCGGGAAAGGGAGCGAGGAAGGCATCTTCGACGTGCCCGACCCGGAAGCTTTTGCCGAGATGTTTTTGCAGCTGCGGCTGATCTTTCGGGATGTGATGCACCGCGCCTTGCTGAAGGCCGAGCAGGGCAATATCGACGAAGCGGCGCGGCTGCTCGACGACCGGCTGCGGCTCTATGGCATCGCAATCGACCGGCTTTTGAAGCTACCCGATGGAACGATAGAAGCGGCGCAACCCGGGTTTGCCCGGGCTTTCCTCGAATCAGGTCCGTGATCCGCCGAGCCCGCCAGGCCGCGGAGCAGCAATTCACCGCTTCGGTAGATCGGACCCACCCCGACCCAGCGACTCCTCGTACTGCCGTGGAGAGGGCTTTGCCGATGCTGTTCAAATCACGTCAGTGAAAGACCTACACTCGCATTCTCTTCCGGCGTCGCGTTCCAGTAGCCGTATGCCGCGGCAGTCTTCAGGAAATGCTGGACCGCTTCGGCTGAGGGAGGATCCGAATGCCTGCTTTCCCCGGCGGTCGGCTTTCCGACTTCCCGGAAGAACCGGCCTATCCTTGACGTGCTGACGAGGATCATCACGGCCGCCTCAGTCGACAGGTTTCGAAAGGCGTGCTTCGCCCCGCCCGGCACATGGAAAATGTCGCCCGGCCGGATCGATACCCAGACGAAGCCTTTCGGCGACTGCGAAAGCCCTTCGATCTCGCCGGAAATCTGGATGAAGGTCTCCGGGTCGGCGTGGCTGTGCAGCGGCACGGTAACACCCGGCGGGATGGTGCCGCGCATGACGCAAGGCTCGCCGTCGCGCGGCGCTGAGAAACTGGACCACAGGGCCCAGCACGTCGAGCGTCTCGACATTGCGAGGGTCGACGAGATGCGCCGCGCGCTCGCTGATGGCAGTGTCGAGCATCCGATATCTCTCTTTGGTTCGTTATCCCGGCGTATTTGTCCATGCGCCGACAAAGGGCGGCAGCATGATGCACATCTGCTGTTCGACAGCCTCGTTGCGCAGTCGCTCGGCGAGCGTGTCGACCTTCATTTCGGCAGCGGTCGCGGCACCGACGGCCTCGGCCATCGGCAGCAGGCCACGCAAGGTGCCCGCGATATAGTCGTAGATCGGCGAGTCAGGCCCGCTGCCGGCGAGGCCGGCGGAATTCAGCTGCGGCGCAGGCAGCCCTGCGCCGGCGAAAACCATGGGCAGCCTGCCACCCATGTCGACCTCGAAACCCGCCCGCTCGATCGTCTCGATGATCCAGCCGCGGCATTTGCTGAACAGCGGCGCCTCTGGAAAACTGCGGGCGAGCGGCATCGCCATTTCCTGGAAGGCGATGAGGCCACCCGGCCGAAGAAACCCGGCAAGCCTGCGCAGGGTTGCAGCCGGGTCGGGCAGATACATCAGGACCAGCCTGCCGATCACCGCATCGAAGGTCTCGTCGGGCGAGAATTTATCAAGCTCGCCCACAGTGAAGCGTGTCCAGTAACACTGGCCGGATTCGGTGGCGCGCCGCTCGGCAATGTCTACAGCCTCTGCCGAGCGATCGACGCCGAGCACCCTTCCGGTCGGTCCGACCAGCTTCCCGGCCAGCAAGGAGACGTCGCCGACGCCGCAGCCGATGTCGAGCACGCGCATGCCTGGTCCTATCCCCGCGCTGCGCAGGACATGCTCCGTAAGGTCGTGAATGAGCGCTCCCTGCAGCTCCAGGCGCTTGAATTCACCCTCCGTGTAACCCAAGGCATAGGGACGCGGATCCGTGGTGCTCTGATCGCGATCGATCTTCGGCGCGTGTTCGGCAAGCAGATTGTACATCATTTGACTCCATGATCGATTTATCTGGATTTGACTCCCGATTATCTGGCCCTCGGCTGCCATATGGCCGCCTGAGCTGGACCGTCACGATCGGAGATCAGTGCTACAAGGTGATTTCCGGAATCGGGAATTGCGTTACGACTGAAACACGCGGCCGTGTCTGACGTACCGCAGAGGCGGAGAACCCTCCGCCGGGCCTTAGGATGCGCCTATGACTTCGGAGCCTGCGGTACGAACACAATGTGCGGTGTCTTCGGCGGACGATCGGGCGGCACATAGTCTGGAACCGGCGTATCGTCTGCCGGCAGCGAAAGCACATATCGGTGTATGGCGCGCAGGTCGGCCTCGGTCATGGCACGCAGGTTGAACCACGGCATAGGGGGGCGCGTCTCGATTGTACGCGCTAACTGTACCCAGTCGTCCTCGTCCATGGTGCGCAAAAGGTAGCGAAGATTGGTTGGATAAGTCGTGCCCCACGGCCCATTGAAGCCGAGAGAGCCGCCGATCAGCCATCGATCCTCGGGGGCGTTGCCGGCCTTCTCCAAGTACCCTGGCGTGTGGCAGTCGTTACAGCCGCCAATTTTCACCAGGTATCGACCGTGCTCGATCGAGTCGGCCGCTGTCGCCGAACCCAGCCCATTTCGGTCGACCATCGCGACTGTGAGCACTCCGCCCAGCCCAAGGGCGGCAATTCCGATGAGAGCCCGTCGTATCATCAGCTTCTCCGGTTTGCTGCCATTTGACGCCGACGAGACCATGATCTTTTCCGAAAACCGGTTTCCATTTTTCAGGGATCATGGTTTGGGCGCAGGAGAAACATCGAACAGCCCGGCTACGGGTTGATTTCAGCCAGGGGGACTTTTGGTTACGTCTGTAACGAAGAAACCCACCCGACCCTGATCAGCCTGAATGCAGATGGCGGGCGAGGCATTTTGCAATGGCGGCCGGCAGCAGCGGCTTCTTGATGACTTCGCTTATGCCGGCTGCCGTCAGTTGACGCGATCGGAGCGGGCGGCCGTAACCGGTCATCAGGACAATTGGAAGGTCCGACCGGATCTCATGCAACTGGCCGGAGAACTCCATGCCTGTCATGTCAGGCATGACCTCGTCCGTCAGCACCAGGTCGAAGCGCTCCGGATCGGTGCGGAATGCATTGAGAGCCGCAGGGCTTCGGTCGAACCCGACGGGCTCGTAGCCAAGCGCGGCGAGCATCTCCTCGGCAAGTTGCATCAGCGGCGTGTCGTCGTCCACGACCAGGATCGTCTCGCCATTGCCATGCTGGATCGGAACCTCGGCGCCGGCGCCCTCGTCCTCGTCCGCATCGGTCGCAGCGGATTCGATCTGCGGAAAATAGACCTCGAAGATCGTGCCTTCGCCAAGTTGGCTCTTCACGTCCACCGCGCCTCTATGCGCCGCGACGATGCCGTGCACCGTCGACAGGCCGAGCCCGGTGCCTTGCCCCGCCGGCTTGGTCGTGAAGAACGGCTCGAAAATACGCTCGAGCGTCGCCTGATCCATGCCGCTGCCGTTGTCCCTGACGGCGAGGCGGAGATGGCGGCCGGCCGGCAGGTTTCCGTGCGAAAGCATCCGCGCCTCCACGAGTTCCGTCGTGTTGAGAGCGACCTCCAATACGCCGCGGTTGTTCATCGCCTGCGCCGCGTTGGTGCCGAGGTTCATCACCACCTGCTGAAGTTCGGTCGGATCGCCCATCATCGCGGCATCCGCGCCTGCAAGATGCGTCTCCACTGAAAGTGTGGCCGGGAACGAGGCGCGCAGCAGGTCGACCGCCTCCGCAACCACGGGCTGCGCCCGCAGCGCGTGGTGCTGCCGCTCGCGGCGACGGCCGAAGGCAAGGATCTGCTCCGTGACGTCCTGCGCCCGCCGGCCGGCCTTCATGATCTGCTGGACGTAGCGCCGCGCACGAGACTCCTTCAGCAGCACCGCCAGCGCCATCTCGCCATAGCCGAGGACGGCGCCGAGGATGTTGTTGAACTCGTGCGCTATGCCACCGGCGAGTATTCCGATTGCTTCCAGCCGCTGCGACTGGTTGAGCCGCGCCTGCAGCGCCTCGCGTTCACGTTCATTGTGCTCGCGCGCGATGGCATTGGCGAAAATCTCGGCGGCGGTGCGCAGCAGGGCGATGTCGTCGTCGGTCCAACGCTTTTCGTGCGTGACGGTATCGAGAGCCAGAAAACCTAGCCGCTCGCCGGCATGCGACATCGGTATGCACAGCCAGGATTGAAACTGGTGCGCCTGCAGGCATGCCTTCTCCCGCCCTTCAGGAAGGTCGCCGACGCGGGGAACGTCGATGCAGCCTTGCCGCTCGTGGCCCGCCAGCGTCCAGCGTGAAGCGAGCTCGATCATGTCTTTCGACAGGCGGGCCGGCGTGTTCCCGCTCGGACGGCGATAGAAGTAGCCTCCGGAAGATTCCGCATCTTGTGTGCGGCTGACGATAATCTGGGCGCCGTCGAGCCCGGCATGTTCCACCAGGCGCGCGAGGCCCTTGCTGATGCCGGCCCGGATGCGGTCGCGCGGCAGATTGATGAACTGGGTGGAGATCGAGGCGATCAGACCCTCGAATTCCAGCCGCTCGCGCAGGATCCGCGCATTGTGGCGCAGCCGGGCGAACAGATAGACCACATAGCACACGAGAACCAACGCGGCGATGTAGAGCAGCGTCTGAAACCGCGCGGCCCGCGCCGCAGCGCGCCCATGCGCATCGAGATAAAGGTCCTGCAGCGCGCGGGCCAGTTCGCTCGTTGGCGCAGTCTGTAGGCGGGCGACGAGGTCGTCGACCGCCGGAAGCCTGGTGACGATAAGCCGGCCGTGGGAGACGAGCGAGTGGACGTCGCTTGGCTGCACGGCATCGACGGACGGCTTGGCCAGCCGGTCGAGCGCAGCGGTCACTGCCCTTGCCGCCTCCGGTTGGGGATCGCTGATGAACCGCGACATTGTGATCATCAGGGCTCCGATCTCGACCGCTCGAAGGCCGTCACCCTCGCTCGTAAGCCGACCGCTCATGTAGTTGAAATAGTTCAGCGAGTTCTGCAGCAGCGCGTTGTCCGACTTGAACGCCTCGACAAGCGTTTCCTCGTCGCGCACCGCGGCGGCGACATCGGCGATCCCCCGGTCGATCTCCGCCCGAACTCCGCCGCTGGCGATGTCCCGGGCGGCTGGCAGCGTCTGCGTCGCAGCGTTCAGGTTCTCGATCGACCGCACAAGCGGATCGTAGCTGCGCAGCAGTCCCGTGCGTGCCCGCAACACATCGCGCTGGAGGGCGGCGTTATAGAGGATGACGGTCCTGAGAGCATCGAGCGTGCGTTCGTGGCGCGCGGCATCAGGAGCCGCGCCCTGCACCAGGAAATAGGTCAGGACGATGAGCAGGCAGGCGACGACCGGCGCCAGGACGCGTAGCGACTTCATTGCTGCAGACGATCGGCTGCGCTGGTCAACGGCTGGCCGCGATACTCGCCCGTCAGCGTCCCGAGGAATTCGACGATAAGATCGGCATCGCGCTGGTCGATCTCCCTGCCGAGCTGGTTCCGCGCCATGATCCTCACTGCCTGTCCAAGCGATGCGGTACGGCCGTCGTGAAAATACGGCGCCGTCACCGCGACGTTGCGCAGGCTGGGAACGCGGAACACATGGCGGTCGCTCTCGGCACCTGTAATGGCGAAACGGCCGAGATCCGCCTGGCTCAAGGTCTTCTGGCCGGCGAAGGGATCCTGGAAGATGCCGAACTTCTGAAACAAATTGCCTCCTACATTGGCGCCTTGATGGCAAGCGATGCAGCCATACGCCTTGAACAGCTGATAGCCATGTTCCTCGTCCGCCGTGATGGCGCCGCGCTCGCCCTTGAGATAGCGGTCGAAACGGGCGTTGGGCGTGATCAGCGAGCGTTGAAAGATGGCTAGGGCGTCGAGCACTTCCGCCTGGCCGGGGGCGGCGCCGTAGACGTCTGCGAATCGCTGCGAATAGTCCGGATCGGAGCGCAATTTCGGCAGCAATTCCTCCCAGCTCGTGTTCATCAGCCTGTCATCGAGCAAGGCTGCCTCGTTCTGCTCCTCGAGAGTGCGGAAATTGCCACGCCAGTTCAGCCGGAAATCGAGCGTTGCGTTGAAGACCGTCGGCGTGTTGAAGTCGAGCGGCTCGCCATCCGCCGCCGTGGAACGAGCCCTGCCGTCGTCGCCGCTGAGATCGAGCCTGTGGCAGCCGCTGCAGGCGATGACATCGTCATGTGACAGCCGGACATCGTTGAACAGGCTCTCGCCAAGTGCGATCTTCGCCTGGTCGGAAGGACCAATGCCCACTATCGGAGCAATCGGCTCGCCGATCGGAGGGGCCGGCTGATTAACCAAGGCCAACGCAAATGGTGCCGCCGCTGCCAGGCAAAGCGGAACAAAAAGCCCCGCACGAACCTTACCAATCTGCTCATGCGCCATCGAGTGAGCCTGTGGTATCCGATCACGAAGATCATCGGCGCTTACCAACAAATCGCCGAAAATCAACGGTAAGTCTAATAAAGCAACGGCTCGGTCATGGGTTCCATACGTGCGGACGGTCTGAGATGTCAGTCGAACAGAACACTCGCTACAAAGAGCAGTCGAAAGGCAGAATCGAACAGGCAGTGACGCCGAAGCATATTCTTGTCGTCGATGACGACCCCGAAATCCGCGAAATGCTCACCAATTACCTGGAGAGCGAGAACTTCAGGGTCAGCGCTGTCACCGACAGCCGGTCCATGTCGCGTGTCCTCAATGAAAGACCGGTAGACCTGATGATCCTCGACATGCGGCTTGCCGATGAGGACGGGTTTGAAATCATGCGGCAACTCGGCAGTCCGCCGGAAGCTCCCATCATCATTATCACCGGCCACAGGCGCGACGAAGTGGATCGCGTCGTTGGATTGGAACTCGGAGCCGACGACTACATCACCAAGCCCTTCAGCCTCAGGGAACTGCTTGCGCGCGTTCGCGCCGTGCTGCGGCGATCGGGGTCAACGCGCCAGAATTCGCGGGGCAAGAAGCACAAACGCTACCGCTTTGCCGGCTGGGAGCTCGACATGCGGATGCGGCGCCTGAAATCGCCCGCGGGCGAAACAACGCCGCTGACCGCGGGGGAGTTCAACCTGCTGGCAGCGTTCCTGCAATCGCCGCAGCAGATCCTGAGCCGCGAGCAGCTTCTCGCTGCCAGCAGGATTCACGACGAAGAGGTGTTTGACCGCAGTATCGACGTGCAAATACTGCGACTGCGCCGCAAGCTCGAGGTCAACCCGAGCGAGCCGAAGCTCGTTGTCACCGAGCGGGGCGCTGGCTACCTGTTCGCTGCCTCGGTTGAGGTGCTGTGACTTTGCCGTAGGCCACGTTCACGGCGGGGCGCAAATATGAAGGTTCATCGCCTTAGCGCATGCACGCTATCAATATTTTCGCCGCCCATCGGCAGCGCCATATCGTCGTCGAGCAAGCGCGTGATGCGGGCGAAGCCGGCAAAGGCCTTCCTTGCTTGCTCTGCCGACATCCGGCCCGCCAGAGCCGCGGAGCAGCAATTCACCGCGCATTGGTAGACTGGCCCCCGACGGCCTATTGGCCATTTACGCAAGAACCCCATCGCTTCGGCTACGCTATAAATTTCTTCGACAGGGCTTTCCTGCCCGCGCGAAATCCGCACAGGCGTAAAGAATTGCAGGCGATCCATCGTTTCCTCCCGGTCGATCGCTATGTGCTTGATCGAACCTTTAAACTCACGGCTGGCCATTTGGATTCCGGCAAACAGAGCCCGGAAAAAAGAGGTCGGGCTAAAATGAAGTCTCTCACATCGTTCGACCGAAATCGAATCACCAAACATGACAAACATGCGACGAACCGTTGCGCAGCGCCGATAAGCGCGATTCTCATTGAATATCTTTAAGGTCAAAGCCGGCAAATCAATCGGTTGCCGGTTCTCCAGCGTCAGGCTTAACCTGCGTAGTCAACGCGTGGAGGCGCGCGGCAACCAAGGGGAGGACATCGCAATGACCATACAAGGCGCATCACCCGACTTATACAACGAAGATCTCGCTCCGGCGAAGGTTCGAAACTGGGGACCGTTCTCGATCTTCAACGTCTGGACGTCGGACGTCCACAGTCTCTGGGGCTACTATCTGGCGGCAAGCCTGTTCCTGTTCTGCGGTGGCTTCGTCAACTTCATCATCGCCATCGGCATCGGTTCGCTGATCATCTACGTGCTGATGAACATGGTCGGCTATGCCGGCGTGAAGACCGGAGTGCCCTACCCCGTGCTTGCCCGCGCATCCTTCGGCATCTGGGGCGCCAACATACCAGCGCTGGTGCGCGCCATCGTCGCCTGCTTCTGGTACGGCGCGCAGACGGCGGCCGCGTCCGGCGCGATCGTGGCGTTGCTGATCCGATCGCAGTGGTTCGCCGATTTCAACCAGAACACGCATTTCCTCGGGCACACGGGCCTGGAGGTGATCTGCTTCGCGGTGATCTGGGCACTGCAGCTGCTGATCATCCAGAAAGGCATGGAAACGGTGCGCCGCTTCCAGGACTGGGCCGGACCGGCGGTATGGGTGATGATGCTGATCCTGGCGATCTATCTCTGCGTCAAATCCGGGACTTTTGCCTTCACCAGCGACATCCCGATGGACGTGCTGCTCGACAAGACCAAGGACGCTGGCGTGCCCGGCACGCCGGGCTCATGGACCTCGCTGTTCGCGGTGGCGGCGATCTGGGTGACCTATTTCTCGGCGCTCTATCTCAACTTCTGCGATTTCGCCCGCTATGCGCCGGACAAGGCGTCGCTGCGCAAGGGCAATATCTGGGGCCTGCCGGTCAACCTTATCCTGTTCTCGCTGGTCGCCGGCGTCACCACGATTGCCGCCTTCGACGTCTATGGCGAGGTGCTACTGCATCCAGACCAGATATCGGCCAAGTTCGACAGCTGGTTCCTGGCGGCGCTCGCCGCCTTGACCTTCGCCGTGGCGACGCTCGGCATCAACGTGGTGGCAAACTTCGTGTCGCCGGCATTCGATTTTTCCAACGTCTTTCCACGGCAGATCGACTTCAAGAAGGGCGGCTATATCGCGGCGTTGATCGCGCTGGTGCTCTATCCCTTCGCGCCATGGGAAGGCAGCGCCGCTTCCTTCGTCAACATCATCGGTGCGACGATGGGGCCGATCTTCGGTGTCATGATGGTCGACTATTACCTGATCCGGAAGGGCGAGGTCGACGTTGAGGCCCTCTACAGGGAAGACGGCGAGTTCCGCTTCCAGGGCGGCTGGCACGTCAACGCCTTCGTCGCCGCCGGTATCGGCGCGATCTTCTCCTCGGTCCTGCCGAACTTCACCAACTGGCTGCCGTCGTGGTGGGGCGTCTATGGCTGGTTCTTCGGCGTGGCCATCGCCGGCGCCATCTATTACGTGCTGCGTACGATGGCACTGGGCGCCAGGGCCAGGATGGCAAAGGCCTGAGCGGTTTCTGCCTTCTCCCCTTGTGGGAGAAGGTGGATCGGCGCGCAGCGCCGAGAGGGGTGTTCCAGCGGAGTGAGACGTTGGCGTTCCCTGGAACACCCTCATCCGTCGCCTTCGGCGACACCTTCTCCCACAAGGGGAGAAGGGAAAGCGCCTATCCGCCAACCATCTCCGCCAATTTGCGGACTGTGTTCCAGTTGCGCGACGTGCCGACACCGAGACGTTTATGGCTTGCCGCCGCAAGCAATCGCGAACTTGGCGTTTCGCGGGAAAAGACGACCCAGATGTCGCCGCTGACCGCCCGCATCTTTTCATCCTTGCCGACATAGGCGTCCAGCGCCGCGACGGCTTCCGCCGGAACGGGCTTGCGCATTACGCGCACCGCCACCTGGTCCGCGGCGGCAGCCGATTCGGCGGGAAACGGATTGCCGGCCGCAAGCATCAACCAGTCATTTGCGCAGCGCACGATGATATCGACATGGCGGCCGAAGGTTGCCTCGAACGCTGCTTCGAGCCGCCCTTCCAGCACTGCAATTTCCGTTTCTTGCGCCTCGAAGACCAGATTGCCGGTCGCCACCAGCGTGCGCGGGTTGCTCAGCCCCAGGCCTTGCGCCATAGCCCTGAGATCGGACATGACGACCCGGCGTCCCTCGCCCAGGACGATGCTGTAAAGCAGAGCGACATAGGTTTGCACGGCAGCCGGGCGGCAGGCCTAGACCAATCGCGACTGTTCCACTGCCGCTTCGATGAAGCTGGCAAACAGTGGATGCGGGTCGAGTGGCCGGCTTTTTAGTTCGGGGTGGTACTGCACGCCGATGAACCAGGGATGGTCTGGATATTCGACCGTCTCCGGCAGGACGCCGTCCGGCGACATGCCGGCAAAGACCAGGCCGCAATCCTCGAGCCGCTCCTTGTAGTCGACATTGACCTCATAGCGGTGGCGGTGACGCTCGGAAATCTGCGTGTCACCATAGATGTCGGCGATTTTCGAGCCCTTGGCGAGGTCCGCCTGATAGGCGCCGAGCCGCATGGTGCCGCCGAGGTCTCCGGTTTCCCTGCGCTTCTCCAGCATGTTGCCTTTCAGCCATTCGGTCATCAGGCCGACGACCGGTTCCTCGGTCGGGCCGAATTCGGTCGACGAGGCATGCTCGACGCCGGCCAGCGAACGCGCTGCCTCGATGCAGGCCATCTGCATGCCGAAGCAGATGCCGAAATACGGCACTTTTCGCTCGCGGGCGAACTTCGCCGCCAAGATCTTGCCTTCCGCGCCGCGCTCGCCAAAGCCGCCGGGGACCAGAATGCCATGGACCTTCTCCAGCCACGGCGCAGGATCCTCCTTCTCGAATATTTCGCTCTCGATCCAGTCGAGCTTGACCTTGACGCGGTTGGCAAGACCGCCATGCGACAGCGCCTCGATCAGCGATTTGTAAGCGTCCTTGAGACCGGTGTATTTGCCGACGACGGCGATGGTCACCTCGCCTTCCGGATTGTGGATGCGCTTCGACACCGCTTGCCAGGGCTCCATACGCGGCTTCGGCGCCGGATCTATGCCGAAAGCGGCCAGCACTTCCGAATCCAACCCTTCATTGTGATAGGCCATCGGCACGTCGTAGATGTGCGGCACGTCGAGTGCCTGGATGACTGCACTTTCGCGCACGTTGCAGAACAGCGACAGTTTACGGCGCTCTTCCCTAGGGATGGGACGGTCGGCGCGGACCAGCAGGATGTCGGGCGCGATGCCGATGCCGCGCAATTCCTTGACCGAATGCTGGGTCGGCTTGGTCTTCAATTCGCCCGCCGTCGGGATGTAGGGCATAAGCGTCAGATGCACATAGACGGCGTTGTTGCGCGGCAGGTCGTTACCGAGCTGGCGGATCGCCTCCAGGAACGGCATCGCCTCGATGTCGCCGACGGTGCCGCCGATCTCGCACAGGACGAAGTCGTAATCGTCATTGCCGTTGAGGACGAAATTCTTGATCTCGTCGGTAACGTGCGGAATGACCTGCACCGTGGCGCCGAGATAGTCGCCGCGCCGCTCCCGCTCGATGATGTTCTTGTAGATGCGGCCGGTGGTGATGTTGTCCTGCTGGTTGGCCGAGCGACCGGTGAAGCGCTCATAATGGCCAAGATCGAGATCGGTCTCGGCGCCGTCATCGGTCACGAAGACCTCGCCATGCTGGTATGGCGACATCGTGCCGGGATCGACATTGAGATAGGGATCGAGCTTCTTTATGCGCGCGCGATAGCCTCGCGCCTGCAAGAGGGCCCCAAGGGCCGCTGCGGCGATGCCTTTTCCGAGTGAGGAGACCACGCCGCCTGTGATGAATACATATCGCGCCATGGGAGTCATCGCTTAACGCGGCCGAATTGATTCCGCCAGAGAAAAAACCGCCGCGAAGGCTTTTTCCCAAGAAGGCGCTGTGGTGATGGATGAGCAAAACAAAAGGGCCGGCGAGGCCGGCCCTTTCGGCAGTATGGGTTAATACGTCAGATGATGACGACCTTGGTGCCGACTTTCACCCTGCGGTAAAGGTCCATGACGTGCTCGTTGATCATGCGGAAGCAGCCATTGGAGGCGCTCGTTCCGATCGACTGCGGCGCGATGGTGCCGTGAATGCGCAGATGCGTGTCCTTCTTGCCTTCGTAGAGATAGATGGCGCGCGCGCCGAGCGGATTGTCGCCGCCGCCGGGCATGCCGTCCTTGTACCGGCCATAATTCTTCGGTTCGCGCTTCTGCATGTCGAGCGTCGGGATCCAGCGCGGCCATTCCTGCTTATCGCCGACCGCGACCGTGCCCTTGAACTGCAGGCCGTCACGGCCGACGGCGATGGCGTAGCGGCGGGCCGTCGACGAGGACTCGACGAGATAGAGGCGGCGCGCGCTCGTATCGATGACGATGGTGCCGGGATTGTAGCCGGTGAACTCCACGCTCTGCGGCACGAACTCCGGCTTTACCGTGAACTGTTTCTTGGCTTCCTTCCTGGCGAGTACGGCATCAAGAGCGCGCGTCTCGGGGAGCAGCGACATCGAAGAGGACGAGGCGGTGCCGCCGAACAGACCGGCAAAGAGCCCGACGTTCTGCGGCTTCTGTCCGACCGGCTCGCTGCGCAATTCGCCGTTGTTGCGGACCAGCGCGACGTTCATGGCCTCGGCGGAAACTGGTTCGGCCGACTGGATCGGCGCGATGGGTTGAACCGGTTCGATGATCTTGACGGTCTTCTTCTTAGCCGGCTTGGCGTCGGCCAGCTGGGCAGGTTTATCTTTCTTGGCAAGGCCCTTCTTGGCAAGAAATGCCTGCCGTTCCGCGTCGGCCTTGGCTTTGGCCGCCTCCCGCATCGCCAGCTTCCTGGCTTCGACCGCCTTGGCTCGAGCGGCCTCCTTGTCGGCCGCGATCTTGGCTTCGAGCTTGCTGATCTGGGCAAGATCGTCCGAGGTCGGTTTTTTCTTCTTCTTGAGGAGTCTTAGTTGCGCCGTGTCGCTTTTGGCGGCGACGTTGACGACGTCAGTTGTCACTGCGGCTTTAGAGGCCGAATTGCCCGCCGGCATAGCCGCGTAAGCGGGCGCACCAAGGCTGAGCACGGCACAAAGGCCGGCTAAAATGAAGCTGCGAAGCTGCATGGCGAAGATCCGATCGTTCAATGCTTGTTGCCCACGGCGTCGCCCGGCGTCCCCCAAGGACCCCGAAAGTGCCGCGCGCAATCTATAATCGATTAAGCGGAGACGCCTCAAGCGCCCTGTCGTGCCGTGCCCGGTCGAATCGTCGTGATCGTGCGGCATTTGCCGCGACTGTGTTCAAACAACAACAGATCGCGGCGCCGGACGCCTGCCGATTACTGGTTTGGGACCTGCGGCGTTACTGGCAGGGTGACGCCGTTTGTGGCCGGCGGTGTGGTCGAACCCGCTGCAGGCGGCGCAGCGGGAGCCGGAGCTGCGGCATCATTGCCGGAAGGTGGCGTTGGTGCCGTGTTGCCGGAAGGTGCCGTGTTGCCGGAAGGCGGCGTCGGCGCCGTGGTGCCAGGCAACTGGTTGAGCACGCCACCACCCGCGCCGTTCGCCGCCGGCACGCGATCGAGAATATCGATCGGCTTCTCGCCGTAACGGGCGATGATCGACAGCGTCAGCGAGGTGGCGAAGAAAGCCGCGGCCAGGATCGCCGTCGCCCGCGTCAGCGCGTTGGCGGCGCCGCGCGCGGTCATGAAGCCCGATCCGCCGCCGATGCCGAGGCCGCCGCCTTCGGAGCGCTGCAGCAGCACCACACCGACAAGAGCGAGCACGACCATGAGGTGGACGACGATTAGTACGGTTTCCATAGTTTATCCTGGCAAAGCCTTGCGCGGCCGTGGATACGACCGGTGATTTGGAGGCGGCTCAATACAATGCTTTGACGGCATTTCCAAGCCCGTGGCCGGAATATGGGAAGCAATGCGCCCTTTGCAACGATTTCCGCTGCGGCATGGCCTATCCGAGGTGCCCGACAGGATCTGGCTGCTACGAGATATTTCGATAGGCTTCGGCGATGCCGAGAAAGTCCGCCGCCTTCAGAAACGATTTCCGCTGCGGCATGGCCTATCCGAGGTGCCCGACAGGATCTGGCTGCTACGAGATATTTCGATAGGCTTCGGCGATGCCGAGAAAGTCCGCCGCCTTCAGACTGGCGCCGCCGACCAGCGCGCCGTCGACATTTTTCACGCCAAGCAGTTCGACGGCGTTCGACGGCTTGACCGAGCCGCCATAGAGGATACGCATCTTCGCCGCTGCACTGCCAAGCTTTTCCGACAGTTTTTCGCGAATATGCGCATGCGCCTCCGTAACGTCGGCGGCGGTCGGCGTCAGCCCCGTGCCGATCGCCCATACCGGCTCGTAGGCGATGACGGTATTCGACGCCGTGGCGTTGGGCGGCACCGAGCCGGCGATCTGGCGCGACAGCACGTCGAGTGTAGCGCCAGCTTCGCGTTCGGCTCTCGTCTCGCCGATGCAGATGATGGCCACCAGCCCGGCCCGCCACGCAGCGGACGCCTTGGCCTGAACGATCGCGTCGTCCTCGTTGTTATCGGCGCGGCGTTCGGAATGACCGACGATGACGTGGCTGGCGCCCGCATCTTTCAGCATCTCGGCCGAAATGCAGCCGGTATGGGCGCCGCTCTCCTTGGTGTGGCAATCCTCGCCGCCGGCCCGGACCGGCGTGCGCGACAAAATCTCTGCGGCGTGCGCAAGCAGCGTCGCCGGAACGCAGACCAGCGCTTCGGTCTCCGCATCGAGCCCACTCATGAAGCCGTTGCCGATCATCCTGAGTTCGTTGAGCGAGGCGCTGGTGCCGTTCATTTTCCAGTTGCCTGCGACCAGCGGGCGGATTCCTGGCGTCATGGGATTTGTTTCTCCGGGCAACATTCGGCTGCGTCCTCACTACCAAACTCAGCCCACAAAGCAATCGACAGTGGGCCGGAAGGACGCTATTGCGCTTGTTTCAGACTCGGCGCATGCGAAAATGCGCAAAAAATCGGAAGTGACATGCTTGGTATCTTGAGAAGCGCGGCGGGGACCTGGGTGGCGAAGGCGCTGCTGATATTGTTGGTGTTGAGCTTCGCCGTCTGGGGCATTTCGGGACAGCTTCTGGGTGGTTTTGCAGGCCACGACGCGGTTATCACGGCCGGAGGCACCAAAGTATCGATCAACGAGTATCGTCTCGCCTATGATCGCCAGATCAGCGTGATGTCGCAGCAATTCGGCCAGCGCATCAGCCGCGAGCAGGCGACGGCGCTCGGCCTGGACAACCAGGTGCTGGCGCAACTCGTGTCGGGTGCAGTGCTCGATGAGCAGGCCCGCAAGCTCGGGCTTGGGCTGTCCAAGGACCGCCTGGCCCAACTCACGCATGAGGACCCGGCCTTCAAGGGCCCCGGCGGCACCTTCGACAGAAGGACTTTCGAATACATACTGCAACAGGTCGGCATGCGGCCTGAAGACTATCTCAGGAATCGCGCCCAGGTGGCTGTGCGCCAGCAGATCGTCGAGGCGGTTTCGGACGGTCTCAAGACCCCGGATACCTTCTTGAAGGCGGTCGCGCTCTATCGTGGCGAAGACCGCACCATCGACTACCTGACTTTACCGAAATCGCTGGTCGAGCCGATTGAAGCGCCGTCCGACAGCGTGCTTTCGACCTATTTCGAGGAAAACAAGAAGACCTATGCGGCGCCTGAATACCGCAAATTCTCCTATGTCAGGCTCGAGCCGCAAGACATTATGGATCTGAGTGCCGTGACCGACCAACAGGTCAGCGACGACTACAACAAGAACAAGGGGCGCTACACCACGCCGGAAACGCGCACCATCGAACAGCTCGTGTTCAAGACACCTGATGCCGCCAAGGCCGCGCTCGATTCACTCAAGACCGGCGCGACCTTCGACAAGATCGTTGCCGCCGAAGGCAAGACGCAAGCCGACACGCTGCTTGGCACGCTGCCCAAGGACAAGATTGCCGACAAGGCGGCGGCCGACGCCGCCTTCGCGCTCAACGCCAACGAGATCAGCCCGGTCGTTCAGGGCGCCTTTGGTGCGGTGCTGCTGCGCGTCACCGACATCAAGCCCGAAGTGGTGAAGCCGCTGGCCGAAGTGTCCGCCGAGATCCGCAAGGATCTGGCGTTGAGCGAGGCAAGCCGCATTCTGCTGGACGTGCATGACAACTACGAAGACATGCGCGCTTCGGGCAGCACGCTTACGCAAGCTGCCGAAAAACTGAAGCTGAAGGTCGTCACTATCGATGCGATCGATCGCACCGGCCAGAGGCCGGACGGCACCATCGTCAACGACCTGCCGGAATCGCCGGATCTCATCAAGGCGGTGTTCGACGCCGAACCCGGCACCGAGAATCCCGACCTCACCACCGCCGGCAACGGCTTCGTGTTCTACGAGGTGGATTCGATCACGCCGGCCCGCGACCGCACGCTGGATGAAGTCCACCAGAAGGTAGTGGCCGACTGGACGGCGGCGGAAACGACCAAGCGGCTCACCGCAAAAGCGGTCGAACTCGAAAAGCGTCTCAAGGCCGGCACCACGCTCGATGTAATCGCAAGCGAGCTCAAGCTCGAGAAGCAGACCAAGCGCGGCGTCAAGCGCGAGGCGGACGACGTCGATTTCGGCAAGGAAGGGGCGGCAGCGATGTTCGGCGAAGGCGAAGGCGGGACCGGGTTGATCCCCTCGCCCACCGGCGACGGACAGATCCTGTTCAAGATTGCCGAAGTCTTCGAGCCTGCCGGAGCCGACGCCAGCTCGGTGCCGGACGACGCGCAGAAATCCTTCACATCCGGCATGTCCGACGACCTGCTCGACCAGTTGGTGGCGCAGTTGCAGACGCAATACGACGTTCGTATCGATCAGACAGCCGTTGCCCAAGCCCTGACCAGATGAGCGCGCTCAAGACCCATATCGCAAAGGTCGCCGCAGGCACCGCCCTTTCCTTCGAGGAGGCGCGCGAGGCCTTCGACATCATCATGTCGGGCGACGCTACGCCCGGCCAGATCGGCGGCTTCCTGATGGCGCTGCGGGTGCGCGGCGAGACGGTGAGCGAGATTTCCGGCGCCGTCGCCACGATGCGCGCCAAGATGCTGCGTGTCGATGCGCCCGCTGACGCCATCGACATCGTCGGCACCGGCGGCGACAATTCGCACAGCGTCAACATCTCGACCGCTTCCGCCTTCGTCGTCGCCGCTTGTGGCGTGCCGGTGGCTAAGCACGGCAATCGCGGACTGTCCTCGCAGACCGGCGCCGCCGACGTGCTGACCGCGCTCGGCGTCAAGATCGATATCCCGCCGGAAACGATCAGCCGCTGCATCCACGATGCAGGCGTCGGCTTCATGTTCGCGCCGGCGCATCATCCGGCGATGAAGCATGTCGGCCCGACCCGCGTCGAGCTCGGCACCCGCACCATCTTCAACCTGCTTGGCCCGCTCTCCAATCCGGCTGGTGTCAGCAGGCAGATGGTTGGCGTCTTCTTGCCGGAATGGATCATGCCGGTGGCCGAGACGCTGAAGGCATTGGGCGCCGAACACGCCTGGGTCGCCCATGGCGACGGCTATGACGAAATCACCACCACTGGCGAAACCCAAGTGGCCGAGCTGGTCGGCGGTGAGATCCGCAGCTTTACGCTAACCCCGGAAGCAGTCGGGCTGAAGCGGCACACCAAGGACGAGTTGCGCGGCGGCGACGCCGCCTATAACGCCCAGGCGCTGCGCGACATGCTGGGCGGCGCCGCCGGCGCCTTTCGTGATACGGTGCTGATGAACGCCGGCGCCGGACTGGTGGTGGCTGGCAAGGCGACGATGCTTGCCGACGGCATGGCGACGGCGGCGCACGCCATCGACAGCGGCCGGGCGCTGCAAGTGCTCGACCGGCTGGTCGAGATTTCGAACGGATAGAGCCGTGTCTGATATCCTGCGCAAGATCGAAGCCTACAAGCGCGACGAGATCGCGGCGGCGAAGGCGCGCGTGCCGCTCGCCGAGATCAAGGCGCGGGCGAAAGACACCGATGCGCCGCGCGGCTTTCTCTCGGCCCTTGAAGCCAAGCGCAAATCCGGCAGCTTCGCGCTGATCGCCGAGATCAAGAAGGCGAGCCCTTCCAAGGGGCTGATCCGAGCCGATTTCGATCCGCCGGCACTGGCCAGGGCCTATGCGAAAGGTGGCGCCGCCTGCCTCTCGGTGCTGACCGACGCGCCGTCCTTCCAGGGCGCGCCTGAATTCCTCACCGATGCGCGCAGCGCCGTGACATTGCCCGCCTTGCGCAAGGATTTTCTGTTCGAGCCTTATCAGGTGTTCGAAGCCCGTGCGTGGGGCGCTGACGCCATTCTGATCATCATGGCGAGCGTCGATGACGCCGTGGCCAGGGAGCTCGAAATGACGGCTTTCGAGCTCGGCATGGACGCGCTGGTCGAGGTGCATGACGAAGCCGAGACGGAACGCGCGCTGAAACTGTCGTCACGGCTGATCGGCATCAACAACCGCAACCTCCGGACGTTCGAAACCAGTCTCGATACTTCGGAGCGGCTCGCGACGATGGTGCCGGCGGACCGCCTGCTGGTCAGCGAGAGCGGTATTTTCTCGCACGAAGATTGCCGCAGGCTTGATAAAAGCGACATCGGCACCTTCCTCGTCGGCGAGAGTCTGATGCGGCAACAGGACGTGGCCGCCGCAACGCACCTGCTTTTGACCGGCAAGGCGCCGGCCCATGCATCGGCCCGAAAATCGGAATCGGTTTTCGGAGAGCACGATGCATAGATTCAAAGTGTTAGAGCGTACTATGTGCGTCCAAACGGACGCACGTCGCTCTAAGGCCGTCTGACGATGACGGCTGCCCTCACCCATCTTGGCGCGAAAGGCGAAGCCAATATGGTCGATGTCGGCGACAAGGCGGAAACGACCCGCACGGCGATCGCCGAAGGTCTTGTCTCGATGCGGCCAGAAACGCTGAAGATGATCCTCGACGGCGATGCCAAGAAAGGCGACGTGCTGGGCACGGCGCGCATCGCCGGCATCATGGCGGCCAAGAGGACGCATGAGCTGATCCCGCTCTGTCACCCGCTGCTGTTGACCAAGATATCCGTCGACATCGAACCGGACGCGACGCTGCCCGGCCTGAAGGTCACGGCGCTGGCCCGCGTCACCGGCAAGACCGGCGTCGAGATGGAGGCGCTGACCGCCGTCTCGGTCGCTTGCCTGACCATCTACGATATGGCTAAGGCGGTCGACCGCGCCATGGTGATCTCCGGCATCAGGCTGGTGGAAAAGACCGGCGGCAAATCCGGCGACTACAAAGTAGACGCCCAAGAGGCAGGCCAATAATGGCGCTGCTTCCGGTTGCCGACGCGCTCGAGCGCCTGCTTGAAGATGCTGCGCCCTTGCAAGCTGAAAGCGTCACCCTGATGGACGCCGCCGACCGGATACTGGCGGAGCCGCTCGCGGCGCTCCGCACCCAGCCGCCCTTCAACGCGTCCGCCATGGACGGCTATGCAGTGCGGGCCGAGGATGTCGCCTCCGTGCCGGCAACACTTGCGGTGATCGGCATGGCGCCGGCCGGACGCGGCTTTGCCGGAACAGTCGGCCCGGCGCAGGCCGTGCGCATCTTCACCGGCGCGCCGCTTCCCGCAGGCGCTGACACCATCGTCATCCAGGAGAATGTCCGCGACCTCGGCGGCGGCAGCATCGAAGTGACCGCGTCGACAGTTGAAGGCCGCAACATCCGCCGCCTCGGGCTCGATTTCTCGAAGGGCGACGTTCTGCTGGAGAAAGGCCGCCTGCTTGATCCGGCGGCGTTGTCGCTGGCGGCGTCGGCCAACCATCCGCAGGTCAGCGTGGTGAAACGGCCGCTGGTCGCCATCATCGCCACCGGCGACGAATTGCTGCCGCCAGGCAGCGACCTTGGCCCGGACCAGATCATCTCGTCCAACGCCTATGGCGTCGCTGCCGCGGCCCGCTCGGCCGGCGCCAGCGCGCTCGACCTCGGCATCGCCCCCGACCGCAAAGAGGCGATTGCCGCGCTGGTGAAAAAGGCGGTTAACGCAGGGGCTGACGTCATCGTCACGCTGGGCGGCGCCTCGGTCGGCGACCACGACCTCGTCCACGACGTGTTGACCGGCGAAGGCATGACGCTCGATTTCTGGAAGATCGCCATGCGGCCCGGCAAGCCGCTGATGTTCGGCCGGCTGGGCGACATCCGCTGCATCGGCCTGCCCGGCAATCCGGTGGCGAGCCTGGTCTGCACGCAGCTCTTCCTGAAGCCGCTGCTTGCGCGGCTTGGCGGACGCGCCTACCGGCAGGACATGCGTCAGGCGCGGCTCGGTGCCGCCATGGCGGCCAACGATATCAGGCAGGACTATGTACGCGCCGTGGTGAAGGAAGACGCGGGCACGCTCAAGGCGACGCCGTTCGGCATCCAGGATTCCTCGATGCTCAGAATGCTGGCCGACGCCAACGGGCTGATCGTGCGCGAGCCATTCGCTCCCCCCGCCGCGACAGGTGCCGCCTGCAGCGTGCTGATGCTACGCTGAACAAAACGTCAACGCATTCATTAAACTTTAAACAGTTGCGGAACACAACTGGAACAGATAGTGTTTGTTCTGGGTTTGTTTTTCTGATTCTGTCGGGGGTCGCGATGCTGACACGCAAACAACATGAGCTGCTGATGTTCATCCACGAGCGGCTGAAGGAAAGCGGCATTCCGCCCTCGTTTGACGAGATGAAGGAAGCGCTCGATCTCGCGTCCAAATCGGGAATCCATCGGTTGATCACGGCGCTGGAGGAACGCGGCTTCATTCGCCGGCTGCCCAACCGCGCCCGCGCGCTGGAAGTGCTGCGCCTGCCCGATTCGATCGCGCCCGGCCTCAATGCGGCGCGCAAATTTTCGCCGAGCGTCATTCAGGGCAGCCTTGGGCAGGGCAGCCTCGGCCGACAGATCAAGCCGGCGCCGTCTCGCATGCCTGCGGCCGGCAATGACGACGACGTCATTGCCACTGTCTCCATCCCGGTGATGGGCCGCATCGCTGCCGGTGTGCCGATCGATGCCATCCAGCACCAGACGCATTCGATCTCGGTGCCACCGGACATGATCACAGGCGGCGCGCACTACGCGCTGGAGGTCAAGGGTGATTCGATGATCGAGGCCGGCATCTTCGACGGCGACACGGTCATCATTCGCAACGCCGACACCGCCCAGCCTGGCGAGATCATTGTCGCCCTGGTCGACGAGGAGGAAGCGACGCTGAAGCGGTTCCGCCGCAAGGGCGCCTCGATCGCCCTGGAAGCCGCCAACCCGGCCTATGAGACGCGCATCTTCGGGCCGGACCGGGTCAAGGTGCAAGGCAAGCTCGTCGGATTGATCCGACGTTACTGAACGGCAGCTTTCTTGGGTTTCTCAGGCTTACGGTATGGCGGCAGGCCCCTCGCCTCGCGCGAAAATCTCCGCTGCTCATGCCAAGGCCTATATGGCTGTTTGACGGCAAAACGGATTTCTGCGCGCGTCGTCGCCGATAGCGGATCGAAAAAGACGGCGGCACTGCCCATGCGAGCGAGCTGCCGTTTGGTCACGACGAGGACCAGCGGGTTGCGGCAGGGATTATAATAGGCCGTGGCATCGTCGATGACGATCAAGTCCGCAAAGGCACAGGCTGGCCGCGCGATTTTGCGGTCGTCGGCGAGCGCGATGATCGCGCCGGACGGATGCCGGGCGAGGCACAGGCCGGCAGTGCAATAGAAAGGCGCTCCCGGCGGCAGGTCGGCCGGGTCGGCGATGTCGAACCGCACGTCTCCTTTTTCGAACGTCTCCGGCTCGACAATGGTCGCTGAAGTCAGCGCATGTTTCCAGTTGTCGGTGGTGAATTCGTTCGAGCGCACCCGGTTGACGGCAAGTTCGCCGCCGCCGATCGGCAGCGCCACCAGATGCGCATCCTCCGAGATCAGCACGTCGGGGGTTCGCGTCTCGGAAATCGTCAGCAGGCCGGCAAGCGCAAAGGGAAGTGCCGCAAGCCGCAACCATGTCGTCGCCATCGTGGCGATGACCAGGGCGACCGTCACCAGCAGAACCGACTGCAACGAAATCAGCCCGACTGCATCGACCGGCGAACGTTCGGAGATCCATCCCGATATTGCAATCATGGCCGTCAGCCCCTTGCCCATCATGTCGAGGAAAGGTCCGTCGAAGCCGAAAGGCATTGCCAAGGCGCTGACGACCGCCAGGAACATGACGACCGTGACGATCGGCATGACGGCCAGATTGGCAAACAGACTGAGCGGCGAGACGCGCTGGAAGTGCCAGATGGCGAAGAGCGCGGTGGCGCTCCCGGCAATGATGGAGGTCATGGCGATGGTGCCTGTTCCAGCGACGAGCTTCCGCGTGACGAAAGCGGCCGGTGACCGTCGTTGTGGCGGCGCCGTGGCCTTGTCGGCACGATAGTCGGACCAGCCGGCATAGGCGCCCACGAGAGCCGCGGTCGCGGCGAAGGACATCTGGAAGCTTGGGCCGACCACCTCGTGCGGCGACACGACGATGACGGCGATGGCTGAAATCGTAAGATTGCGCATGGTGAGCGCAGCCCGGTCGAACAGCACGGCGACAAGCATTACCGCCAGCATGATGAAGCTGCGCTCAGCCGCGACCACGATGCCGGAAAAAATGAGATAGGCAGCGATGGAAAGGAGTGCGGCTGCAGCCGCATATTTTTTGACCGGCCGGCGCGACGAAAAATCGGGAAACAGCGCAAAGGCGCCGCGCAGCAATCCCATGATGGTGCCGGCGACAAGCGCCATGTGCAGGCCGGAAATGGAGATGATGTGGTAGATGCCGGTGCGCCGCATCGATTCGTTGATCTCTTCGGGGATGCCGGTACGCACGCCGACGATCAGCGCAGCGGCAATCTCCCCCTCGGCGCCACCGATGCTGTCCCTGATATGGTCGGCGATGGTTTCACGCGCCTTTTCGATCGACGAAGAAAGGCGCGCTGCTAACGGTGCATCTTCGGAAGCGACGATCTTCGGATTGCCGAGGAAAAAGCCACTGGCGCCGATACCGGCGAAATAGCTGTCAAAGGAGAAGTCATAGCTGTCGGGCCGAACCGGGCCAGTCGGAGGCAAAAGCCTTGCATAGCCGGTTGCCACCGAGCCTGCGGTCATCTCAGCGGGAATTTTGCGTGCCGAAACCCTGACACGTTCCGGTGCATAACGCAGTGTCGGCCGGGCGGTCGATATCACGTCGAGGGTCAGCCTGATCCGGCCGTTCGCCATCTGGTCGAGCCTGACGACGCGGCCGGTGAGTTGGGTCTGGATTACCGAACCGAGCATCTGCGTTCCCGCGCGCCAGGTTTCAACCTTGGCGGCGAGCACACCGAGCGCGCACAGCAACGCTGCCATGAAACACAAATGTGTTTTGCGCCATGACCGCGTGACCGCTGCGCACAATGCCGTGAGGACCACCACGGCAATGGGCTGCGGAAAGTCCGGTTCCACGGCAAGCGAGAAATAGACGATCACTCCGGATGCCAGGAAAACCGGCACCAGCAGGAAGGCGACGCCGCGGTCGAGCTCCATGCCCGCCGCCGAAACCACGCTGTTGCGGATAGCGGATAGTGAAAGACAGCGGAAATGAACGACAGGCCCGGGTATTGGAGCCGGTATTGGCGCGGAGCGGTCCGGCGAGAGAGGCTGGATGCCGGGGTGCGACGCAGGCAGCGAAACGGGTAGCGGCTCGACGGGAGAAACGTCGGCAAACAGCGATCGTTCGCTGACGCTCGCGATCGCGCCCTCGCTCTCGTCCACGCCGCGGCCTGGTCCAGCCATCGGGTCTGCCCCTTGCGCCCTTGACCTCCTATGCTACATGAACGCGCGACGCGCGAAAGTCCGCGCAACCACATCGGTTTCCTGCACTTACCCGAGAGTTCCATGTCCGACAAGGTCGTCACCCGTTTTGCCCCGTCGCCCACCGGCTTCCTGCATATTGGCGGGGCCCGGACGGCGCTGTTCAACTGGCTGTATTCGAAACACACCGGCGGCAAGATGCTGCTGCGCATTGAAGACACCGATCGTGAGCGTTCGACCGATGCGGCAACCGCCGCCATTCTCGAGGGGCTCTCCTGGCTCGGCCTCACCTGGGACGGCGAGCCGGTATCGCAGTTCGAACGCGCGCCGCGCCACCGCGCTGTCGCCGAGGAGCTGGTACGCCTCGGCAAGGCCTATTACTGCTATGCGACGCCGGCTGAGCTGGAGGCGATGCGTGAGAGCGCGCGGGCCAAGGGGCTGCCTCCCCGCTATGACGGCCGCTGGCGCGATCGCGACCCGTCGGAGGCGCCGGCCGGCGCCAAGGGCGCCATCCGCATCAAGGCGCCGGCCGACGGCGAGACGGTGGTGCATGACCTCGTGCAGGGCGATGTCCGCTTTCCCAACAAGGATCTCGACGATTTCATCATCCTGCGCTCGGACGGCAATCCGACCTATATGCATGCCGTCGTCGTCGACGACCATGACATGGGCATCACCCACATCATCCGCGGCGACGACCATCTGACCAATGCCGCCCGCCAGATGGTGATCTATCGAGCCATGGGCTGGGACGTGCCGTCGATGTCGCATATCCCGCTGATCCATGGCGCCGACGGCGCCAAGCTGTCGAAGCGGCACGGGGCCCTCGGCGTCGAAGCCTATCGTGCCATGGGCTATCTGCCCGAGGCACTGCTCAACTACCTAGCGCGGCTCGGCTGGAGCCACGGCGACGACGAGATCATGTCGATCGCCGACATGATTGCGTGGTTCGACATCGGCGACGTCAACAAGGGAGCCGCCCGCTTCGACTTCGCCAAGCTCGAGGCGCTGAACGGCGTGCACATGCGCCGCATGAACGACGCCGAATTGCTCGATATCTTCATCGCCACCTTGCCCTATCTCGAAGGCGGCCCGGCGATCGCCGCGCGCCTCGACGACACGCGCAAGGCGCAGTTGCTTGCCGCCCTGCCCGGCCTGAAGGAGCGCGCCAAGACGCTGGTTGAGTTGGCCGACGGTGCCGCCTTCCTGTTTGCCGAGCGCCCGCTGCCGATCGACGAGAAGGCGGCTGCATTGCTCGGCGGTGAGGCGCGCGAGATCCTGCGGGGCGCGCACGTGGCGCTGAAGACGATTTCAGGCGACTGGACGGCCGAAGCGGCGGAAGCCGCGATCCGCGAATATGCGCTGGCCGGCGGCCATAAGCTCGGCGCCGTGGCCCAACCTTTGCGTGCCGCGCTCACCGGCAAGAGCACCTCGCCCGGCGTGTTCGACGTGCTTGCCGTGCTTGGTCGCGAGGAAAGCCTGGCGCGCGTCGCGGATCAAATCGATTAGCAAAACTGGCCCAAGAAGATTGGCATTGAAAGGTGGGTTTCGCAGTGCAACATTAGGTCTTGGCCCAATTTGGCACGCAAATCCAATTGCGGGCGCAAACGCGCGGACTCCGATCCTTTCGACGTGTTGCGTTGCAGATATTTCGCCTTTGCCGGCATGAGAAAACCAAAAGGAGTTTGCAATGTCCGAAGCTGCGACAAAAATGGAATTTGGCGGCAAAACCCAGGCGTCGACTGCAAAACTTGAGTTCGGTGGCAAAACTCACGAACTCAAGGTGCGAAGCGGCTCGGTCGGACCTGATGTCATCGATATCGGCTCGCTTTACAGCACCACCGGGGCCTTCACCTACGATCCCGGCTTCACGTCGACGGCAAGCTGCGAGTCGGAGATCACTTTCATCGACGGCGATGCCGGCATCCTTTTGCATCGCGGCTATCCCATCGACCAGCTGGCCGAGCATGGCGACTTCCTCGAAGTCTGCTATCTCTTGCTCTACGGCGAATTGCCGACCAAGGCGCAGAAGGACGATTTCGACTACCGGGTGACGCGCCACACCATGGTGCATGAGCAGATGTCGCGCTTCTTCACCGGCTTTCGCCGCGACGCGCACCCGATGGCGGTGATGTGCGGCGTGGTCGGCGCGCTGTCGGCCTTCTATCACGATTCCACCGACATCTCGGACCCGTATCAGCGCATGGTCGCATCGATGCGGCTGATCGCGAAAATGCCGACGATCGCGGCGATGGCCTACAAATATCACATCGGCCAGCCCTTCATTTACCCGAAGAACGAGCTGAATTTCGCGGCCAACTTCCTGCATATGTGCTTTGCCGTGCCATGCGAGGAATACAAGATCAACCCGGTGCTGGCCCGTGCGATGGAGCGCATCTTTATCCTGCACGCCGATCACGAGCAGAACGCCTCGACATCAACCGTCCGCCTCGCCGGCTCGTCGGGCGCCAATCCGTTTGCCTGCATCGCAGCCGGCATCGCCTGCCTGTGGGGACCGGCCCATGGCGGCGCCAACGAGGCGGCCTTGAACATGCTGGGCGAGATCGGCCATGTCGACCACATCCCGGAATTCATCGCCCGCGCCAAGGACAAGAACGACCCGTTCCGGCTGATGGGTTTCGGCCACCGCGTCTACAAGAACTACGATCCGCGTGCCAAGATCATGCAGAAGACGGCACATGAGGTTCTGGGCGAACTCGGCATCAAGGACGATCCGCTGCTCGACATCGCCATGGAGCTGGAAAAGATCGCGCTGACCGACTCCTATTTCATTGAGAAGAAGCTCTATCCGAACGTCGATTTCTATTCCGGCATCACGCTGAAGGCGCTGGGCTTCCCCACCACCATGTTCACGGTGCTGTTCGCAGTCGCCCGCACCGTCGGCTGGATCGCGCAGTGGAAAGAGATGATCGAGGATCCGCACCAGAAGATCGGCCGCCCGCGCCAGCTCTATACAGGTGCGCCGGAACGCGACTACGTGCCGATTGCGAAGCGGTGAAAAGAAAAAGTGAGTAGTGAGTAGTAAATAGGAATTTTCTTCACTACTCACTACTCACCCCTTGATGTACTTCATCACGACCCCCGCTGCGATGTCGCCCGAAGGTCTGTCGACGGCCATGCGTCTGGCCACCTCGGCAAAACCGTCCTTCTGCCATGCGCGATAGGGGGTGTCGGAAAACAGCGCCTCCAACTGCCGCGCCAGATAATGCGGCCGCACATATTCGTTGTAGTTTTCCGGCACGAGGGGGCGGTCGGCGATGAGATTTGGCAAGGCGGCGCTCCATACGGTGATCAGGCGCTGGGCCATCCGCATGACCGGATCGAGCCGGTAGCAGGAGATCATCGGCACACCCGACAGCGCCAACTCCAGCGACACCGTTCCCGATGCGATCAGCGCCGCATCGGCCTTGCCGAAGGCCTGCCATTTGCGCTCGGGATCAAGGATGATCTCCGGCTTCTCGTCCCAGCTTGCGACCGAAGCCCTGACCAGGTCGGCGACATGCGGCACAGTCGGCAACAGCAGGCGCAAGCGGTGTCCGCGCGCGCGCAGGATCGAGATCGTCTTGCCGAACGGGCCGACCAGCCGTCGCACCTCGCCGCGACGCGAGCCGGGCAGCACAAGCAGCGTCTTCACACGATCGTCGGACAGATCGCGCGGCAGGCTTTGCGCCTTGGCAGCGCCGAGCACGCCCGGATCATGTGTGAGGCGATGGCCGACATAGGTGCCGGGCGGACCGCCGAGGCGTGCGAGCTCCTTCACTTCGAAAGGCAGGATGCAGAGGATATGGTCGACATACGGTTTCATCGCCACCGCCCTGCCCGGTCGCCACGCCCAGACGCTCGGGCAGACATAGTGAACGATCGGGATCGTCGGATCGGCGGCGCGAACCTTCTTCGCCACGCGCAGCGAAAAATCCGGGCTGTCGATGGTGATGAGACAGTCGGGCTTTCCACCGGCGACCGCGCTGGCCGTCTGGCTGATCCGCCGCATCAGGCGCGGCAGGTCGCGCAGGATGGCGCTCAAGCCCATCAGCGCGATCTCGCCGCCGTCGAAGAGCGGCGTGAGGCCGAGCGCCTGCAAATGGCGGCCGCCGATGCCGACGAGCCGGACCTCGCGGCCGGTCGCGCGCTTGAGCGCCTCTACGATGTCGGCACCAAGCAGATCGCCGGATTCCTCGCCGGCAACGATGGCGATCTTCAGCGGTTTGTCAGTCGCCATGCGCCGGCTCCGCAGCGGGCAGGCCAATCACGAACAGGCCGAGCGCATTGGCGCGTGCGACGACGGTGGGGCCTTCCAGAACCAGCGAGCGGCCGGCTTCGACGGCAATGCCGGCAAGTCCGGCGGCATGCGTCGCCTCGATCGTCTGTGGGCCGATGGAGGGCAGGTCCGCGCGCAACTCCTGGCCGGGCTTGGCGCATTTGACCAGGACGCCGCGCGTTCTGCCGGCAAGTCTGCCATGGCCGCGCAACTGCCTTGTTCGATCAAGCAATCCATCGGTGCCCTCGACGCCCTCCAGCGCGATGGCGCGGCCGCCGATCGCGACAGCTGCCTGGCCGATATCCAGCGCACCGATGGCCTTTGCCGCCGCATGTGCCGCTTCGATGTCGCGCCAGTCGGATTTGCGCGGCGCTGCCTTGGTCAGCGTCCCTTCGGCCGCGACCAGTTCCGGCACGATCTCATGGGCGCCGACGACCTTGACCCCACGCGCCTCCAGAGCCCGCGTCAAAACCTTCAACAGACCGTCGTCACCACGGGCAAGCGCCATGACCACCGACGGCGCCACAGCCAGCAAGCCGAGGCTCGGGCGCATGTCGATCAGTCTCGGCCGGCGCCTGATCTCGCCGGCAAGGACGAGATGGCTGATCCGTCGACGCCTCAGTAACGAAGCCAGCGAACCGATGTCTTCCAGAGCGAGGCTCTCATGCTCGTAGCCGCTGAGGTCGGACTTGCGGTC
This sequence comes from Mesorhizobium sp. M6A.T.Ce.TU.016.01.1.1, assembly GCF_003997065.1. Classification (NCBI taxonomy): domain Bacteria; kingdom Pseudomonadati; phylum Pseudomonadota; class Alphaproteobacteria; order Hyphomicrobiales; family Phyllobacteriaceae; genus Mesorhizobium; species Mesorhizobium sp. M6A.T.Ce.TU.016.01.1.1. The sequence continues at coordinate 168,355 of NZ_RZTJ01000007.1, read as the reverse complement.
GACTTCGCCCTCGATCAGGATAATGACGGGCGGGTAGCCTTGTCCGGCCAGGCTGATCGCAACTTCGACCGGCAAACTGCCGCCGCCGGCGATGATGCCTACCCTGGCATCTGGCGCAAGATCAAGGCCCGTCCGGGTGGCCTCAATCTTCGTCATCTGCATCGTCGCCGTCGCCACCCCTAAGCGACGGGACGGCATAGTGCCGTTTGCCGCGACTGGCGATGAAATCGATGATTTTCATGGCGGTCGGTGACGAGGCGAATTCCGCCTTGGCGAACTCGACGTTTTCGCCGACGGTTCGGGAGCGATCGAAGATCGTCCTGTAGGCCTTTCGCAGCGTATGGATCTCGGAGCGCGGCAGGCCGGCGCGCTTCAGGCCGATGATGTTGAGGCCGCGAAGTTTGGCGCGATTGCCGACGGCGATGGCGTAGGGAATGACATCGCCTACGATTGCCGAGCAACCGCCGAGAAAGGCGTTGTCGCCGACGCGGACAAACTGATGAACGGCGGTGAGGCCACCGATATAGACGTTGTCGCCGATCTCGCAATGGCCGCCCAACGTCGCTCCATTGGCGAAGGTGGCGTTATTGCCGACGATGCAGTCATGGGCGATGTGGGCGTAGGCAAGGAAGTTGCCATTGTCGCCGATCGTCGTCTCGCCGCGGCTGGAATCGGTGCCGAGATGCATGGTCACGCCTTCGCGGATCGTGCAGTTCTCACCGATGACCAGCGTGGTGCGGCCGCCCTTGTGCTTGGTGTTCTGCGGCGGCGCGCCCAGTGTCGCCATCGGATAGACCTTGGTCGACGCGCCGACGGTGGTCGCGCCCATTACCGAGATATGGCTGACCAGTTCGACGCGGTCGCCGATCACTGCGTCGGCGCTGATGTGGCAGAACGGCCCGATGCGGACGCCTTCGCCGATTTTAGCGCCTGCCTCGATGACCGAAGATGGATGGATCACTGTCTGGATTTTCATAAGCATTCGATCGTCAGTCGCTCGTAACCATCATCGCCGAGATCTCGGCTTCCGCGGCCTTGACGCCGTCGACCAGAGCCTCGCAGGCGAATTTGAGAAGGTTGCCGCGTTTCTTGATTTTCTTCACATGGATCTTCAACTGGTCGCCGGGAACGACCGGTTTGCGGAATTTGGCGTTGTCGATGGTCAGGAAATAGACCAGCGACGGTTTTTCGGTGCCAAGGCTGCGGATGCAGATGGCGCCGGCCGTCTGCGCCATCGCCTCAACGATCAGCACGCCGGGCATAACCGGCTGGTCCGGGAAATGACCCTGAAAATGCGGCTCGTTTATGGTCACGTTCTTGATGCCGATAGCGGACTCGTCGCCATCGATGTCGATAATGCGGTCGATCATCAGGAACGGATAGCGATGCGGCAGGAGCTTCATCAGCCCCAATATGTCGACCGCCTCGAGCGTCGTCGCCGCCACCATCTCAGCTATTCCCTCCGTCGCCGGATTTGCGCGCCCTGGCCAGTCTTCGCAGGGCCGCGATCTCCCGCATGGCTTCCGCCATCGGCTGTGCCGGATACCCTCCCCAAATCTCGCCCGCAGGGACGTTGCTCATGAACCCGCTTCTTGCGGCAAGCTTGGCCCCTGTCCCTATGGTCAGGTGATCCGCAAGGCCGACACCGCCACCCATGGTGACGTTGTCGCCCACCGTTACGGAACCGGAAATACCCGAAAGGCCGGCGATTATGCAATTGCGGCCGATGCGGACGTTATGGGCGATCTGCACCAGATTGTCGATCTTGGTGCCCTGGCCGATGATCGTGTCGGACATGGCGCCACGATCGACCGTGGTGTTCGAGCCGATCTCGACATCGTCCTGGATAACGACCCGGCCGATTTGCGGGACGCGCTCCGGGCCCTTGGCGCCGGCCACGAAGCCAAAACCGTCCTGACCGATGCGGGCGCCGCCATGGATGATGACGCGGTTGCCGATCAGGGCGTATTGGATGCTGGCGCCCGGACCGACATAGCCATCGCGGCCGAACTGGCAGGAGGGGCCGATAACGGCATGAGGAGCAATGACGCTTCCGCTGCCGATAGAAGCGCGGGGGCCGATGATCGCGCCGGCCTCGATGATCGCGCCGGCCTCAATGTGCGCCGAAGGATCGATATGGGCATGCGGTGAGATACCGGTTTCACCGGTCATCGGCGCCGGTGTCGCGGCAGCCGGGAAGAGAAGACGTCCGACCATCGCGAAAGCCTGTTGCGGGCGCGGATGGACCAGAACCGCGATGCCCGCCGGCGCCTTGCCGGCAAATTCGGCGGGACAGAGGACCGCCGCCGCCCGCAGCGATTGCATCAGCGCGAAGTTGCGTCTGCCGTCGACGAAGACAAGGGCATGCTCGCCGCCTTCGCTCGCCGGCGCCAAGGCTTCGATCGATATGTCGGACTGGCCGGAATCGACAAGCACCGAGCCGGTCAGATTCGCGACTTCGCCAGCCGTATACCGGCGTGAGGGCGCGAAGAACACCGGATCGGTCATTCCAGAAGCTATATCCAGCTAGCGCATGACCCGGAAAATCGGAATCGATTTTCGCTGGGGATCATGCGCAAAATCAAAGTGCTACAGCGTTCTTTGCGCGTCCAAGAGGACGCGCGGCGCTGTAGTGTCGGATCACTCTCTTCCGGGCCCCAACGGCCCGGAAGCATCGTTGCCGCCGATCAGAAGCGGGTCGATATGCCGAAGTTGAATTCCTGCACGTCGTCGGTGTCTTCCTTGAGGACCGGGATCGCATAGTCGATGCGGATCGGGCCGAACGGCGACGCCCACATCAGACCAACGCCGACCGAGGCGCGCCACTGCATGTCGGTTGTCGATTGATCGACCAAATCAGCACTGACCTTGCTGCCATAGAGCGTTGCCGCATCGGCGAAGACCGCGCCGCGCAGGCCGAAGCTCTCCGGAATGACCGGCATTGGGAACTGGGCTTCCGCCGAGGCGTTGAAATAGGTGGTGCCGCCGAGATGGTCATCAAATCCGTCCGAGTCGACGGGGCCGATGCCGCCATAGGCAAAGCCGCGGATCATGCGGTCACTGCTCTGGAAATGATCGAAGATGCGCAGATCGCCGCCGCCGAAGCCTTGGACGTGGCCTGCCCCGCCCGAAACCAAGCCGACCAGATCAAGCTGCTCCGACAATGTCTGGTAGACGCTGCCACGCGCCGTCACCTTGACGAACTTGGCGTCACCGCCGAGCCCGGCCACCTCCGTGGTGACATTGGCGTAGATGCCCTCATGCGGGTTCTTCATGTCGTCGATGGTGTTGTAGACCAGGCCGAGACTGACCGACGACTTGAGCCACGGGCTTTCCTGAATACCTTCAAAGATTGCCTCAGAGACGTCGCAGCCGGCGTCGGGCTCGCCATCATTGTCAACATCGCAGTCGTCATCGAGCTTATACTTCTCCTGCGAGATATTATACGCAAGCTGCGTCGAGATGTTGTCGGTGATCGGCAGGCCGAAGCGCACTGTCGCGCCTATCGTCTCGCTCTCGTATTCGTCGTAGTTCCTGGTCCGGTTGAAGACATCGAAACCGGCAGCGATACGCCGCCCAAGGAAATAGGGTTCGGTGAAGGAGAAGCTGTAGTCGCGCGAATTCTTGCCGCCGCCCGCCGACAACTTGATGAACTGGCCGCGTCCGAGGAAGTTGCGCTCGGTGATCGAGCCTTCGATGGATGGGCCTGACGTGTCGCCGCCGGTCGAATAGCCGGCGCCAACCGAGAACTCGCCGGTCGATTTCTCGACCACGTCGACCACGAGCACCACTTGGTCTGGCTCAGAGCCGGGCACGGTGGAAACCTCGACTTTTTCAAAGTAATCGAGCGCTTCCAGCCGCTTCTTCGCGCGCTGGATGAGAACCTGGTTGAAGGCATCGCCCTCACTGACGTCGAATTCGCGACGAATGACATAGTCGCGTGTCCGGTCGTTGCCGCGAATCTCGATGCGTTCGACATAGGCCTTGGTGCCTTGGTCGATCGTATAGACCACCGAAATGGTGTGGTTCTCGAAATTGCGGTCGCCGCGCGGCGTCACCTGAGCGAAGGCATAGCCGGAACCGGCAACCTTCTCGGTCAGCGCGATGATGGTGTCTTCAACGTTCTTGGCGTTGTAGACATCGCCCTTGTGGGTCTCGACCACCGACTGCAGCGACGCACCGTCGACCTCGGGAATCGTGCTCTCGACGCTGACGTCGCCGAATGTGTAGCGATCGCCCTCCTGCACGGTGATGGTCACCGTATATTTGTTGGTGGTCTCGTCGAGTTCGCCGACCGCGGAAACCACCTGGAAATCGGCATAGCCGTGATTGTAATAGAAACGGCGCAGCAGCTCCTGATCGGCGCGCAGCTTGTCGTCGTCATAGACGTCGTCGCGCAGCACGAACGAGAGGAAGGTCGAGCGCTTGGTCGAGATGACGTCGGACAGGCGACGGCTTGAATAGGCGCTGTTACCGACGAAATTGACCGCGGCGATCTGCGTGCGGCCGCCTTCGTTGATGTTGAAGACCACGTTCACGCGGTTGTCGCCGAGATCCATGATCTGGGTGGTCACGGCGGCGTCGTCGCGACCGATACGCCTGTAGGCGGCCTTGACCGCCTCGACATCGGCATCGAGCGCCTGCTGCGAGAATGTTCCGCGCGGCTTCAACTGAACCGCGGCCGCAAGGGCGTTGTCCTTGAGCTTCTTGTTGCCTTGGAACAGCACCTGGTTCACGACCTGATATTCGGAAACCTTGACGACCAGCGACGAACCGACCTGGTTGATCTGGACGTCCGAGAACAGCCCGGTGCCGAACAGCGCCTTGACCGCATCGTCGATATCGGCGCTGGAAAAGGCCTTGCCGGGCTTGATTGTGATGTAGTTGCGGATCGTGTCGGCGTCGACACGCTGATTGCCGCTGACTTCAACTCTTGAGACAACAGCGGCCTCGGCCGCCGATGTGGCAACGAATTGCACTGCGAGCGCACCTGGCACGACCAGAGCGGCGGACAGGGCCACCGCGGACGCGGCGCTCAAAAACTTGGATGCTGCCTTCATCGGGCTTTTGTACCTTTTCTCGAAGTCCCCACGGCGAGAAAACCGGACGTGCGGTAATTTCCCCTACCGTATTAACCGGATTTTCCCTACACGCAAGGCTCCTGGTTAATTTGTATTTACTTAACCCTGTTGCGTGGCTTTCGCGTCACGCATATCCCCACGCATGGTAAACGGCGTCTCAACGTTGGCTGTGCCGAAGCCAAATTTCTTCATGATTTCAGCACCCAAACAGATCGTTCCAGAAAACGAACCCCATGAAGCCCAACACGAGCATGAAGCCAGCCCTATAGCCCATCTCCATCATCCGCTCCGACACCGGTCGCCGAATGACGGCCTCCACGCCGTAGAATAGGAGATGGCCGCCGTCGAGGGGGGGAATCGGCAAAAGGTTGAGAATGCCGATGCCGACCGACAGCAGCGCGACAAGTTGCACAAGCCAGTCGAAGCCCAATTTCGCCGCCTGCCCCGACATCTTTGCGATCTTGATTGGGCCGCCCAGCTGGCATTTGTCTTCGCGCCCGACGACGAAACGCTGCAGGAACTGACCGGTGCGCTGAATGATGTATCCCGTCTCCTCGACCGCCGCCCCTACCGCTTCGATCGGGTTGTAAGTGACTAGCCTGGGTTGGCCGAATTCCTGATTGTTGACGACGCCGATCACGGCCACTTTGACCTTGTTGCCCAGCCCATCTTGCTGCTCCATCAGCTCCGGCGTCGCCGTGGCGGTGATCTCCTTGCCGTCGCGCAGCATGACGAAGGTGATAGCATCGCCGCCGCGGCCCGAAACCAGGCGCTGGACGTCGGAGAACGTCTGGACCTTGCTGCCGTTGACGCTGACGAATCGGTCACCGGGCAGGATGCCAGCCCTGGCGGCCGGACTGCCGGCGGTGACTTCAGCCACCATTGGCTCCATCACAGGGCGGCCATAGGCGGAAAACAGCACCGCAAAGACGGCAATCGTCAGCAGGAAATTGAACAGCGGGCCGGCCACCACAGTCGCCGCGCGCTTCCAGACCGGCTGCGTGTGAAAGGCAATCTTGCGTTCGGCAGTGGTCAGCGATTCGAGCTCCTCCGAGCTGGGCTGGCTCGATGTGGCATTCATGTCGCCGACGAATTTGACATAGCCGCCAAGCGGAATGGCGCAGAGTTTCCAGCGTGTGCCATGGCTGTCATTGAAGCCGAAGAGTTCCGGGCCGAAGCCAATCGAAAAGGCCTTTACGCCGATGCCGCACCAGCGGCCGACGAGGTAATGGCCCATCTCGTGGACGAACACGACCACGGTCAGCACGAACAGGAAAGGCACCAGCGTGCCGAGGAAAAAGCCCTCCGTGCTGAAAACCGCGTGAAGAATCTCGTTCAACTCATGTCCTCAAAACTCGTCCGCAGCACGGGCGTACCGCGACTGTGACATCAATCCAGGCGAATCCATGGCGCATCCTGCGCAAGTCAAGACACAATGCCGATCAAGCTGGAAACAGCCCCTGCGCCGGATGGTCGGCGGTCGCCGAAATCCAGCCGATGACGTACAGGGCGAAGGCCGCCGCGACAAGCCCGTCGACCCGGTCCATGACACCGCCATGGCCAGGTATCAGCGTGCCCGAATCCTTGCGGTCGTGGCGGCGCTTCACCCATGATTCGAAAAGGTCGCCGGCCTGGGCGACGATCGAAAGCACGAGCGCAACGACGCCAAGCACTGCGAGATTGCCGGCTCCGGCCGCGGCGGCCAAAAGCAGTCCGGCAACCACGCCGCCGACCGCGCCGCCGAGTGCCCCGCTCTGCGTCTTGCCGGGCGAGATCGACGGCGCCAGTTTCGGGCCGCCAACAGCGCGGCCGACGAAATAGGCTGATATGTCGGTCGCCCAAACCACCGCGAACAGGAAAAGAATGGCGACGAGGCCGGGATGATCGCCGTCGCGCAAAAGAGCAAGCGACAGGCCAGAAATGGCGGCATAGGCAAGGCCTGACGGGTCCCACTGTCCCGTTTGGCGCATCGAACCCACGACCACGGTGACAACGACCATCACTGCTCCAAGAAGCAGCAGCCAGGACGCAGGCAGGCCGGCAACCAAGGCGACGACGAAGACCAGAAGCAGCGCATCCGGCAGAAGACCAAGACCCGTGGCGGCGACCGGGCGGCACATTCGCGTCCATTCATAGAAGATCAGGATCGACATGGCGGCGCAAAGCAACCGGAAAGGCAGTCCGCCGAGCCAGGTCAGACCAAGCGTGACGACGGCAAGCACGATGGCGGAAATAACACGAAGCTGGAGGTTGCTCATCCCTTGGCCGTCACGGCGACGTCTTGAGAGCCAAGCCCGCCGAAACGGCGCTCGCGGCCAGCGAAATCGCGCAATGCGTCGGCCAAATGCTCGCGGCTGAAATCGGGCCAGTAGCAAGGCAGGAAGACGAGCTCGCTATAGGCCGCCTGCCACAGAAGAAAATTCGACAGCCTGAGTTCGCCGCTGGTGCGGATGACCAGTTCAGGGTCCGGAATACCCTGGGTATCGAGAGAGCCGGCAAAGGATTCGGCCGTGATCGCCTCGCTGTCGAGCTCGCCGCGCGCCACCGCCGAGGCAAGCTTGCGCGCCGTGCGCACGATCTCGTCACGCCCGCCATAGTTGAAGGCGATGACCAGGGTCAGCGCCTCGTTGCGCATGGTCAGCGTTTCGGCCTCTTCAAGCAGGGTCCTGATATCAGGCTGCAACCCTGCCCTGTCGCCGATGATCCTGACCCGCACGCCGCTCTGGTGCAGTTCGGCGAGATCGCGGCGGATGAAGATTTTCAAGAGGCCCATCAGGTCGCTGACTTCGGACTTCGGTCGCGACCAGTTTTCCGACGAGAAAGCGTAGACGGTCAGGAAGGAGATGCCGAGGCCAGGAGCGGCGCGCACCGTGTTGCGCAGCGCCTCGACGCCGGCACGATGCCCGGCAAGCCGCGGCATGCCGCGCGCTTTGGCCCAGCGTCCGTTTCCGTCCATGATGATCGCGACATGCGCGGGGCTTGTCATAGTTTCGCTTTCGGGTCGGACCCTTAAACCTGCATGATTTCGGCTTCCTTATCGGAAAGCAGATGGTCGATGGTGCCGATCATCTCGTCGGTGAGCTTCTGGACCTGGTCGGACCGCTTGCGCTGATCGTCCTCGCTGATATCGCCGTCCTTTTCCGCCTTTTTGAGAAACTCCATGCCGTCCCGGCGCACGTGGCGCACGGCGATGCGGGCATTCTCGGCATAACCATGCGAGATCTTGACCAGCTCCTTGCGGCGCTGCTCGTTGAGCTCGGGCAGCGGAATTCTAAGATTGGTGCCGTCGACGATCGGATTGAAGCCGAGATTGGATTCGCGGATGGCGCGATCGACCGCGCCGACCATCGACTTGTCCCAGACCGAAACCGAAATCATGCGCGGCTCCGGCACCGACACGTTCGCCACCTGGTTGATAGGCATGGTGGTGCCATAGGCCTGCACCTGGATTGCGTCGAGCAGGTTGCTCGAGGCGCGGCCGGTCCGCAGCGAAGCCAGATCGTGCTTGAACGCAGCGATCGCCCCGTCCATACGCCGTTTGAGATCATCGTATTCGCCACTCATCATCGTCTCCTCGACCCGTTAGCCCGGGTTCACTGTTCAGGGATAACCCCGTGTTCGAGCCTCAATCCGAAACCGGCTCCCGCTTTTCGCTTACGCGGACCCTCGGTTCGGGATAGTGCTCCCGATCAGTCGTCCGCGACGACCGTGCAACGGCCGCCGCCCCTCAGAATATCACCGAAACCACCCTTCTCGTGGATCGAATAGACGATTATCGGAATGTTGTTTTCGCGCGCAAGTGCAATCGCGGCTGTATCCATGATCGAAAGACCGCGTTTTATGACTTCGCCATGGCTGATGCGCTCGAAGCGTGTAGCATTCGGGTCCTTCTTGGGATCGGCCGAATAGACGCCGTCGACCTGCGTGCCCTTGAACAGCGCATCGGCGCCGATTTCCGCCGCGCGAAGCGCCGCGGCCGAATCGGTGGTGAAGAACGGATTGCCGGTGCCGCCGGCAAAAATGACGACCTTGCCCTGGTTCATGTAGGCGGTCGCCTGGCGCTGCGAAAAGCTCTCGCAAAGCTCTGGCATGGCGATTGCCGACAGCACCACTGCGTCGACGCCGATCTTGTTCAGCGAAGTGCGCAGCGCCAGCGAGTTGATGACGGTGGCGAGCATGCCCATGTGGTCGCCGGTGACCCGGTCACCGCCCTTGGACGCAACCGCCACGCCGCGAAAGATGTTGCCGCCGCCGATGACGACGCCGACCTCGATGCCCAGGGCGCGGGCCTCGGCGATGTCGGCAGCGATGCGATCGACCACCGATACGTCGATGCCGAAATGCTGTTCACCCATCAGCGCTTCGCCCGAAGCTTTCAGCAAGACACGTCGATAGAGGGGCTTCACCGTCATCTGGTCCTCATCATTATGCGTGTGACGCGTCTGGGGCGGCTTCCCCGCGCAGGCGCTGCCCCGAAACATTGGCGTTCCGATACACGAAGGGCGCCGCGATGTCACGCGGCGCCCGAGCCGGAAAACTCTCTTCCCCTCTTAGCTTACGCCAGCAAAAGCACCTTGCATGAGCAGATCCGGCAGATAGCCAGCCGGCTTATCGCCGACCGCCTGGCCTCCCGTAAGGCCGCCCTGTATTTCCGAGCCGAAGAACGAATACGGAAAGGGTGTGATTGGTCGGCTCACCGCATCGAGCCGTGCCCGAAGCTCCTGCGGAATGTCGAAATCGAGCGCGCCGAGATTGTCCTTGAGTTGATCCAGCTTCGTCGCACCGATGATCACCGACGCAATGCCGGGCTGGGTCGCGGCCCAGTTCAAGGCGACCTGAGCCATGCTGCGGCCGAGCTGACTTGCGACCTTTTCCAGCTCGGCGACGATCTCCCAGTTGCGATCGTTGAATTTCTGAAACCCAGGATTGGTCGAGCCGCGCATCGTCTCCAGCCTGCCGCCTGCCTCATTCACTGTATCGGAACGATATTTCCCGCTGAGCAGACCGCTGGCCAACGGGCTCCAGACCATTATACCCGCACCGTAGCGCGTGCCGAATGGCACGAACTCATGTTCGATGTTGCGCTCCGCCAGCGAATATTCGAGCTGAAGCGCCGAAACCGGTTCATAGCCGCGATGCTCGGCAACCGACTGGGCCCGGCTTGCGTACCACGCCGGCACGTCCGACAGGCCGACATGGCGGATCTTTCCGGCGCGGACCAGATCATCCAGCGTCCGCATCACCTCCTCCGGAGGCGTCAGCCTGTCCCAGGCATGCAGGATGTAGAGATCGATATAATCGGTGCCGAGGCGCTTCAACGAGCCTTCGACCGCGCGGATGATGTTCTTGCGGCCGTTGCCTCCGGCATTCGGATTACCTTCTTCGAGGTTCATGCTGAATTTGGTGCTGATCACCGCCTTGTCGCGCAGCCCACGCTCGGCGATGAATTCGCCAAGCCAGGTTTCGGATGTGCCTCCGGTGTAGGCGTCGGCCGTATCGAAGAAATTGCCGCCTGCCTCGACATAGGCATCGACCATCGCGCGGGCCGTTTCCTTTTCGGTGCCCCAGCCCCATTCCGTGCCGAAGGTCATAGTGCCGAACGCGAGTCGGGTGACACGCAGCCCGCTGTTGCCGAGCGTGTAATAGGACATGGTCATTGGTCGTCTCCTTGCTGCTTACAGAATTGGTGTTCAATGCAGCCTAGATGCGCCTCCTCTGTCCGATTGATAAGTTTGCATTATTAGCATGGACTATGCGATATTGTTCATGAATGGATCGAGACCTGCTCAGCCATCTTCCTGTCGTCGTCGCTGTGGCGCGGCGCGGCGGCTTTGCCTTGGCCGCCGCCGAACTCGGCATGAGTCCGTCGGCAGTCAGCCATGCGGTGCGGCTGGTGGAGGAGCGGATCGGCCAACCGCTGTTTGCCCGCACCACGCGCAGTGTCGCTCTGACTGAGGCCGGCGAGGCGCTTGTCGCGGCAGCGGAGCCGGCGCTGGAAGACATCGCGGACCGGATGGAGCGTATCCGCTCGGTCAAAGGCAGAGCGAGCGGGCTGCTCAGGATCAACGCGCCGCGCATTGCGCTGCCTCTGGCCCTGATGCCCATCCTGTCGGCAATGGCGGAGCGTTATCCCGACGTGACGGTGGAGATCGTCACCGACGAACGCTTGAGCGACATCGTCGGCGAAGGTTTCGACGCTGGCATCCGGCTTGGCGAGATGATCGCCGAGGACATGGTGACGGTGCGGCTGACCCAGCCTTTCCGCACCATCGTCGTCGCCTCTCCGGCCTATGTCGGCCGTCATGGGCAGCCACGGACGCTGGCCGATCTCTCGGCGCACAACTGCATCGGATACAGGCTCCTGCGATCGCGTGCTCTCTACCGCTGGGACCTGAACGACCAGGGCAAGGATATCAGCGTCGAGACGCGCGGCAGCGTCGTCCTCACCGATCCGCTTTCGGCGCGAGATATGGCGCTGGCCGGCATCGGCCTCGCCTATCTGTTCGAGCCGCTTGTCCGGGCTGACGTAGAGGCCGGCCGGCTGGTAGAAGTCCTGCGCGACACCTCGATCGATGAACCGGGGCTGTTCCTCTATTTTCCACGCCGGGCGGCGATGGCGCCGAAGCTCAGGGCCTTCATCGACACCGCGCAAGAAATCGGCCGGGCATCCTCGCGGACACCCGGCCGTAAAGTCTTTTCAGAAAGATAGAGTGCGGTTTACTTCTTGACCGCTGCCGCGACTTCCGCCGCGAAATCGGTCTCTTCCTTCTCGATGCCCTCGCCGAGCGCGAAGCGCAGATAGGCAGTGATCTTGGCCGGTGCGCCGATTTCCTTTTCGGCGTCCGTCAGCGCCTTCTCGACGGTGATGTCGGGATTGAGCACGAAAGCCTGCTTGAGCAGCACGACCTCTTCGTAGAACTTGCGCAGACGGCCCTCGACCATCTTCTCGATGATCGCCTCTGGCTTGCCGGACTGGCGCGCCTGGTCGGCGAAGATCGCCTTCTCGCGCTCGACCGCGGCCGGATCGAGCTGTTCCGTCGTCAGCGCCATCGGGTTGGTGGCGGCGACATGCATGGCGACTTGGCGGGCAAAAGCGTTGGCTGCCTGCGCGTTGCCTGTTGTTTCGATGGCGACCAGCACGCCGAGCTTGCCAAGGCCGTCGGCAACCGCATTGTGGACGTAGGTCGCAACAGCGCCGTGTTCGACGGTGAGCTTGGCCGAACGGCGGAAACCAAGATTCTCGCCGATCGTGCCGACAGCGTCCTTGATGGTCTCGGTGACCGACTTGTCCGAACCCGGATACGGCGCGGCTGCGACGGCCTCGGTCTTGCCGCCATAGGCGAGCGCGACCTTGGCGACCTTGGCGACGATCTCCTGGAAGGCAGCGTTGCGGGCAACGAAGTCGGTCTCGGAATTGACCTCGACGACTGCCGCCTCGCGGATACCGGAATCGACGCCGATGAGTCCCTCGGCCGCGGTACGGCCGGCCTTCTTGTCGGCCTTGGAGATGCCCTTCTTGCGCAGCCAGTCGACGGCCTCTTCCATGTTGCCGTTGGTCTCGTTCAACGCCGCCTTGCAATCCATCATGCCCGCGCCGGTCAAGTCGCGGAGTTCTTTGACCTGTGCAGCCGAAATGCTCATTGTCGCCTCTTTGTTTTAAAATGCACCGACGCACCACCGGTCCTCGATGATGCGCCTGGCGCCAGCGCTCAGCGCGCCAAAATATGAGAAAGATGAAGGCCGAAACCGGCCTTCGCTGTTACGCTTCCGGTGTCTGGGCAGCCGGTGTCTCGGCGGCCGGCGTCGGCTCGAGCGCCGGCTCGACCGGAGCCTCGGCCAAAGCGCCGACATCGACGCCGAGCGCGCCCTGCTGGCGGGCGATGCCGTCGATTGCAGCCTTGGCGATCAGATCGCAATAGAGCTGGATGGCGCGGGCAGCGTCGTCATTGCCCGGAATCGGGAAATCGATCTTGTCCGGGTCGCAGTTGGAATCGATGATGGCGACGACCGGGATGCCGAGACGCTTGGCCTCGAGGATGGCGATCGCTTCCTTGTTGGTGTCGATCACGAACATCAGGTCGGGCGTCGAGCCCATGTCCTTGATGCCGCCCAGCGCCTTGTCGAGTTTCTCGCGCTCGCGATCAAGGTTGAGGCGCTCCTTCTTGGTGAGCCCCTGGGCCTCGCCTGCCAGCATCTCGTCGAGCTTGCGCAAGCGCTGGATGGAATTCGAGATCGTCTTCCAGTTGGTCATCATGCCGCCGAGCCAGCGGGAGTTGACATAGTACTGGGCCGAGCGCTGCGCGGCGTCGGCGACGATGTCGGACGCCTGACGCTTGGTGCCGACGAACAGCACGCGGCCACCCTTGGCGACGGTGTCGGAAACCTGCTTCAGCGCCTGGTGCAGCAGCGGCACCGTCTGTGAGAGGTCGATGATGTGGATGTTGTTGCGGGCGCCATAGATATAGGGCGCCATCTTCGGGTTCCAGCGGTGGGTCTGGTGGCCGAAGTGAATGCCAGCTTCCAAAAGCTGACGCATGCTGAAATCAGGCAGAGCCATTCTCGAGTATCCTTTCCGGTTAGCCTCCACGGACACAGGCATTTCTGGACTTTGTCCTCGAACGCCACCGGAGGTTTCAGCCGGATTTCTCCCGGGCAGACACCAAAGTCCGTGTGTGGAATGAGCGCGCATATAGAGGGGATGCGCGACAAACGCAAGCGCTGCGGTGTCTTGCGGCTCAGCGTGCGGCGATCAGCGCACCGGTGCCGATCATGGCGCCGCCAGCAAACCTGTTCATCAAGCGCATCCGCCTCGGCGTTTTGAACCAGCTCGAAGCCTGCCCGGCAAGCACCGCATAGACGCCCATGGTGATAATGTTGACGCCGATCACGACCGCAACCACGAGCAGCCCCTCAGCGAGGCTCATCGTGTTGAGATCGAGGATCAGCGGCATAATCGAGGCGTGGAACAGGATCGCCTTGGGATTGCCCAGAGCAATGGAGATGCCGAGGAAAAACGATCGAGACAATCTTGCCTGCGTTGCCTGCAGTCCGCTCGATCCCGCCGAAGCCGATCGCCACATCCTGATGCCAAGAAACATCAGATAGGCAGCACCCGCATATTTCAGGATGAGAAAAACCCATTCGAAGGTCTGTGCCAGTGCCACGAGACCGAGCAGCGCCAAAGTCACCAGCACCGCGTCGCCGGCGGCGATGCCGAGACCAGCCAGGAAAGCGCGAACGAACCCACGCGAGACGCCGTTGGCGATAACCGTGAATACCGCGGGGCCAGGCGTGGCGGCGGCAAATGTGATCGCGGCGCAGTAAGCCAGAAATACCGTCAATGTCATGGCCGTATCTTCCCCTTCGGCACGCGGACACGCCGGAAAACAGCAACGATCTCCTCGCGGCTGCATTCGATGGCGCCTAACCGCACCGCGCGGTCGCGCTCGAAGCCGGTTATGTCATAATGCGGCGCCGATGTCTTCGGCGGCCCCTGATAGGACGAACGCTTGACGCCGAGCTGTGCTGCAAAACGGTGCAGCTCGTCGGTGTCGTCGGCCAGCAGGTGACACCAGCGGTGGCCGACCCATTTCCAGATCGCCGCGTCGACATAGACCGCCATGAGGCTTGCCGCACTCCTTCATCTTGCGCCCCAGCGGAGCTGGCTCACATGGAGCCAAGATCCGATGTTAGCGATGATAGAAGGGATTCGGATAGAAAATGAAGCCGCCAGCGGCTTCGAGCTCGGTCACGGTCCTGGTGACGGCCTCCTGCATGCGGCCGTGCAACTCCGCAAGCGCGTCGATCGAGCCCGGAAAGGCGTGCAATCCCAACGGCTCCGGCACCCGGATATGAGCGCAGCGCGGCCCGGCCGGTTGCGGCACGAAGCGGTTGATCGTGTCGCGCAGCGTGCCCTTGCAATAGTCGTTGCGAATGCGCTTCAGATGTTCCGCGATCTCCTCCTGCGTGATGCGCGGGTTGGCTGAGGCCCACGGTCCGACGCGTTGGAGACGCTGGATCGTGTCCGCCAGCGCTCGGACCTGTTTTTGCCGTTCGGTGTCGCCGGTGTCTTCCCGCAGCCAGCGGCGCGACCTGCGCAAAAGCTCGGCGATCTCGTTGGCGCCGGGATCGGCCGAAATACCCTCCCCCAGGCGCCGGCTCAATTCGAGCAGCAGTTGCTTCTGACGCGCGGCATACGAAGCCCGTTCGTCGGGCACCATGCCACAGGCAATCTCATCGCGTGACAGCAGCGCCGCATAGATATGGTGGACGCGCTCCGGCAGCGTATCGGCGGCACGGCGTTCGATCTTCAGGCTTTTCTCGACATAGGCGCATTCCTGCGCCAGCGCCGGCTCGACATTTTTGGTGAAGGCGAGCTTCCAGACAACCGGCGCGATCCAAACCTTGGAATCCTGATCCGTGGAGCGACCGCGCTTGAGCGCTTCGAACCCCATCTCGACAGCGCCTGGAAGAAGCGGACCGACGACATTGGCATGCCAGCCGACGCCGCCTTCGGGATGCAAGAGCACACCATGCCCTTTCAGCGCCCAGGCGATCGAGTGTTCCTTGGCAGCCCCGCTGTTGCCGGGAATCTGGGCGATCAGATTGTTGGCCAGCCAGAATTTCTGCATGATCCGGCCGAGGCCGTTGACGACGCCATGCGTGGCCCAGGATGCCGCGAGTGGACTGACCTGCGAGACGATCTCCTTGTCGATCATCCAGTCGGTAAAGAATTCCGGATGGTTGGGCGTGACGAACGTTGCCTTGCCTGCGCCGCAACAGGCCTTCAGCCGCTGCCGGTCGTCGTCGGGAAAGTCGATATGGCGAACATTGGCGACGCCGCGCAATCCGGCCAGGCGGTTGAACGGCAACAGATCGCGAAACCCGGGAATGCCGTGCAGCATGACAACCCGGTTGACGACGGTCATGATCCTGATCAGCGCCGGATTAGGCCTCGGCGCCACGAACACATCGATTCTGCTCAACCCACCCCCCGATCGACCCGTCGGCGTAGAGGTTGAGACGCAAATGCGGCGTGTTCAAGTCATTCGTCGCCGCCTTGCGGCGTGGTTGACCTGAAGCCTTATTTCGGCGGACAGGCCTTCGACTGATCGAACAACGACAAATTGACCAGCTTGCCGGTCATCGAGAACTCGCCGTAGTCCATGACGAGGTCGCGCGTGATGCCGTTCTCATGCAGCTTGAAGCTGATCCGGTACTCCGGCACCTCCTCGCCTGTCTTGTCGGTGCCGTCGAAATAGGCGATGTCGACTGGCCAGTATTTGTCGGCGGCGAGTTTCGCCAGTGCCGGCGCTTCCGGATCGGTCTTGTCGGCTTCGGCTTTCTTGCCGACGACAACGGTGGTGGTCATCACCTTGTCTGCATCTTCCGAGCCGTCGAACAGGTTGGTTTCGTAGAAATTTTCGCCCTTTTCGGCCTTGTCGATCAGTTCGACCAGATGCTGGGTCGGAAACTGGGTGGCGGCCAGTTCGAGGCTGTTCTTCTCCGGTTTGTCGATGTCGACCTTGAGGCCCTTCGTCTCCTTCGTCGCCGTGCCCTTGACCTCCTTGTCGAGGTTCTGGTCGACGAAGGATTTTGTCACGAACGAGAAGGTCTTGCCTTCGGCGTCCTCGAAAGTGGTCGTCTGCTGGTCGGTCAGCTTTGTTGTATTGTCATTGGTGGCGATCTGGGTGACGAAACGGAACTTCACCGTGTATCCTTCGCAAGGCGAGCCGTTGAACTCATAGACCATGCGGCCGGAAATGCCGGTGATGCCCGAGCGATCGGAAGCCTTGTCCAGGCTCAGATCGTAAACCGCGCGATGCGCCTGCAGTGCCGGTACGGCAAAAGCCGGCGCCATCGAGAACACCGCTGGCAGCAGGACTGCATGGAATGCGAGGCGTGTTGCGCGCATGAGGGGCTCCGATCATCGCGCCTGATGGCAGGCCGCAGGGAAAGATGGTCCAGCTTAAAAAAAGTCGTGGCGGAAGCGAGGCAAAAATAGCAATTTCGGCCCGACCTGCGCGACGTCATCAAGCAATAGGGAAATACCATGAATGAAACAATCGAAAAGCGGCTAAGCGATCTAGGCGTGACGCTTCCGATCGCCGCCGCGCCCGCCGCCAACTACGTGCCCTATTCCAGGTCAGGCAATCTGCTGTTCACCGCCGGACAGCTGCCGCTCAAGGATGGCAAGCTGCAGGCGAGCGGACTGCTCGGCCACGACGTAGACACTGCAACCGGCAAGGAAGCAGCAAAATACTGCGCGATCAACATATTGGCGCAGGCCAAGGCAGCACTTGGCGATCTTGAGAAAATCCGCCGCCTCGTGAAGATCACCGTCTTCGTCGCCTCGGCGCCGGATTTTGTCGAGCAGCATCTGGTTGCCAACGGCGCCTCGGATTTTCTAGTTGCAGTGCTCGGCGATCACGGCAAACATGCCCGCTCCGCCGTCGGCGCCGCCTCCCTGCCGCTTAATGCCGCAGTGGAAATCGAAGCCATCTTCGAAGTCGAATGAGCCAGACATGACCGACCTTTCTTGGCTGACCGCCCGACCCGTCGCCCATCGCGGCCTCCACGACATGAACAAGACGCGCTGGGAGAACACGCTTTCCGCCTTCGCCGCTGCAGCCGAACGCGGCTATGCGATCGAATGCGACGTGCATCTGTCGTCTGATCGCATCCCGGTCGTCATCCACGATGGCGATCTGAAGCGGCTGACCGGCCGGGAGGGTTTCGTCTGGCAGCGCACCGCAGCCGAGATGACGGCACTCAAGATCGGCGGCACATCGGACCATCTGCCAACACTGGAGCAGGCACTCGATCTGGTCGACGGCCGCGTGCCGATAGTGGTCGAGCTGAAAGGGGCTCCCGGACATGACGAAGGCCTGGTGGAAAACGTCGGCAAGATGCTCAAGCGCTACAAGGGCAAGGCGGCGATCATGTCGTTCGACCATTGGCTGATCCGCGATTTCCCGAAACACGCGCCCGGCATTCCGGGCGGGCTGACCGCCTATGGCAAAGACACACCCCTGATCGAGGCGCATTTCGCCATGCTGGCGCATGACATCGCCTTCACCTCCTATGCCGCCGGCGACCTGCCGAACCGGTTCGTCTCCTTCGTGCGCGAAAGGCTCAAAATGCCGGTAATCACCTGGACCGTGCTCGACCAACCGGCGGTCGACCTGACCTTCAGATATGCCGATCAGATGACGTTCGAAGGATTCGAACCCGATCTTATACAGGTCGCTTGAACCGGGCTTGCATGGACCGGCATGGAGCTTAAATAAGCCCAATGGATCAAGGCGATGAAGGCGACGGGCAAACGGCGAATGGAGAGTATGCGATCCGGGTTGCCTCCGGCATCGGAGCCTTTACCTGCGCGGAATGGGATGGCCTCGGCGGCACCACCCGCAGCGATACAGAAAACGGCTACAACCCACTCGTTTCATTCGCTTTTCTGAGTGCACTCGAGGATTCCGGCTGCGCCGTGCGGCGCACCGGCTGGCAGGGCCATCATCTCAGGCTGGAGACGGCGCAGGGAAAACTGCTCGGTGCCGTTCCCTGCTACCTGAAATCGCACAGCCAGGGCGAATATGTTTTCGACCACGGCTGGTCGGACGCGTTTGAGCGCGCCGGCGGGCGCTATTATCCAAAACTGCAATGCGCCGTGCCGTTCACGCCGGTCACCGGCCCTCGCCTGCTGGCCAACAAGGGCGAGGACAGTTGCGCAGTGAAAGCCGGCTTGGCAGCAGGCCTGAAGGCGGTGACGGAAAAGCTCGGCGTGTCTTCCGCGCACGTGACCTTCGCGCAGGAAAAAGATGTTGGGGCATTGGAAGCGGCGGGCTTCCTGCACCGCACCGACCAGCAGTTCCACTTCTTCAATGAAGGTTTTTCGACCTACGACGATTTTCTCGCCACTCTGGCATCGCGTAAGCGCAAGGCGTTGAAGAAGGAGCGGCGCGAGGCGCTCGCTCACGGCATCTCGATCGACTGGCTGACCGGCAAGGATCTGACCGAAAGGGTCTGGGACGACTTCTTTGCCTTCTACATGGATACCGGCAGCAGGAAATGGGGGCGGCCCTATCTCAGCCGCGAGTTCTTCTCGATGATCGGCGAGCGCATGGCCGACGACATCCTGCTGGTGATGGCCAAGCGCAATGGGCGCTACATTGCCGGCGCCATCAATTTCATCGGTTCCGATGCGCTCTACGGGCGCAACTGGGGCTGCATCGAAGACCATCCTTTCCTGCATTTCGAGGTCTGTTATCATCAGGCGATCGACTTCGCGATCGACCGTAAGCTGAAAGTGGTCGAGGCGGGCGCGCAAGGCGAGCACAAGCTGGCGCGCGGCTATAGGCCGGTGACCATGCATTCGGCGCATTACATCGCGCATCCCGGCTTGCGCAATGCGGTCGCCGACTATCTCAGACGCGAGCGGCGCGAGGTCGAGCGGATGGGCGACTATCTCGAAGAACACACTCCGTTCCGCAAGGATCTGGCGGACGATTAGAGCGACGTGCATCCAATTGGACGCACAAAGTACGCTCTAACACTTTGAACCTCCTCATCGTACTTTCCGAAAGTCGATTCCGATTTTCGGGTCGATGCGGTAGAGCAAGGCACAATCGGGAGCGCACGCCATGGCCGACCCCACCTACGACAGCAACAATATCTTCGCGAAAATCCTGCTCGGTGAAATTCCGTCGCATCGCGTCTATGAAGATGACGCAGTTGTCGCCTTCATGGATGTAATGCCGCAGGGGCCGGGTCATACACTGGTTGTGCCGAAGGCGCAGTCGCGCAACCTGCTTGACGCGGACCCGGCAGTGTTCGGCCCGCTCTTCGCAAATGTCCAGAAAGTTGCGCGGGCAGTGAAAAAGGCCTTCGATGCCGATGGCGTCACCATCATGCAGTTCAACGAGCCTGCTTCAGGCCAGACCGTCTTTCACCTCCATGTCCATGTCATTCCACGCTTCGAGGGCACCCCTTTGAAGCCGCATAGCGGGCAGATGGAGAAGCCGGAAGTGCTGGCTGAGAATGCTGGCAAGATACGAACCGCGCTGGGAAGCTGAAGCCGAGCGGCGCGCACAACGCCTTCGGCCACTCTTTATCCAACAAAAAAGCCCCGTTCCGGGGCTTTTTTCAGCTTTCAGGGCCATCACGCCTTGCGGGGCAGTTGCGGCACCAGGCTGCGCTTACTGCCATCCTTGCTCTTAGGCCCCGCCTTCTGCGCTATCGCCTTTTTCGCGACGGGCTTCTTGGCGGCAGCCTTCTTGGGCTTCGGCGTGTCGTCCGGTTCTTCCTTCTTCGGCTTGACCGGCGCCTCGTCGGCGAGCGACTCGAGCTTCAGGCCGGTCTCGCCGGTCTCCTTCTTCTCGACGGTGACACGCACCGTGCCGCCCTTCTTGAGCTTGCCGAACAGCACCTCGTCCGCCAGCGGCTTCTTGATGTGCTCCTGGATGACGCGGCCGAGCGGCCGTGCTCCCATGCGCTCATCATAGCCCTTCTCGGCCAGCCAGGCGATCGCCTCCTGCGACAGGTCGAAGGTGACGCCACGCTCGGAAAGCTGGGCCTCAAGCTGCATGACGAACTTCTGCACCACCTGGTGGATGACCGGAACCGGCAGCGAGCCGAATGGGATGATCGCATCGAGACGGTTGCGGAATTCCGGCGTGAACAGCCGGTTGATCGCCTCGACGTCGTCGCCTTCGCGCTTGGTCGAGCCGAAACCGATCGCCGCGCGCTGCGCATCCGAGGCGCCCGCATTGGTGGTCATGATCAAGATGACATTGCGGAAGTCGATCTGCTTGCCGTTGTGGTCGGTCAGCTTGCCATGGTCCATGACCTGCAACAGGATGTTGAACAGGTCCGGATGCGCCTTCTCGACCTCATCCAGCAACAGCACGCAATGCGGATGCTGGTCGACGCCGTCGGTCAACAGGCCGCCCTGGTCGAAGCCGACATAGCCGGGAGGCGCGCCGATCAGCCGCGAGACGGTGTGGCGTTCCATATATTCTGACATGTCGAAGCGGATCAGCTCGACACCGAGCGAAGCGGCGAGCTGCTTTGCCACTTCGGTCTTGCCGACGCCGGTCGGTCCCGAGAACAGATAGGAGCCGATCGGCTTCTCCGGCTCGCGCAGGCCCGCCCGGGCCAGCTTGATCGCCGAGGTCAACGCCGTGATCGCGGTATCCTGACCGTAGACGACGCGCTTCAGCTCAACATCGAGACCGGCCAGCACCTTCTCGTCGTCGGCGGAAACCGTCTTCGGCGGAATGCGGGCGATAGTGGCGATCGTCGCTTCGATCTCCTTGATGCCGATGGTCTTCTTGCGCTTGGCCTCTGGCACCAGCATTTGCGAGGCGCCGGTCTCGTCGATCACGTCGATCGCCTTGTCCGGCAGCTTGCGGTCGTTGATGTAGCGCGCCGACAATTCGACCGAAGCCTTGATCGCCTCAGCCGTATAGCGAACCTTGTGGAACTCCTCGAAATACGGCTTCAGGCCCTTCATGATCTCGATGGCGTCCTCGATGGTCGGCTCGTTGACGTCGATCTTCTGGAAGCGCCGCACCAGGGCGCGATCCTTCTCGAAGAACTGGCGGAATTCCTTGTAGGTGGTCGAGCCGATGCAGCGGATCGCGCCGGACGACAGCGCCGGCTTCAACAGATTCGACGCATCCATGGCGCCACCTGACGTCGCCCCTGCCCCGATCACCGTGTGGATCTCATCGATGAACAGGACCGCGCCCG
Source organism: Mesorhizobium sp. M6A.T.Ce.TU.016.01.1.1 (assembly GCF_003997065.1). NCBI lineage: Bacteria > Pseudomonadati > Pseudomonadota > Alphaproteobacteria > Hyphomicrobiales > Phyllobacteriaceae > Mesorhizobium > Mesorhizobium sp. M6A.T.Ce.TU.016.01.1.1. The sequence goes on along the minus strand of NZ_RZTJ01000007.1, from coordinate 146,522 downwards.
GATAATCCTCGAGTTCCTTGACGACCTGCTTCAGCCGCTCCTCGAAATCGCCGCGATAGCGCGTGCCGGCCAGCAATGTTCCCATGTCGAGCGCGAAGATGGTGGCGTTGTGCAGCACTTCCGGCACGTCGCCCTCAACGATGCGTTTGGCAAGGCCTTCGGCGATCGCCGTCTTGCCGACGCCGGGGTCGCCGACGTAGAGCGGATTGTTCTTGGAGCGGCGGCACAGCACCTGGATGGTGCGGTTGATCTCGGACTCGCGGCCGATCAGCGGATCGATCTTGCCGGCCTTGGCCTTGTTGTTCAGGTTGACGCAATAGGCGGTAAGCGCGTCCTGCTGCTGCTTTTTCTTGCCGCCTTCCTCCTGCGGCTCGGCGCCGTTCTGACCGCCCTGCTCGTCATCGGCACCGCGCGGCGACCGCGTCTCGGATGCGCCGGGGCGCTTGGCGATGCCGTGCGAGATGTAGTTGACCGCGTCATAGCGGGTCATCTGCTGTTCCTGCAGGAAATAGGCGGCATGGCTCTCACGCTCGGCGAAGATGGCAACGAGCACGTTCGCGCCAGACACTTCCTCGCGGCCGGACGACTGAACATGGATCACCGCGCGCTGGATGACGCGCTGGAAACCGGCCGTCGGCTTGGAATCCTCGTCGTATCCGGTGACGAGATTGTCGAGCTCGGTGTCGATATAGGTGAGAACCGTATGCTTCAGCTCGTCGAGATCGACGTTGCAGGCGCGCATGACCGCGGCCGCCTCGGTATCATCGATGAGGGCGAGCAGCAAATGTTCAAGGGTTGCGTATTCGTGGTGCCGCTCGTTGGCGAGCGTCAGCGCCTGGTGAAGCGCCTTTTCCAGGCCTTGGGAGAAAGCCGGCATGTTACCTCACTTCTTCTCCATCACGCATTGCAGCGGATGCTGATTCTGTCGGGCGAAATCCATGACCTGAGACACTTTGGTCTCGGCCACCTCGAATGTATAGACCCCGCACTCGCCAACTCCATGATTGTGAACATGTAGCATGATGCGTGTGGCGGCTTCACGGTCCTTCTGGAAAAAACGCTCTAGCACGTGAACCACGAATTCCATGGGTGTGTAGTCGTCGTTGAGAATGAGGACCCGATAAAGGCTAGGCTTCTTGGTCTTGGTTTTAGTGCGCGTGATAACAGCCGTGCCGCGACCGGCCTCGTTGCCGTCGCTGCCGTTTTGCATACGCACCACATCTCCTGTGGCAGTCAAACCTGTAGTCACGTAGTCCTGCCTTTTTCGAATCCCCAAGCGAGTTCGACATGTAGGTGTTCGATGGACGATTTTAAGCCCTTCTGTTTAGCTGACAATATGGCTAGGTGGCCAAACTTGGCCGATTTTCGAAATCGTGAAGGCGGCAGAGCCCCTAATTTCAAATTGCCACGAAAAAACCCGGCCGCGCGTTCGCGACCGGGTCTGTCTTGCAGGCCCGAGGGCCATCTTCACATTTTATAGCGAGATTACTTCGCTTTTGCGACGATTGATTCGAACGGCTTGTAGGCTTCTTTGGCGAGCTCGGCATAGAGATCGCCGATCTTCGTCGCTTCGGTGACGAAGGATTCGTAGGACTGCTTGGCAAAATCGGACTGGATCTCGATCGCCTTCTCCAGCGACTTGGCCGACAAAAGTTTCTCTGCTGCTGCACTGCCGGCTTCGAAGCTCTTCTTGGTGTACTCGCCCGCCTCGGTGGCGATGGCCTGCGCACCCTTGGAAAGGGATGCGAAGCTCTTCAAGCCGGTGTCGGCAAACTCCTTGCCGTATTTGCTGAAATCTTCATAGGTCTGGGTCATTTCACGCTCCCTTGACGGTTGCCCTTGAACGGCGGACGCGCCCTGTCCGGGCCGCGTTGTGCAATGCAAGCAATATATTGTGCAATGCACAAAAAGTCAATGTTCGCCGAGTGCGACGCCAGCACGCCGGCCCGGCACATCGACCCGGTCGCCGGCCCAGGCACTAGCGGTGGCTAAAATTCGAATAAAGAGAAGCTCAAACCCGAAGAAAATGGTGAACGTGGCGGTTACCATAAACGGATTGGTAACGCTGACCGCGATAGCTTGGCTGGAAGTGAGGCAGGAACCTTTGCCGCCTCCAGGGCAACAAAAAATCCAAAGGAACCATCGGTGCGTCAGGCGTTGTCGGGCATTCTCTCCAAATCCTCTTTGAAAACGATCATGATCCTCGCTTTGGCGATGACATTCGTCGTCGCCGACGCTGCTTCGTCCATGGCGGCGAGGTCGGCGGCCATCGTCATCGACGCCAAGACCGGCAAGGTGCTTTATTCTTCGAATGCGGATGGTCGGCGCTATCCCGCCTCGCTCACCAAGATGATGACGCTTTACATGGCCTTCGAGGCCATGGCGAAGGGCAAGATCAGCAAGAACTCCCGGGTCGTCTTCTCGGCCAATGCTGCTGCCGAACCGCCGACGAAACTCGGCGTCAGACCGGGCGGCGCGATCACGGTCGAGACCGCGATCCTGTCGATGGTGACCAAGTCGGCAAACGACTCGGCAACGGCGCTCGGCGAGCTTCTCGGCGGCAACGAAGCCAATTTCGCCCACATGATGACAGCCAAGGCGCGTGCACTGGGCATGAAGGGGACCGTTTTCCGCAACGCCCACGGCTTGCCAAATCCCGGTCAGTTCACGACCGCGCGCGACATGGCGGTGCTCGGCATCGCGCTACGGGAGCATTTTCCCCAATACTACGGCTATTTCTCACAACGTTCATTTCTCTACGGCCGCAAGCGCATCAACGGCCATAACCGCCTGCTTGGGCGCATCAAGGGGGTCGACGGCATCAAGACGGGTTACACCCGCGCCTCCGGCTACAATCTCGTCTCCTCGGTCGACGACGGCGATCGCCGCATCGTAGCAGTTGTCATAGGCGGGAAATCCGGCGGCAGCCGCGACAACCAGATGGCCGAATTGATCAACACCTACATGCCGAAGGCGTCGTCGCGCGGCAGCGGCATGCTGATCGCCAAGGCAGGCGGCGGCAATCCGATCACCGCGCTGGCAAAAGTGTTCCTGCCCAAGCGCGATGCGCCGACGCCGGACAGCAGGCCGGACGACGACGTCATTGCCTCCCTTGTTGAGGAAAGCGAGCCGGTCGTCGAAGAAACCACCCCCGTCGTTGAGACCAGGAAGGTCAAGACAGTGGCCGTGGCCACGGCGGACGATGTGGCGACCGCACGGGTCGCAGCAGCCTACGCCGAACCCGCGGCGGTCGACCCCGTCAACACGGCATCGGTGCCGTCCGGCTGGGCAGTCCAGGTCGCCTCTTCGCCAAAACAGTCCGAAGCTCAGGCTCTCCTGGACGAGACTAGCAAGCAGGCGCCTTCGATCCTCGCCGATGCCACAGGTTTCACCGTCGCCTTCGAAAAGGACGGCGTCACCTACTACCGCGCCCGGTTCGGCTTTGGTTCAAAGACTGCCGCCTGGAAAGCCTGCAACGCCCTGAAGAAAAAGAAAATCGAGTGCTACGCCGTCCAGCAGTAGACGACGTCGAAAACATCTCCCGGAAAAATTCTGCGTCGAAGGAGAACTAGTTGTGATTGGAGAGCAAGACGTCCTTGGCTTCATTGATCCGCGCCGCCAGAAAAGACGTGCCGCCGATATCGGGGTGCAGGCGCTGCATCAGGCGGCGGTGCGCCTTGCGGACATCCGCCGCGGCGGCCCCCGCTTCAAGACCAAGGATCTTGTAGGCCTCCTCCTTAGTCATGGCGCCCGAACCTGGCGAAACACCCAGCCCTTCGCCACCATTCGCCTCAGCGTCTTTGCGCCAGATGGGAAATCTGCCGTCAAGATACGTCTCTAGCAGCTGGCGGCTCTCCGGGTCGCCGGCGAGTTCGCGATAAAGCTGCTGCAATTCCGCAAGGCTCATGGTGCCGAGCATCTTGCCTTCATGCCGGCCGGCAAGCACCAGCCCCTCCAGACTGCCGGTATCGTGATCAAGCTCCATCTCAAGTGCCGCGGTACGCACCGTCGAATGCTTGCCCGGCTCCAGTTTCGCCGTCGGCCGCTTCATCCGCATGGAGCCATACCAGGCGAGCGCCGCCGACAGGATCAAGCCGCCGATGCCTTCGCGTCCGACCAGGAGCACGGCGACGCCGATCAGCGCCAACAGGACGGGCCCAAGCGTCCTCATTCCGCTGGCGAGTTTGGCAGGGTCGGCGCGGAGAAAGACCGTGACCACGCCGAGCAGCACCAAAAGCAACGCCACGAATGCGATAATCGCGCCCATCATTTCCTGCCGCCCCGCAGATGCTCGATCATCAGCCGGTCTTCCGCCCTGCCCCTGGCCTCCAGTGCCTTCAGCCCGCCGGTCGCAAACACGGCGACCGCCGAGAGCAGGCTGGCCAAGGTTGCGCCAGCCCGTCGATCAAATCGGAACCAAGCTCCTTTGGACAGCCGCGCAATTTCCTTGAACGCCTTTTCTGCGCCGGAATCATGGCCCTCCTGAAAGACGAAGACAGGAACGCCGTGCAGGCCCAGGCTGCCGGCCTTTTCCGCCAGATCGTCTATATTTTCTTCCATCGCATCGCCGATATAGACCAACGCGTTGACCTTGGCCGCAGCAGTCTGTTTCAGCGTATGGGCGAGGACCTTGCCGATCTGGGTGTGTCCGCTGCGGCAATCGATCCTCGTCATCAACTGTTTCAGCGCCTCCGTATCGCTGACGAATGCGGATGAGCGGCACTCGCCAAGGCCCCGAAAATAGACCAGTTGAACCTTGAGCGCTCCGGCCTTGCCGACCGCGTCGAACATCTCGCCCTGCAGCGCACAGGCGAGATCCCAGGTCGGCTGACGGCTCATCGTCGCGTCGAGTGACAGAATGAGCCTGCCAGAACCGGTCGCGGATGCTGCGAGCGTTTTTGCCTGACGGATAAAGGCGTCGATCTCGCCGGTGCTCGATTGGGGCTCGACCGGCGCAGGATTGGCCTTGGCGGGCACGGGCTGCTTCTTGTCGCTCATGACATTCAAGATGTGGCGTTGTCGCACAGCTTGCAAGCCCAGATGAGGCGACCTGGAGGGCCAGCGGCAGCTTTGAATTTGGGCCTTCCTAGAGAAGGCCGAGATCGGCAAGCTCGCGCCTGAGTTTCGGCGGCATCTCGACCAGCCCCGCTTTGCCCTTACCGAGATCGGCCGGTGCGTCCGACGGTTTCAGGTAGCGCCAGCCTTGAAAGGCCCGGCGCGGCTGCCAGTCGGTGCGCACGACCACAGGATCGAGCATCAGGTGACAGCGGCCAATGCCGTCATCATCGGTGAAAGGGCGGATTTCGGTGATCAACTGGCGGCACTGCACATTGCCCTTGATCACCCAGTAGAGGGAACCGCCATCGGTGACCTCGGCGCCGCGCGTCGGCATCATGCGTGTGGTGTGGTAATGCTCGGCCGGCTCGCCGGCGCGCCGCCGTTCGTCGAGGCGGAAGGCGATCCACTCTTCGAGATCTTCGACGCTGTCGCAGCCGACACAGAGCTTTATGATATTGAGAGACATGGATTAAGGTTTAGTCCTGCGCGCGAAGGCGTCAACGGCCTGGTCGACTTTCTCCACAGTGCCAATCCACGGTGCAAGGTTGGCTCAGCACTCCACGATATTGACGGCCAGTCCGCCGAGGCTGGTTTCCTTGTATTTCTCGTTCATGTCGAGGCCGGTCTGGCGCATGGTCTCGATCGCGGCATCAAGCGGCACGAAATGAACGCCGTCGCCCTTGATGGCCAGCGACGCGGCAGTCACCGCCTTGACGGCACCGAGCGCATTGCGCTCGATGCAAGGCACCTGCACCAGTCCGCCAACCGGATCGCAGGTCATGCCGAGATGATGTTCGAGCGCGATCTCGGCGGCGTTCTCGACCTGCTCCGGCGTGCCGCCCATGACGGCGCACAGCCCCGCCGCCGCCATCGCCGAGGCCGAACCGACCTCGCCCTGGCAGCCGACTTCGGCGCCTGAGATCGAAGCGTTGGTCTTGATGATGCCGCCGATCGCCGCCGCGGTCAGCAGGAAATCGCGGATACTTGGTTGGTCGGCCTCGGGATGGAAATGCAGCCAGTAGCGCAGCACCGCGGGCAGCGTGCCTGCAGCACCATTGGTCGGCGCGGTGACGACGCGCCCGCCGGCGGCGTTCTCCTCGTTCACCGCCATGGCATAGATCGACAGCCAGTCATTCGCGAGCAGCGGGTTGGGCCGGTTCTGCCGCCACTGCTCTTGCAGCTTGTCATGCAATTGCCGCGCGCGTCGGCGCACCTTCAGTCCGCCCGGCATGATGCCGTCCTGCGACAGGCCGCGTTCGATGCAGCTCTTCATGGCGCTCCAGATGCCGTCAAGACCGGCGTCGAGCTCCTCGCGCGACATCTGCGTCTCTTCGTTGACGCGCTTCATGTCGGCGATGGAAAGGCCGCTTTTCGCAGCCATCGACAGCATCTCGACGGCATTCTTGAAGGGGTATGGAACCTTCTTGCCTTCCGTCGTCACCGAGCCCTTCGCCTTCATACGCTGCAGCTCCTCCTCCGAAACCACGAAGCCGCCGCCGATCGAATAATAGATACGCTTGAGCAGCAGCCGGTCGTCGGCATCATAGGCGGAGAAAGCCATGCCGTTGGCATGGCCGGAAAGCGGCGTCTTGCGATCCAGCACCAGATCCGTTGCCGGGTCGAAGCGGTAGGAGGGATGGCCGGGCGGTGAAATCCGCTTCTCGGCAGCGATGCTGGCGACGATTCCATCCGCCTGATCGGGGTCCACCGTCTGGGGCGTCTGGCCGGCAAGGCCGAGCACAACGGCACGGTCGGAACCATGGCCGATGCCGGTATAGGCGAGCGAGCCGTGCAGGCTGGCGGCGATGCGGTCGACCCGGGCGCCGGCCGGGCGCGGCCAGTCATCTCCCGCGATCTCGTCGAGGAAACGCCGCGCAGCCGTCATCGGTCCCATCGTGTGCGAACTCGATGGTCCAATACCGATCTTGAACAGGTCGAAAACCGAAAGGAACACGCGCCGCTCTCTCCTATTGGAATTTACATATAGGAATTCCTGTGATGTTTCCGCTCTTTCGAAGATCGCGGCGCTGCACCTGCCGACCTTGTTTGCTCCGGCAGCGACATCGTTGCGCTCCGCCATCGAAGCGGCACCACCGCTTGTGGTAAAAGGGTCGCATGGGCGATTCCTTCCATTTGTCGACGGCAGACCTCGTGGCGCTGGCCTTCTTCCTTTTCGTATGGGTGCTGCATACGCTCGCCTCCGACGGAAAGCTGGTCAGCCGCATGTCGCTGACGACGGCGATGAACGTGCAGCGTGAAGCCTGGATGCGGACCATGGCCGAACGCGAGATTCGCATTGTCGACACCGCCATCATGGCAGGTCTTCAACAGGGAACCGCCTTTTTCGCCTCCAGCTCGCTGATTGCGATCGGCGGCTGTTTCGCCCTGCTCGGTGCCTCCGATCAGGTTGTTTCGGTGCTGAGCAACCTGCCGCTCGGCGCGACATCATCCCGCTCCGCCTTTCAGATGAAGGTGTTCGGATTGGTGCTGATCCTGGCCTATTCCTTCTTCAAGTTCGGCTGGGCCTACCGGCTGTTCAACTACTGCTCGATTCTGATCGGCGCGGTGCCGATCCCGCATGGCGAAGCCTCACGCAACCCGATCAGCGAGACGGCGGTATGGCGGGCGGCGCGCATGAACATGCTGGCCGGAAAACACTTCAATTCCGGCATGCGCGGTGTGTTCTTCTCGATCGGCTATCTCGGCTGGTTCGTCGATCCAAGTGTGTTCGTGCTGTCGACGCTGTTGTTGCTGGCGGTTCTGGTACGTCGCCAGTTCTTCTCAGCGGCGCGGCAAGCCGTGATCGGTCAGCCGCCCGAACCGACACCAGGTCCGGGGAAAAGCCGATCGATGCGGCCCGACAGCCAATAGGTGACGAGCCCTATCCATTCACGGACCGCCGTGGTGGTGACCTCCAACCCGTTGTAAGGGGGAAGCGTGGCTATGTTTTCCTTACCGGAGGTCATGTAGTCGACCGGCCACGCAACGGTCGGAAAACCTGCTTTGTCGAACAGCGCCGTGGCCCGCGGCATGTGGAAGGCCGAGGTCACCAGCAGCCAGGTCTCGCCCGGTTTCGGCGTCACCAATTCCCTGGTGAAGATTGCGTTCTCGTAGGTGTTGCGGGATTTGTTCTCTAGGACCAGCCGATCGGCCGTCACGCCAAGCGCAGTGAGCAGGCGCGGGCCTGTGTCCGCATCGCCCTCACCTGCGGTCATCATCTCAACGGTGCCGCCGGAGATGACGATTTTCGCAGTCGGAAAACGCCGTGCCAGTACGGCCGCCTCGACGATCCGGTCGCCAGCGCCATTGATTTCATAGCCGCCACGCACGGCATTGATGGGGCTCTCCAGACCGCCGCCCAGCACAATGATACCATCAACCTTTTCCGGCAGCGGCGGCTTGGGGAAGCGATCTTCCAGCGGACTGATCATTATTGCGCCGAGCTCCGTCCATGTCGAAAGCGCAAGAATGAGAACGGCAAGGACGGTGCCGGCGGTCGCCCATCGCCGCCGTCCGAACATCGCCGCCACCAGCCCCGCCAGCAACAGGAAGATTGCAAAATTCAACGGCTGGACAAAGAACCAGAGCAATTTGGAAAGATAGAAGAACATCCCTCACCCCCACATCGGCCCAAATCGGAATCGATTCTCGGAAAGCACGATGCGCAGATTCAACGTGCTAGAGCGTACTTTGTGCGTCCAAGTGGACGCACGTCGCTCTAATGCATACCGCTCCATAAGCACGTGGCGCTTTTAGAGTAACAACATGCATAAACCAGGACCAAAGCGCCCCGCATCATTCAAATGCGATGCCTAAGGGACGACACTACCACCACTTTTCCGGCTGGAACGTACCCGCCGCCTGTTCGATGACGTGGGCGGTCTGGAACAAGGTTTCCTCATCGAAGGGCCGGCCGATGAGCTGCAGGCCGAGCGGCAGGCCCTTGGCGTCAAGCCCTGCGGGCACGGCGATACCCGGCAGTCCGGCCATGTTCACCGTCACCGTAAAGATGTCATTGAGGTACATTTTGACTGGGTCGGCGGCCATGTCCTCGTCGGCGATGCCAAAAGCCGCCGACGGCGTCGCCGGCGTCAGGATGACGTCGACGCCCGCCGCGAATGCATTTTCGAAATCCCGCTTGATGAGGTTCCGCACCTTCTGCGCCTGCAGATAGTAGGCATCGTAGTAGCCGGCGGAGAGCACATAAGTGCCGATCATGATGCGGCGCTTGACCTCGCGGCCGAAGCCGGCGGCGCGGGTCCTCTCGTACATGTCGACGATGTCCTTGCCCGGCACCCGCAACCCGTAGCGGACGCCGTCATAGCGGGCGAGGTTCGACGAGGCTTCGGCAGGCGCAACGATGTAATAGGCCGGCAGCGCATATTTCGTATGCGGGAGCGAAATGTCGACGATCTCGGCGCCGGCATCTTTCAGCCAGGCAATACCCTTCTGCCACAGCGCCTCGATCTCCTCGGGCATGCCGTCGACGCGGTATTCCCTGGGGATGCCGATCTTCATGCCCTTGATCGGCTTGCCGATCGCCGCCTCGTAATCCGGCACCGGCCGGTCGACCGAGGTGGTGTCCTTCGGATCGACCGAGGCCATGGATTTCAAGAGGATCGCGGCATCACGCACATCGCGGGCGATCGGTCCGGCCTGGTCGAGCGACGAAGCGAAGGCGACGATGCCCCAGCGCGAGCAGCGGCCGTAGGTCGGCTTGATGCCGACCGTGCCGGTGAAGGCGGCGGGCTGGCGGATCGAGCCGCCGGTGTCGGTGGCCGTGGCGCCGGCACATAGAAACGCGGAGACAGCCGAGGCCGAGCCGCCTGACGAACCGCCCGGCACCAGCTGGGCGTTGTCCAGCGTGCGCGCGGTCCTGGTGCCGCCGGCCGAGACGAAACCGCCATCGCCCTGATGCGTGGTCGGCATCACCACCGTATCGAGCCGCGAACGCCGCCACGGATTGACCACGGGGCCGTAATAGGAGGTCTCGTTGGACGAGCCCATGGCGAACTCGTCCATGTTGAGCTTGCCGAGCATCACGGCGCCGTCGGCCCACAGATTGGCGGTGACGGTCGATTCGTAGTGCGGCTTGAACCCATCCAGCACATGGCTGCAGGCCTGGGTGTGAATGCCTTCGGTGCCGAACAGGTCCTTGATCCCGAGCGGAATGCCTTCGAGCGACCCGCCCTCGCCCTTCGCCAGCTTGGCGTCCGAGGCCCTGGCCATGTCGCGCGCCTTGTCGTCGGTGACGACGACATAGGCGTTGAGCGCCGGATTGGCCCGCTCGATCGCCTGGAGATAGGCTTCGGTGATCTCGGTTGCGGTGATTTCCTTGGCGCGCAGCTTGGCGCGGGCCTGCGAAATCGTGAGTTGCGTCAGGTCGCTCATCAGGCAAGGCTCTTTTCGTAAAACACCGACCACTCGGTATCGGGATAGTCCAGCACCGGGCCGCAGCGCGAGAATCCGGCGCGTTCATAAAGGGTCCACGCAGCCGGATGGCGGTCGCCCGTTTCCAGCACCAGACGCTTCAGCCCTTCATTGCGCGCCAACGCCTCGACCCGCTCGACGATCCTGGCGCCGATCTTCTGTCCACGATGCGACGGCCGCGTGTACATGCGCTTGACCTCGCCGATGGTGCCATCGTGGCGCTTGAGCGCGCCGCAGCCGATGGCAAGGCCGTTGTCACGGGCGATGAAGACAGTCGTGTCGTTGTCGGCCGTCTGTTCGACGGTCATGTGGTAGCAGTGCTCCGGCGGCGTCAATTCCAGCAGCGTGGCGTTGAGCTCCTTAACCAGCCCGCGCACATCGTCCTGCAGCGGCGTCTCGATGGCGATCTCGATTGCCATCGGCCCGCTACTCCACGACCTTCGGAACGAGGAAGAAATTCTCTTCGGTCGCCGGCGCGTTGGCGACGATGTCGGCCGCCTTGCTGCCGTCGGTGACGACGTCCTGGCGCTTCTTCATCTCCATCGGGGTGACCGAAGTCATTGGCTCGACGCCGGAAACGTCGACCTCGTTCAGCTGCTCGACAAAGCCCAGAATGGCATTCAACTCACCGGTCATGCGCTCGGCATCCTCCTCGCTCACCGCAATGCGGGCGAGACGCGCGACGCGCTTCACAGTCTGAAGATCAACGGACATATTTGTTTGTGCCTCGGGAAAACCAGTCCGCGCTATAGCGGCGCGGCGCGTGCCGCGCAACATGCATCGTGCCGAGAACCGGGCCCATAGGTCTATGGCAGGGCCACGCCGTCGCAGAGGAAATAGCTGCCGCTGTTGCTGCCCCCTTCGCTTTCGTCTTCCGCAGGCCGGACCGAAACCAGATCGACCTGCTTCGCGTTCATTTGCGTTACGGAGAGAACGTCCGGAAAGACGTGGCCGGGCTCCTGGCATATGGCTGTCACCGCCCAGCTCGGCGAGAGCGTCGCCTTGGTGATCTGAAGGAACTCGCAATCGTATTCGACGCTTTGCAGGCCACGCGCCGAGAGCACAATGTTGCCAGCGTCGATCAGCGACTGCAGTGTGTCCTTCCTGGCCTGCGCACAAAGATCCTCGGACTGGAGATAGACGCCTTCGATGAAGTCCTCCGCGGCGGACGCCGGGGAAGCCACAGAAACAGAAATGAAAAGAAAGCCCCTCAAAACCATGTTTTCACTCCATTTTGACGCCTTATACCTAGCGTCTTCCTACAAGCTAATCGTCTCGCCGATCTTCGGCAATGCCACTTTCACGTCCGATCCACCCACCCCCGCCACGAACTTTTCGGCAGTCTGATCGATGATCGGGAACGTGCCGAAGTGACTGGGGATGACAGTCTCGAACTGAAAGAAGCGCCGGCAGGCAAGGGCTGCTACCGCGCCACCCATGGTGAAGCGGTCACCGACCGGCACGATCCCGATCTTCGGCTCGTGCAACTCGTTGATCAGCGCCATGTCCGAAAAGATGTCGGTGTCGCCCATGTGATAGAGCGTCTTGTCTTCCGGGAAATGCAGAACGAGCCCGCCCGGATTGCCGAGGTAGGTGTTCTGGCCATTGTCGCGTGGAAACGACGATGAATGGAGCGCCTGGACGAAGGTGGTGGTGAAACCGCCGCAATCCACGGTGCCGCCGATATTGCCGGGATTGATCTTCTTGTCGCTGGCGCCCTGGCCGACCAGATACATGCAAAGCTCGAAATTGGCGACCAGCATGGCGCCGCTTTTCCCAAGCACTTCCAGCGCACCGCTGATGTGGTCGCTATGGCCGTGGGTCAAAAGGACATGCGTGACCCCTTCCGCCGGTCCTTCCCAGCCGCCCGTCCATGACGGATTGCCGACCAGATAGGGATCGATGAGGATTTTCGCGTCGGCGGTTTCGACGCAAAATGCGGAATGTCCGTACCAGGTCAGTTTCATGAATGCTTTCCTCGATTTTTGCTTCGGCAAAGGATAGAACGCCGGCACTAAAATTAAAGTCCCACAGCGTCCTTTGCGACGTGTAATCCAAGGAAAGCCGTTGAGCATCATCACCATCGAAGAGTTGCCGGCGCGGCTCAGCGGCGGCAAGACGCTGGCCGGGCTCGACCTCGGCGACAAGACCATTGGCGTGGCGGTTTCCGACCGGGGCTTTGCCTTCGCCCATCCGCGCCCCGTCATCATGCGCAGGAAATTCTCGCTGGATGCAGCTGTGCTGCTCGCCTTGCTGCAGAAAGAGAATGTCGGCGCCGTGGTGCTCGGCCTGCCGATCAACATGGACGGGTCAGAAGGTCCGCGTGCCCAGAAATCCCGCGCCTTCGCCCGCAACATGGCTGGTATGACCGACCTGCCCTTCGTTTTATGGGACGAGCGACTGTCGACGGTGGCGGCTGAGCGGACATTGATCGAGATGGATTTTTCGCGCCGCAAACGCGCCGGCAAGATCGATTCGGCCGCGGCAGCGTTTATCCTGCAGGGCGTTCTCGACCGGCTTCAGGCGCTCGGCGTCGATGCCTGGTCGAAATAACGGTCGCGCATTATCCTGATCCAGCCACCGATCACCCGGCGGCGGCGAAACGCCCAAAACGCCATCAGCAGCAGACTGTCGAGGATGCAGGCCTTTGCCACCATGCCAGGAATGAGCGCCGGATCAATGCCAAGCATTTCCCCATAGAGCTGGAAAACCAGGTCATGCAATTGGCGGCTCAGCATGACATAGCCGAAATTGATGTCGTTGAGCGACAGGAAGAACCAGCCCCAGAACAGAGCGAGCGGTGCCGCCCATAGCGCGAACAAGGTGCGCATCAGCGGCCATCCCTCAAGTTCGTGTCCGGCCTCAAGTTTGTGTCCGGCCGGCCGGAAATGCGCGAAAGCGCCGAGTTGTGCGCCGCCGCCTTCGCCATCACATGCGCTGCGGCACGGATTTCGCCGGTGCCCGGATCCGCTGCGGCAAAAGCCGACCGCCGCTCTGCGAGCATGGCGACATAGGAAGCCAGCAATGCCGCCAGCTGCACCGCGACGACCATGAACAGCCCGTTGATGCCTTGCGCGGCGCCGCCGACCACGATCAGCGACAGCACGCCGGAAGCGGAGATGAAGGCGACCCGCACAACGCTGTCGGTGGCGTCCGGATTTGTCGGGACGCTGAATAGAGACTCGACAAAAGCCCAGCAGAACAGCACCGCGACGACAAGCAGCGCCACGGCAAGCGGCGCCACCACGATGGCATTTTCGAGGTCGACGAAGCGGGTGTCCTGGACGGCAACGCCGAGCACGCCAAGCGCTGCAGCAACACCGCGATTTCCGTCGATGCAGATGAACGCCAGCAGGGCGAAAACGACCGCCCAGTGCAAGGCCAGAAAGGAGCTCAATATGTGCCGCATGGCGTTCCTGCTTCAGTAAACAGGACAGTGGGCTTTGCGGCTTGCGACCGCAATGGAAACCATTTGTTAAGGTTAACGGCTTTCCACAGAGCGGCGATCGACGAGGAAAATCCGTCCCCGAAGCCTTCTCAGGTGACCGGCGGATAGAGCGTGTCGATGATCATGCGCGCGTCATGGCGCGAATCGAGCATGCCATAGGTGTTGCGCCACTGGCCGGCGAGGCGCGTCTCGACGAAGGCGTCGGCGATCCGCCCTGCCCCCAGCCTGCGAAGCTCCGCCGCTGCCGCCGACAGTGCCAGTTGTTCGGTGAGCAGACGAGCCGAGCCCTCATCGGTTGCCGCGACCTGCATTGCCGCCTTGAGCACACCGACGGTGCCGCGTCCGCCGGCGCCGAGATCGCGGTCGATGCCGGCCAGCACCTCCTCGAACAGGCCGGGCGCACGCCCCAGCACGCGCAGCACGTCGAGCGCCATGACGTTGCCGGACCCCTCCCAGATCGCGTTGACCGGAGCTTCGCGATAGTAGCGGGCGAGCGGCCCCTCCTCGACATAGCCGTTGCCGCCGAGGCACTCCATCGCTTCATAGAGCAGCGGCGGCGCGATCTTGCAAACCCAGTATTTGACGACCGGCGTCATGGCGCGCGCGAAGGCCGCCTCGCCACGGTCGCCGGCCGCCTCGTCGAAGGAGCGCGCCAGCCGGAACGACAGTGCGGTGGCGGCAGCAACGTCGAGCGCCATGTCGGCCAGCACGCGCTGCATCAGCGGCTGCTCGATCAGATTGGTCCCAAACACCTGGCGGTGACGGGCGTGGTGGACGGCCTCGGCCAGCCCGGCACGCATGATCGCCGACGAGGCGATCGCGCAGTCGAGCCGGGTCAGCGTCACCATGTCCATGATCGTCTTCACACCCGCCCCGGGCTCGCCGATCATCTCGCCGATGGCGTTGACGAACTCCACTTCCGACGAGGCGTTGGAGCGGTTGCCGAGCTTGTCCTTCAGCCGCTGGAAGCGGAAGCCGTTGCCCGAACCATCGCCGAGAATACGAGGAACGAGGAAGCACGAAAGCCCTTCCGGCGCCTGTCCAAGTACCAGGAATGCATCCGACATCGGCGCCGACATGAACCATTTGTGGCCGGTCAGCCGATAGAAGCCGCTGCCGGCGCGCTCGGCCCGGGTGACGTTGGCGCGGACGTCGGTGCCGCCTTGCTTCTCGGTCATGCCCATGCCGAGCGTCAGCCCGGCCTTTTCGACCGGCGGCTTCTGGCTCTGGTCGTATTTGCGTGTCGTCACGCGCGGCGCCCATTCGCGAAACAGCTTCGGGCTTGCCATCAGCGCTGCCAGCGATGCGCTGGTCATGGTGATGGGACAGAGATGCCCGGTTTCGAGCTCGGCCGTCAGGTAGAAACGGGCGGCGCGCACCTGATGACGGCGGCCGATCTCGGCGTCGCCATTTTCCCATACCGACGAATGCAGCCCGTTCGCCACCGACCGGCGCATCAGCGCATGATAGGCTGGATGGAACTCGACCAGGTCGATGCGCCGGCCCTGCCGGTCATGGGTTCTGAGCTTCGGCGTCTCGACATTGGCGAGGCGGGCCAGCTCCTGCGCCTCCTGCGTCAGCACGAAACGGCCGAGCCCATCGAGATCCTTGCGCACCGGATCGGAAAAACGCTCGGCAAGCTGGATCAGCAACGGATCGCCCCGCCAGGCGTTGCCGCCTGCCAGCGGCGGCGGCTGGTTCGTCACGTCGTCGGTCACGCCCAATCCTTCTATCGGCAGAAAGGCCTTATCATCACAAGGCCACGAATCCGAAGCCATCAGCTAGATATAGCCCAAGCCGCGCAACGCGCGCGACGAAAATACCGGGGAGAAAGGCCGCAATCCAAAGCTGGTGCTTGCAGCCAAAGGTCCTCCACCCTATAGCAGCGCCTTGAGATGACCGACGCTTCGTCCCTGCCACTCTATCCCCACCGCCATCTTCTGGGCATCCGCGATCTTTCCCCCGCCGACATCGAGCTTTTGCTGGACCGGGCGGACCGAGCGGTCGCGATCTCGCGGCAGTCGGAGAAGAAGACCTCGACGCTGCGCGGCCGCACCCAGATCAACCTTTTCTACGAAGCGTCGACCCGCACGCAATCATCGTTCGAGCTGGCGGGAAAACGGCTCGGCGCCGACGTCATGAACATGTCGGTGGCCAGTTCTTCGGTGAAGAAGGGCGAGACGCTGATCGACACGGCGATGACGCTGAATGCCATGCGCCCAGACATACTGATCATCCGCCACCAGTCGGCCGGGGCTGCGGCGCTGCTGGCGCAAAAGGTCGGCTGCTCGGTGATCAATGCCGGCGACGGCGCCCATGAGCATCCGACGCAGGCGCTGCTCGACGCGCTGACCATCCGCCGCGCCAGGGGTCCGCTGTCGAAGCTGATCGTGGCGATCTGCGGCGATATCCTGCATTCGCGCGTGGCGCGCTCCAACATCATGCTGCTCAACGCGCTCGGCGCCCAGGTCCGCGTCGTGGCGCCGTCGACGCTTCTGCCCGCCGGCATCGAGAAAATGGGCGTGATCGTCACTCGTTCGATGGCCGAAGGGCTCAAGGACGCGGATGTGGTGATGATGCTGCGCCTGCAGCGCGAGCGGATGGAAGGCGCCTTCGTGCCTTCGGTGCGGGAATATTTCCGCTATTTCGGCCTCGATGCCGAGAAGCTGAAGGCGGCCAAGGACGGCGCTCTGGTCATGCATCCCGGCCCCATGAACCGCGGCGTCGAGATCGCCTCGGAAATCGCCGACGGTCCGCAGAGCGTCATCCAGGAACAGGTGGAGATGGGCGTTGCCGTGCGCATGGCGGTGATGGAAGCGCTGCTCGATCCTCGCCGCAATCGCGAGGTTGCATGATGAGCACGACGGTCTTCAGCCAGGCCCGCATCGTCGACCCATCGCGCGGCATCGATGAGGTCGGCACGGTCATTGTCGAAGGCCGCAAGATCGTCGCTGCCGGCAAGGCCGCCTTGAACCAGGGCGCTCCGCAAGACGCTACGGTCATCGACTGCGCCGGCAAGGCTGTTATCCCCGGCCTGATCGATGCGTGCGTCTTCATCGGCGAGCCCGGCGGCGAGCACCGCGAAACCATCGCCTCGGCCAGCGTCGCTGCGGCCGCCGGCGGCGTCACTTCCATCGTCATGATGCCCGACACCGACCCAGTGATCGACAATGTCGCGCTGGTCGAATTCGTGCTGCGTACCGCCAAGGACACGGCCATCGTCAACATTTTTCCGGCTGCGGCGATCACCAAGGGCCTCGAAGGCCGCGAGATGACCGAATTCGGCCTGCTGCGCGAGGCCGGCGCGGTCGCCTTCACCGACGGACGGCACACCATATCAAGCGCGCTGGTGATGCGCCGCGCGCTGACTTACGCGCGCGATTTCGGCGGCGTGATCGCCCATGAAACCCAAGACGCCGACCTCGCTTCGTCCGGCGTCATGAATGAAGGCCTCTATGCCAGCTGGCTCGGCCTTGCCGGCATCCCGCGCGAGGCCGAGTCCATTCCGCTGGAGCGCGATCTGGCGTTGGCGCGGCTGACCGGCGGCGCCTATCACGCGGCCAAGATTTCGACGGCGATGGCGGCAAACGCGGTAACGCGGGCGAAAGCCGACGGCGCGAATGTCACATCAGGCGTCTCAATCCACAACCTGTCGCTCAACGAGAACGATGTCGGCGAATACCGCACCTTCTTCCGGCTGACGCCGCCGCTGCGCGCCGAGGAAGACCGGCTGGCGATGATCGAGGCGGTCAAGGACGGCACGATCGACCTCATCGTCTCCTCGCATGACCCGCAGGACGTCGATACCAAGCGCCTGCCCTTTGCCGATGCCGCGGCCGGCGCCATCGGGCTCGAAACGCTGCTGGGCGCGGCGCTGCGGCTCTATCACAATGGCGACGTGACACTACTTAGATTGATTGAGACCTTGTCCACCGCGCCGGCAAGGCTGTTCGGCCTGCCCGGCGGCACGCTGAAGCCGGGCACTGTCGCCGATCTTGCGCTGATCGATCTCGACGAACCGTGGATCGTCAGCGAAAGCGGAATCCGTTCACGCTCGAAAAACACCTGTTTCGAAGGCGCGCGGCTGCAGGGCAAGGTCTTGCAAACAATGGTGGCGGGCCGCACAGTGTTTTCAGCCTAGGGAGTGTCGATATTCAGGTGATGCCGGCCTGCGAACGGCGGTTTTCTGCGCTTCCGGTACTCACGTACCCAAAAGTACGCTGCGTTCCGGTTCTCGGAAACCACCATTCTCGACTCGGCCTGACCTGAATCTCGACACTCCCTAAAGCCGGCAGTTGGAGTTCAGGGGGAACAATGGCTTACGACATCGTCTTGGCGCTGGTGTTCGGCTATCTGCTTGGCTCGATCCCTTTCGGGCTTCTGATCACCCGCGCCGCCGGCCTTGGCGACGTCCGCAACATCGGCTCCGGCAATATCGGCGCTACCAATGTGCTGCGCACCGGCAACAAGGGCCTGGCCGCCGCCACGCTGTTGCTCGACGCGCTGAAAGGCACGGCGGCTGTGCTGATCGCCGGTCACTTTGCACCGGAGCTCGGGCCTTGGGCCGGCCTTGGCGCCTTTCTCGGCCATCTCTTTCCGGTCTGGCTCGGCTTCAAGGGCGGCAAGGGTGTCGCCACCTATCTCGGCGTGCTGATCGCCCTTGCCTGGCAGGTGGCGCTGATCTTCGCCGTCGTCTGGCTGGCCGTTGCTTTCCTATTCCGTTTCTCCTCGCTGGCGGCGCTGACGGCAGCAGTCGTCGTGCCGATCGCGCTCTATGTCCTCAGCACGCCTGAGATTGCCGGGCTGTTCGCGCTGATGAGCCTGATCGTCATCATAAAACACCGGGCCAATATCGCGCGGCTGCTGGCCGGCACCGAGGGCAAGATCGGGACCAAAGAGTGAGCCAGCGCGCCGCCGGGCCGCGGCTCAGCGACAGGCAGCGGTTGAGCTGGCTTCGTTTGATCCGCACGCCGAATGTCGGCCCGGCCACCTTTCGCGACCTGATCAACCGCTTCGGCTCGGCCGAGACGGCGCTCGAGATGCTGCCCGAGCTGATGATTTCGGGCGGCGCCAGAAAGATCGTCCGCATCCCGTCGATTGCCGAGGCCGAGGCGGAGCTGGAAGCAGCCCGCCGGGCCGGCGCCCGCTTCATCGGGATTGGCGAGGCCGACTATCCGCCGCTGATGAAAAGCATGGACCATCCGCCGCCGCTGCTCGCGGTCAAGGGCGAAGGCGCGGTGTTCCGGCTGCCGGCAATCGCCATCGTCGGCGCCCGCAACGCTTCGCTGGCCGGCATCAAGATGGCGCGAACGCTCGCCGCCGAACTCGGCCGCGACGGCTACGGCATCGTCTCCGGCCTGGCGCGCGGCATCGACACGGCAGCACATCAAGGCAGCCTTGCGTCAGGCACGATCGGTGTGCTGGCCGGCGGCCTCGACCTGCCCTACCCGCCTGAGAATGCCGGACTATGCAACGAGATTGCCGAGCGCGGCGGCGCCATCATTTCGGAGATGCCGTTCGGCTGGCAGCCACGCGCCCAGGATTTTCCGCGCCGCAACCGCCTTGTCGCCGGCGCAGCATTGGGGCTGGTCGTGGTCGAGGCGGCGCACCGCTCCGGCTCGCTGATCAGCGCCAGGCTTGCCGGCGAGATGGGCCGGCTGGTCTTTGCCGTCCCCGGCTCGCCGCTCGATCCGCGCGCCGCCGGCACCAACGCCTTGCTCAAGGACGGCGCCACCCTGGTCACCGAGGCATCGGACGTTACCAGTGCGATCGCGCCGCTGGTCGGCGCACTGGCACCAAGGACGGCTCCACTTGGCGAGCCGCCCGACTTTTCGGCAACGCCACCGCCCGGCGAGGACGACCGCGCCCGCGTCGTCGAAGCCCTCGGCCCGACGCCCGTAGCGATCGACGAGATCATCCGCCACACCGGCCTGCATCCCGCTCAGGTTTTCATGGTGCTGCTGGAACTCGACCTCGCCGGCCGCCTGGAGCGCCACGCCGGCGGGAACGTGTCGCTGGTTTTTGGGGATATTTAGCAGGGTCGGTAGCCGGAAGCATCGCGTGATTGCGAGAAAATGTTCTCGCATGGCCTCGCATTTTCTCGCACGTTCCGGCGCTGTTCCAGACGCTAAAGCGCTAACTTACTGATTTCTCGCACGAAACAATGGTGAGCGCGCAGGGATTCGAACCCTGGACCTACTGATTAAAAGTCAGTTGCTCTACCGGCTGAGCTACGCGCTCCCGCGGGCTCAGAATGCCGCCCTCGAAATTGCGCGGAACATAGGGAGAGTGCCTCGACCGGTCAACCGGAAAAAGAGGGCGCGCAAGTCGGGCTTTTCCACGCACTTGCAGCGCCTCGCACATCGCGTCAGCAAAGGGCGGAACGGCCTTTGACAGACAAGCCCAATACCGGCTTTTCGTCGAGGCCGAGCAGGAGAGAGAACGTTACAGATCAGCAGCTTGCTACTTTGACGGAACAATTGCGCAGCCTGCCCGTTTTTGTCGCTACAAGGGACGACGCTTTCAAGGAGAAGATCATGAACAGGATCATGTCGGGCCTGCTGGCGACCGCGTTGTCAGCGTCATTCGCTGTAGCGGAGATCGTGCCCGTCAACGCCCAGCCCACCTACGTGCCGCTTGGTCAGAACGTTTCGTCGGATGTCCAGACTGTCGACCACAGGCGGTGGAGGCGTAGTTTCAACCGCGATCGCGATTTTTCCCGCCGCGATTTTCGTCGCGGTTTCGCGCGTGACGACGGCAGGTATTGGCGCGGCCATCGCGGTTATCGCTATTATCGTCGCGGCTATCGCCGTCACGGCGACTTCTGGTTCCCGTTGGCTGCCTTTGCGACCGGCGCGCTGATCACCGGTGCGATCGTCAACCAGAACCGCCGCGTCTATCGAGGCGATTCGCACGTGGAGTGGTGCTACAGCCGCTACAGATCTTACCGGGCATATGACAACACGTACCAGCCTTACTATGGCCCGCGCCGGCAGTGCATCTCGCCCTATTGATAAAGCTCGGGCGGAGCTGAGTAAGAGTTATTGAAGAGCCTGCGCCGGCAACGGCGCGGGCTTCCGTGGTGACATCTTGCTCGAAGAACTTATTGCACGCTCAGCGTCCTGCGCACAGCATCGCGCCAGCCCGCCAGCTTGGCGGAACGGGCGGACGCATTCATCTCCGGCTTGAACCGCCGCTCGAGCGCCCAGCTCTTGGCGAAGTCTCTCGCCTTCGGCCAGACGCCCGCTTTAGAGCCGGCCAGCCATGCCGCGCCGAGCGCCGTCGTCTCCAGGATCGTCGGGCGGTCTACCGGCGCATCGAGGATGTCGGCAAGCCGCTGCATGGTCCAGTCCGAGGCCACCATGCCACCATCGACCCTGAGAACGGTCTTTACTGACGCGCCCTTCCAGTCCTTGCGCATCGCGTCGAGCAGGTCGCGGGTCTGGAAAGCCACAGATTCCAGTGCGGCGCGGGCAAATTCCGCCGGGCCCGAATTGCGGGTCAGCCCGAAGATGGCGCCGCGCGCTTCGGCATCCCAGTGCGGCGCGCCAAGCCCGACAAAAGCCGGCACCAGATAGACTTCCTGCGTCGGGTCGGCGCCCGCCGCCAGCATGCCGCTCTGCTCCGCCTTGCCGATCACCTTGATGCCGTCGCGCAGCCACTGCACGGCTGCACCGGCGATGAAGATCGACCCTTCCAGAGCATAAGTGGTCTTTCCGTTCAGCCTGTAGGCAATGGTCGTCAACAACCGGTTCTTCGAGCGCACCAGATCGCTTCCGGTGTTGAGCAGCGCGAAGCACCCCGTGCCATAGGTGGATTTCATCATGCCCGGCTCGAAACAGGCCTGGCCGATGGCCGCTGCGTGCTGATCGCCAGCCACGCCGAGGATTTTTATCTCTGCGCCGAACAGGCTTTCCTCTGTGATTCCATAGTCGTCAGCGCAATCCTTCACCTGCGGCAGCATTTTTGCCGGTATGCCGAGAATCGCCAGAAGCTCGTCGTCCCAGGTATTCTTTTCGATGTTGTAGACCAGCGTGCGCGAGGCATTGGTGGCGTCGGTGGCGTGAACCTTGCCGCCGGTCAGCCGCCAGATCAGAAAGCTGTCGATCGTGCCGGCCAGCAATTCGCCCTTCTCGGCACGTTTTCTGGCACCCTTCACCTTGTCCAGCATCCAGGCGATCTTGGTGCCGGAGAAGTAGGGATCGAGCAGCAAGCCGGTCTTTCTGGTGAACTTCTTCTCCAGCCCCTGCTTCTTCAATTTCTGGCACAGCGGCGCGGTGCGGCGATCCTGCCAGACAATCGCGTTGTGGATCGGCTTGCCGGTCGCCCTGTCCCAGATGACGACGGTCTCGCGCTGGTTGGTGATGCCGATCGCCGCGACATCCGACGCATGGCGGCCGGCGCTCTTCAGCGCAGCCTTCACCGTCGCCACGACGCTCGACCAGATCTCCTCGGGATCATGCTCGACCCAGCCGGAGGCCGGATAATGCTGGGTGAATTCCTTCTGCCCGCTGCCCACCATCTTCATCTCACGGTCGAACAGGATCGCCCGGCTCGATGTCGTTCCCTGGTCGATTGCAAGGATAAAGCTGTTCATTTCCATTCCCCTCGGCGCAAACAGGGGAGACGGCAAGATGCCGCCTCCCCCGATTGTCGCGATGCGGGCGCGAACGCCCGGATCGATGCTCAGTTGCTCCAGCTCTTGACCAGCTCGTCGTAGTTGATGGTCTGCGCCTTATCCTTCTCCGGCTCGATCTTCAGCTGCGGCGCGAGATTGCCCTTGGCGACGGCATCGGCGTTCCACTCTTCGAGGGTCTTTTCCTCGGCGAGTTTCGGTCCGATGTCGCCCTGCACGCCGGCGCGCTCAAGGCGCTCAAGCACCTTTTCCTGCTCGGCGCAGAGCGAGTCCATCGCCTCCTGCGGGGTTTTGGCACCCGACGAAGCATCGCCGATCGCCTGCCACCAGAGCTGTGCCAGCTTCGGATAGTCAGGAACGTTCGTACCCGTCGGCGACCACTGGACGCGGGCCGGCGAGCGGTAGAACTCGATCAGGCCGCCGAGCTTCGGGGCGCGGTCCGTGAAGCTCTTGTGCTGGATCGTGCTCTCGCGGATCAGCGTCAGGCCAACGTGGCTTTTCTTCACGTCGACTGTCTTCGAGGTGACGAACTGCGCGTAGAGCCAGGCTGCCTTGGCGCGATCGTCAGGCGTCGACTTGAGAAGCGTCCAGGAACCCACGTCCTGGTAGCCGAGCTTCATGCCGTCCTTCCAGTAGACGCCGTGCGGCGACGGAGCGAAGCGCCATTTCGGCGTACCGTCCTCGTTCACGACGGGAAGGCCGTCCTTCACCATGTCGGCGGTGAAGGCCGTGTACATGAACATCTGCTGGGCAATTTCGCCCTGCGCCGGTACCGGTCCGGATTCCGAGAAGGTCATGCCCTGGGCCGCGGCCGGAGCGTAGGCCTTCATCCAGTCGAGATATTTCTGGATGGCGTAGACCGACGCCGGACCGTTGGTGTCGCCGCCCCGAGCCACGCAGGAGCCGACAGGCCGCGACTTCTCGTCGACCTTGATGCCCCATTCGTCGACCGGAAGACCGTTCGGCAGTCCCTTGTCGCCATTGCCGGCCATCGAAAGCCAGGCATCGGTGAAGCGCCAGCCGAGCGAAGGGTCCTTCTTGCCGTAGTCCATGTGGCCGTAGACCTTCTTGCCGTCGATCTCGCGGCCGGTGAAGAATTCGGCGATATCCTCATAGGCTGACCAGTTGACCGGCACGCCGAGGTCGTAGCCGTACTTCGCTTTGAAGTCCGCCTTGTTCTTCTCGTCGTTGAACCAGTCGTAGCGGAACCAGTAGAGGTTCGCGAACTGCTGGTCGGGCAGCTGATAAAGATCGCCGTCCGGAGCCGTCGTGAACTTGGTGCCGATGAAGTCTGCGAGGTCGAGGTTCGGGTTGGTGACGTCCTTGCCCTCGTTCGCCATCCAGTCGGTCAGGCTGCGCGCCTGCTGGTAGCGCCAATGGGTGCCGATCAGGTCGGAGTCGTTGACATAGGCGTCGTAGACGTTTTCGCCCGACTGCATCTGCGTTTGCAGCTTCTCGACGACATCGCCTTCGCCGATCAGATCATGGGTGATCTTGATGCCCGTAATGTCGGCGAACGCCTTGGCCAGCGTCTTCGATTCATACTCGTGCGTCGTGATGGTTTCCGAGACGACCTTGATGTCCATGCCCGCAAAGGGTTTTGCAGCATCGATGAACCATTGCATCTCGGCTTCCTGGGCAGCGCGATCGAGCGTCGACATGTCCTTGATCTCGGCGTCGAGAAACGCCTTGGCTTCGTCCATCCCGGCATAGGCATTGCCTGCCCCGAGCAATAGGACAAGCGCTGTCGTTGATGTCAAAAATTGCCGTCTCATGTGTTTCCTCCACTGTTTCAGTTTCAAGTGCGATCGGAGCAGCCGCCGGCACGCGGCCGCTCCAACAGTTTCCCCCTCTATACGTAGCGGAACACGCCAATGGCGTAGACCACGGAGAGAGCGAGAGCCCACCACAGGTTGGGTCCGACAAGACCCAGCCAAGCGAGATGGATAAAGGCGCTGCCAAGCAGCGATAGGAAGAGACGGTCGCCGCGCGTCGTCTCGAACCGCAGCACGCCAACCCGCGGATTGCCGCCCGGCGAGGCGTATTCCCAGATCGCCATGCCGCAGAGCAGCACCAGGATCGTGATGAAAAAGATCGCCGTCGGTAGCGTCCATGCCATCCAGGTAAGGTTCATGGTCATACCCTCCCCAAGGCAAAGCCTTTGGCGATGGTGTTGCGTATGAACTCTTGCGTTCGTTTCATCACACCCTCCCCAGGGCAAAGCCTTTGGCGATGTAGTTGCGGACGAACCAGATCACGAGCGCGCCTGGAAGGATGGTGAGCACGCCGGCGGCGGCCAGAACGCCCCAGTCGAGGCCCGAGGCCGAGACCGTGCGCGTCATGATCGCGGCGATCGGCTTGGCGGCGGTCGTGGTCAACGTTCGTGCGATCAGCAGCTCGACCCACGAGAACATGAAGCAGAAGAAGCAGGCCACGCCTACACCGCTCGCGATCAGCGGCATGAATATCCTGAGGAAGAAACGCGGGAAGGAATAGCCGTCAATATAGGCGGTCTCGTCGATTTCCTTCGGCACGCCCGACATGAAGCCTTCGAGAATCCAGACCGCCAGCGGGACGTTGAATAGGCAGTGCGCCAGCGCCACCGCGATATGCGTGTCGATCAGGCCAAATGCCGAATAAAGCTGGAAGAACGGCAGCGCGAACACCGCCGGTGGCGCCATGCGGTTGGTCAGGAGCCAGAAAAACAGGTGCTTGTCGCCAAGGAAGCGGTAGCGCGAGAAGGCATAGGCTGCCGGAAGCGCCACGGCGACGGAAATCACCGTGTTCATAACCACATAGATGATCGAGTTGATGTAACCCTTGTACCAGGACGGGTCGGTAAAGATCACCATGTAATTGGCGATCGTCGGGTTCCTCGGCCACAGCGAGAAGGCGCCGAGTATCTCCTGGTTGGTCTTGAAGCTCATATTGACCAGCCAGTAGATCGGCAGCATCAGGAAGATGATGTAGATGGTCGGCACCAGCCACCAGAACCGCGACTCCTCGCCCCGTCGCCGCATCTTGCGGGCCAGCGTGGCGTTCGCTATCTGCGCTTCCGCGCTAGCGGGGGTTTGCCGCATCAGCGTTCGTCCGTCGGCCGTGCTTTCCTCGAGTCGCGCCATCTCACTGCTCCGCGTCGTAGGCTGTCATGACGGTGTAGAACACCCAGGACAGGAGCATGATGATCAAGAAATAGACGATCGACATGGCCGCTGCCTCACCGAGGTTGAACTCTCCGATGGCCAGCTTCACCAGATCGATCGACAGGAAAGTGGTGGTGTTGCCGGGCCCGCCGCCGGTGACGACGAACGGCTCGGTGTAGATCATGAAACTATCCATGAAGCGCAGCAGAACCGCGATCAGCAGCACGCGGTTCATCTTAGGCAGCTGGATATAGCGGAAGATCGCCCAGCGCGACGCACCGTCGATCTTCGCCGCCTGGTAATAGGCGTCGGGGATCGAGACCAATCCCGCGTAGCAGAGCAAGACCACGAGGCTCGTCCAGTGCCAGACGTCCATGACGATAACGGTGATCCAGGCGTCGAACGGGTCGTTGACATAGTTGTAGTTGAAGCCGAGCGCCCGCAGCGTATATCCGAGCAGGCCGATATCGACGCGGCCGAACACTTGCCAGATCGTGCCGACGACGTTCCAAGGAATGAGCAGCGGCAGCGCCATCAGCACCAGGCAGACCGGAACGCCCCAGCCCTTCTTCGGCATGTTGAGCGCAATGAAGATGCCGAGCGGAATCTCGATGATCAGGATGATGGCCGAGAAGGCCAGGTTGCGGGCCATCGCTTCCCAAAAACGGTCGGAATGCAGGATTTCCTCGAACCATTCCGAGCCCGCCCAGAAGAAGACGTTGTTGCCGAAAGTGTCCTGCACCGAATAATTCACGACCGTCATCAGCGGGATGATCGCCGAGAAAGCCACCAGCAAGAGCACCGGCAGCACCATGAACCAGGCCTTGTTGTTCCAGGTCCTTTCCATGCTCAGCCTCCCATCTCGACGCGCCAGGAATCGGCATAGATGTTGATGCCGGCCGGGTCGAAAGCGATCTTCGGATCGGCGGGAATGTCCTCATCCTCGCCGACGATCGCCGCGATGTCGCGGCCTTCGAAACTGGCGCGCACCACCTTGTGGCGGCCGATATCCTCGACCTTTCGGATTGAAACCGGCATGCCGGTAGCGCCAAGCCTGACATATTCGGGGCGGATACCAAGTTCGATCACGCCTGAGGTTCCAGCCTTGGGCGCGCCCGGCAATTCGATCGTCTGGCTGCCGAGCCGCGCGCTCCTGCCTTCGACCGCGACCGGCATGACGTTCATGCCCGGCGAGCCGATGAAATAGCCGACGAATGTATGCTTGGGGCGCTCGAACAATTCGGCCGGAGAGCCGATCTGCACGATCTCGCCCTCATACATGACGACGACGTTCTCGGCGAAGGTGAGCGCCTCGGTCTGGTCGTGCGTGACATACACCATGGTGAAACCAAAGCGCCTGTGCAGCTGCTTCAGCTGCGAGCGCAGCACCCACTTCATATGCGGGTCGATGACGGTCAGCGGCTCGTCGAACAGGATCGCGTTGACATCGGAACGCACCAGCCCGCGCCCGAGCGAGATCTTCTGTTTCTGGTCGGCAGTCAGCCCCCTCGCCTTTCTCCGGGCCATGTCGGCCAATCCCGTCATTTCCAGCGTCTCGCGCACCTTGCGATCGACGTCGGGTTCCGGAACGCCGCGGTTGCGCAGCGGGAAGGCCAGATTGTCGTAGACGGTCATGGTGTCGTAGATGACCGGGAACTGGAACACCTGCGCGATGTTGCGCTCCTGCGTCGACAGATTGGTCACATCCTTGCCGTCGAACAGAAGCTCGCCATGCGACGGGTACAACAGCCCGGAAATGATGTTGAGCAGCGTGGTCTTGCCGCAGCCCGACGGCCCCAGCAGCGCATAGGCGCCGCCATCCTCGAAAGCGTGATGCACCTCCTTCAGCGCATAGTCCTTGTCCGACTTCGGATGCGGCCCGTAGGCGTGGCGGATGTGGTTGCAGTCGATGCGCGCCATGTGCCCTCCTCCCTCAAGCCGCCAGCATCTGTGGCGGCGCGGCCGAGCGGCCGTTCGCGTCGAAAACCATGATGTGCCGCGGATCGATGAACACCTCGATGGTCTGGTCCGGCTCAAACACCAGGATGCCGTGCTCCAGCATCACCCAGCGGACATCGGCGAAGTCGAGATGCACAAAGCTCTCCGAACCGGTGATCTCGGTGACCGAGACCTTGGCTCTCACCGGAACCGCTGACGCGCTCGGCCGAGTAAGAGAGAGATGGTGGGGCTGGAAGCCGATCGTGTAACTCGTATCGGCAATACCGGCGAGCTCAGCCGGCACCGGGAGGTTCACCCCACCATCAAGAAGGAAGCTCGAGCCGCTCTTCTTCAGCACAATCGTGTTGAGCGGCGGATCCGCGAAAGTCTTGGCCGTGACGAGGTCGTTCGGCCTGCGAAAGACGTCGATCGTGGGGCCGAACTGAGTGATGCGGCCTTCGGAAAGCGTCGCCGTGTTGCCGCCGAGCAGCAAAGCTTCGTGCGGCTCCGTCGTGGCGTAGACGAAGATGGTGCCGCTCGCCGCGAAGATTTTCGGCAATTCCGCACGCAGCTCCTCGCGCAGCTTGTAATCGAGATTGGCGAGCGGCTCGTCGAGCAGCACGAGGCTGGCGTTCTTGACGATGGCGCGCGCCAGCGCGGTGCGCTGCTGCTGGCCGCCCGAGAGGCTGAGCGGCGTGCGGTCGAGAAAGGGCGTCAGCTTGAGCAGGGCTGCAGCATTGCGCACCTCCTTGTCGATCTTTGCCCGCTCGGTCCCGGCCACCCTCAGCGGCGAGGCGATGTTCTCGTAAACGGTCATCGCCGGATAGTTGATGAACTGCTGGTAGACCATGGCGACGTTGCGCTTCTGCACCGGGATACCGGTGACATCCTTGCCGTCGAACCAGACCGAACCGGATGTCGGAACATCAAGGCCGGCCATCAGCCGCATCAGGCTGGTCTTGCCGGAGAGCGTCGGTCCGAGAAGGACGTTGAGCGAGCCGTGCTGAAGCGTCAGGGACACGTCGCGTATATGCTCCGTCGCGCCGACCGTCTTCGTCACGTTTCTCAGTTCCAGCATGATGCCTCCTCCCAGGCTTTCTGCATCAGTCAGACCCCACTATTCGGCAGCCGCGACATGGCGCCGGCTTATCCCGCGCATGAATTCGTCGAGCGCTGCCGCCTGCTCGCGGCCCAGATGCAGGCCGCGCTTGGTCCTGCGCCACAATACATCTTCGGCCGTCATCGCCCATTCATTTTGAACGAGGTACCGCACCTCGGCCTCGTAGAGATCGGCGCCGAAGTTCCGGCCAAGGTCGGCATTCGATCTCGCGAGGCCCAGCAGCATCCTTGCGCGAGTCCCGTAAAGCCGGGTCAGGCGGCGCGCCAGGCGCGCGTCGAGGAACGGATAGGCCGTTTTCAGTTTCGCCACTTCGGCATCGAAGCCGCTCGCCGGGAAATCGCCGCCCGGAAGCGGCGCGTTTGCCGTCCACGGCTTGCCGCGCTTGCCGAGAAAACCCTCGATTTTCTCGAGCATCGATTCCGACAGTCGGCGATAAGTGGTGATCTTGCCGCCAAAAGTGTTGACGATCGGTGCCGTGCCCTCGCCGCCGTCGGCCTTCAGCACATAGTCGCGGGTCGCTTCCTGCGCCTTGGAGGCGCCGTCGTCATAAAGCGGGCGCACGGCGGAATAAGTCCAGACGATGTCCGAACGCTTGACCGGTTTCGCGAAATATTCGCTCGCCGCAGCACAGAGGTAATCGATCTCTGCGTCGCTGATCTTCACGTCATGCGGGTCGCCAGGATAGTCCTGGTCGGTGGTGCCGATCAGCGTGAACTCTTCCTCGTAGGGAATCGCGAAAATAATGCGGCCGTCCTTGTTCTGAAAGAAATAGGCGCGCGGATCGTCGAACTTCTTGCCGATGACGATATGACTGCCCTGTACCAGCCGGACATTGTGCACGTCGTTCAAGCCGACCGTGGCGGACAGCACATGGTCGACCCATGGGCCGGCGGCGTTGACTAAAAGCCGCGCCTTGACCTCCTCGGTGTCCCCGGTCTGCGCATTTTCCAGCCTGACCGTCCAAAGCGCGCCTTCACGGCGTGCGCCGACGACTTTCGTGCGGGTTCGGATCGTTGCGCCGCGGTCGGCGGCGTCGCGGGCGTTCAACGCCACCAGCCGCGCATCGTTGACCCAGCCGTCGGAATACTCGAAGGCCTTTCGAAACAACGGCTTCAGCGGCTTGCCGGCCGGGTCCCTTGCCATGTCCAGCGTCTTGGTCGCCGGCAGCAACTTGCGTCCGCCAATGTGGTCGTAAAGGAAAAGGCCGAGCCTGATCAGCCAGGCCGGGCGCAGACCCTTGGCATAGGGCAGCACGAAGCGCATCGGCCAGATGATGTGCGGCGCGTTCCTCCACAGAATCTCGCGCTCCATCAGCGCCTCGCGCACCAGGCGGAACTCGTAGAACTCGAGGTAGCGCAAGCCGCCATGGATCAGTTTGGTCGAGCCGGAGGAGGTTCCGCTGGCCAGATCGTTCATTTCGGCAAGGAAGACCGAAAAGCCGCGCCCAACCGCATCGCGGGCAATGCCGCAGCCGTTGATACCGCCACCGATGACGAAAATGTCATGGATCGGGGGTGCGTCCACAAAAGTCCTCCCGGATTTCGCATTGCAGCATTTTTAGGTTTTTACGAAACCGTGAAGGGATTATTTCGAAATGAGAACGAATGTCAAACGAAATATAAACGGCGACAATTGCCGCAACGGCACCCTTAGGAGAGCGACGTTTCGATCAGTTGAACCTCTGCCTCCTGGCAGATTTTGCGCACCGACGGGATGTCGCAGCGATCGGTGATGAAGGTGTTGACCTGCGACAGGTGGCCGATCCGGACCGGCGCCGTCCGCTCGAACTTGGTCTGGTCGGAGACGAGGATCACATGCCGGGCATTGGCGATGATCGCCTGCGCCACCTTCACTTCACGAAAATCGAAATCGAGCAGCGCACCGTCATGGTCGATCGCCGAGGCGCCGATCACCGCGTAGTCGACCTTGAACTGCCTGATGAAATCGACCGCCGCCTCGCCGACCACGCCGCCGTCGGAACCACGCACGACGCCGCCGGCGATCACCACCTCGATCGAAGGATATATACGCATCCTGTTGGCAACATTGATGTTATTGGTGATGACCATCAGGCCACTATGATCAAGAAGCGCCTTGCTGACCGACTCAGTCGTGGTGCCGATATTGATGAACAGCGAGGCATTATCCGGGATCAGCCTGGCCGCCGCGCGACCGATCGCCTCCTTCTCGTCGGCGGCGATCTTGCGCCGTGCCTCATATTCCATGTTCTCGATGCCGGAGGGAAACAGCGCCCCGCCATGAATGCGCGACAGCAGCCGCTGGTCGCACAGATCGTTGAGATCCTTGCGGATGGTCTGCGGCGTCACGTTGAAATGCGTTGCCAGATCGTCGACCAGCACGCGGCCATGGTCCTTGGCCATCTGGATGATTTCGGAATGACGCGGCGACAGGTACATTGGGGAAGCTCCCGTTTTCGTTTTTCTTGTCTATAGAGGAAAACGAAAGCGATGAAAAGGCATAAGCCGGCTAACGAAATCACATGCGTCCAAAGACAAACCTCGGCGCAACTTTGCCGACCAATTCAACTCAACCCAGACCGCGGGCGATTTCGGTGATGACTTCGAAAGCGGTGTCGACATCCGCCGCCGTCGTATCGAACTGGCCGACCTGAAAGCGGATCGCCACCTGTCCGCCCACCCGTGTCTGGGTCAGGTAGATGCGGCCATCGTCGTTGATCGCGTTGACCAGCCGCAGATTGTGTTCGTCGATTCCGGCCGCCACCAGATGCCGGAACGAGAACAGCGACAGCATCGGCTCCGTGACAATCTCGAAATCCGGTTCCCCGGCCAGCCGCTCGGCAAGGCCTTCGCTCCAGGCGACATGGTTGCGGATCATGCTCCGGAGATTTTCAAGCCCGTGGGCGCGTAGCAGGAACCATAGTTTCAGTGCGCGAAAGCGCCGCCCGAGCGGCACCGACCATTCGGAATAGTTGATGATGCCGTCGCGCCCGTGCGTCTTCAGGTAATCCGGCTTGATGGCGAGCGTCCGCACCAGGTCTTCCGGCCGGCGGATAAACTGGACCGAGCAGTCGAATTGCGCACCCAGCCATTTGTGCGGGTTGAAGACGATAGAATCCGCGTGCTCCACGCCCGCCCAGAAATGCCGGTATTCCGGACATATCATCGCCGAACCGGCCCAGGCGGCATCGACATGCACATAGAGCCCCTGCCGCTTTGCCACCGCGGCGACGCCGGCGATATCATCGGTGCCGCCGGTGCTGGTGCCGCCCACACAGGCAATGATGCCGGCCGGCAGCATGCCCGCCTCCCGGTCGGCGACGATCGCCTCTTCCAGGGCTGCGACATCCATGGCGCGAAAGCGGCCGGCAACCGGAATGCGCACGAGGTTGTCCTCGCCGATGCCCGATACCCAGATCGCCCGGTCGATGGAGGTATGAACCTGGTCGGAAGAATAGACGCGCAATGTCGGCTGGCCTTGCAGGCCCTTCTCGTTGCCCTGCCAGTCGAGCGCGCGCTCGCGCATGGTCAATACGGCGGCGAGCGTCGCCGACGATGCCGAATCCTGCATGACGCCGGAAAACCCTTCCGGCAGACCAAGCGCCTGACGCATCCAGTCGACGACGCGCGTCTCGAGTTCGGTCGCTGCCGGCGAGGTCTGCCAGAGCATGCATTGCGCGGCCATCACCGAGACCAGATATTCGGCCACCACCGAAACCGGTGCGGCGTTGGCCGGGAAATAGGCGAAGAAGCGCGGATGCTGCCAATGCGTCATGCCCGGCAGGATCTTTTGCTCGAAGTCGGCGAAGATCTCATCCATCGGCTCCGCCGCTTCAGGCGGCGAAGTCTCTACGCTCTTGAAAATGCCACCCGGCTCGACCAGCGGCCGCACCGGTCTTTCGCGCAGCGAGTTGCGATAGTCGGCGCCCCAATCCGCAGCGCGCCTCGACCATTGCCGGAAATCGTCGTTGTTCATCGCACCTCCGGAAAGACGGGCCGTCTATTCGGGAAAATCAGGCAAGCTCGCAAAGGCAGTCTTCAGCGCGTTCGACCAGCCGTCTGAGATGGTGCGGTAGTATTGATCGTCCTGGGCTATCCGCTTCTTCAGGCTGACCTTGTAGGCGTCCTTTTCGTAGAATAGCAGGTCGAGCGGCAGACCGACCGACAGGTTCGATTTCAGCGTCGAGTCGAACGAGACCAGCAGTAGCTTCACCGTCTCGGCGAAACTCATCGTCTTTTCATAGGCGCGGATGATGATCGGCTTGCCGTATTTGGTCTCGCCGATCTGGAAAAACGGCGTGTCGTCGGTCGATTCGATGAAATTGCCTTCCGGATAGATCATGAACAGCCGCGGCGCGCTGCCCTTGATCTGGCCGCCGAGGATGAAGGAGGCATTGAAATAGGAATCCGCCCTGTCGCCGGTTGGTGACGAACTGGCGATGACTTCCTTGACGGTATCACCGACCATCCGCACCGTCTGGTACATGGAGGGCGTTTCGAGCAGTGTCGCGTGGCGATCGCCAACTGCCTTGGTGCGCTCGTCGAGCAGGCTGACGACCGCCTGCGTCGTCGCCAGATTGCCGGCCGACATCAGCACGATGACGCGCTCGCCCGGTTCCTCCCAGACATGCATCTTCTTGAAGGTCGAGATCGAATCCATGCCGGCATTGGTGCGCGTGTCGGACATGAACACGAGCCCGCGATCGATCTTCAGGCCGACGCAATAGGTCATCGAATCTCTTTGGCAGCAATCTTGCCGGGGATTACTGCTCTACCGTGACGGTGACCGCAAGCTGTTCTTCCGCTTGTCCCAGCCGAATTCCCGATACGGGCGTGGCGTCGCGGTAATCACGGCCGGTCGCCACCTTTACATAGCGTTCGTCGGGCGAAATGCCGTTGGCGACGTCGAACGCGACCCAGCCCAGGCCCGCAACATGCGCCTCGGCCCAGGCATGGCTTGCCGCCTGCTCGACCGCAGCATCCATCATCAGATAGCCGCTGACGTAGCGGGCCGGAAACCCCATGGCGCGCGCGGCGGCGGCAAAGATGTGGCTGTGGTCCTGGCAGACGCCGGTCTTGAGCGCCAGCGCGTCCTCGGCCGGGGTCGTCGCGTTGGTGGTGCCTGGCGTATAGGCGACACGCTCGCCGATCACGGCCATCAGCCGGTGCAACCTTTCGATATCGGTCCCCTCGCCGACCGACGCCGCGAGTTCGCGAATGCCGCTGCCGATCGTGGTCAACGGCGTTTCATGGCCAAACAGCCAGAGCGGCGCGAAGCCCTGGTGTGGCCCGGAGACGCCCGATGTGTCGCGTGTCACCACCTCGCCTGATGCCTCGACGGTGATGAAATCGCGCTCGCCTTCGACGCTCAACAGTCGCGTGTCGTTGCCGAAATGGTCGCTGAAGCGCACTTCCTCGCGAGCCCCTTCGATCTTCAGCGACCAGGACAAGACGGTCTGCGTCGATCCGCTGACCGGAAGCAGCCGCAGCCGCTGCAGCAGATAATGCACCGGCGCATCGTAGCGGTATTCGGTCCGGTGGGTGATCTTCAGCCGCATGGCTTCCTCAATAGAATCGATAGTCCTGCGCGATCTCGTCGCCGAGCCTGATGTTGTCGCGGATGAAATTCGCCAGGAATTCATGCAGGCCGGCGTCGAATATGTCCTTGATCGAGCCGGCCGCCAGCATGGCCTGGGTCTTGCCGGCTGTCGCATGACAGGCATGGCGCTCGCCATAATCGTCGCCCAGGAATCTGAGATGCTCCGTCAGGAAACGATAGCAGAAGGTCAGCGAGCGCGGCATGCGAACGTTGAGGATCAGATAGTCGGCGATGTTGCTCGGCTTGTAGTCGGCCTCGTAGACCCAGCGATAGGAGCGATGCGCCGACACCGAGCGCAGGATCGATTCCCACTGGTAATTGTCGAGCGTGGAGCCGACCCACGAGATCGACGGCAACAGCACGTAGTATTTCACATCCAGGATGCGTGCCGTGTTGTCGGCGCGTTCGACATAGGTGCCGAGCTGCGAGAAATCGAAGATCTCATTGCGCAGCATGGTGCCGTAGAACGAGCCGCGGATCAGGGCCGTCTCGCGCTTGATCGCGTCGAGCACACTGGGCAGGTCGCGCTCGTCGATCGGCCTGGCCAGCATCCGCTTAAGCGACATCCAGGCTTCGTTGATGCTTTCCCAGGTTTCGCGCGTCAGCGCGGTGCGCACCATGCGGGCATTGTTGCGAGCCGTCTCGATCGACGCCATCGTGCTCGACGGGTTGGATGTGTCGCGCAGCAGGAAATCGGCGACATTGGCGGCGGTATAGTCGGAATATTTCTGCGTGAAGGCAGCATCCGAGCCGGCGCTGAGCAGCACCGAATTCCACTCTTCGGAGGCATTCTGGGTGCGGGTCAGCGCCATGCGCAGCCCGGCATCGACCAGCCGCGCCATGTTTTCCGCCCGCTCGATATAGCGGTTCATCCAGTAGAGCCCGTTGGCGGTGCGGCCTAAAAGCATCAAAAAACCTTCAAATGAAAATTAATCATCCAGCACCCACGTATCCTTGGTGCCGCCGCCCTGGGACGAATTGACCACCAGCGAGCCTTCCTTGAGCGCCACGCGCGTCAGCCCGCCCGGCACGATCTGGATGCGGTCGGAAACCAGCACATAGGGCCTGAGATCGACATGGCGCGGCGCCAGTCCTTTGTCGGTCAGGATCGGACAGGTCGACAGCGCCAGTGTCGGCTGGGCGATGTAGTTCGACGGTTTTGCCGCGAGTTTCTTGGAAAAATCCTCGCATTCCTTCTTGGTCGCCGCCGGCCCGACCAACATGCCGTAGCCGCCGGACCCGTGAACTTCCTTCACCACCAGCTCATGGATGTGTTCGAGCACATATTTCAGGCTGTCCGGCTCCGAGCAGCGCCAGGTCGGGATGTTGCCGAGGATCGCCTTGCGGCCGGTGTAGAATTCGACGATCTCGGGCATGTAGGAATAGATCGCCTTGTCGTCGGCGATGCCGGTTCCCGGCGCATTGGCGATGGTGATGTTGCCGGCGCGGTAGACATCCATGATGCCCGGCACGCCAAGTGCCGAGTCCGCCCGAAACGTCAGCGGATCGAGGAAAGAATCATCGACCCTTCGATAAAGCACGTCGATCTGCTTGTAGCCTTCGGTCGTGCGCATCGCGACATGGCCGTCGACGACGCGCAGATCCTGTCCCTCGACAAGCTGCACGCCCATCTGATCGGCAAGGAAGGCATGCTCGAAATAGGCGGAGTTGAAGCTGCCAGGCGTCAGCACGGCGATGGTCGGCGCGCC
Organism: Mesorhizobium sp. M6A.T.Ce.TU.016.01.1.1; assembly: GCF_003997065.1. Lineage (NCBI taxonomy): Bacteria > Pseudomonadati > Pseudomonadota > Alphaproteobacteria > Hyphomicrobiales > Phyllobacteriaceae > Mesorhizobium > Mesorhizobium sp. M6A.T.Ce.TU.016.01.1.1. The sequence goes on along the minus strand of NZ_RZTJ01000007.1, from coordinate 110,464 downwards.
CTTGGTGCTTTGCGGCCGCACCGCTGCCAGCGATTGGCGCAAGAGCTGCGGATAGTTTTCCACCGGCCGTACCTTGATCTGCTGGAACAGCTCGGGAAAGAGCTGCATCATCGTCTCGCGGTTCTCCAGCATGTAGGAGACGCCGGACGGCGTGCGCGCATTGTCCTCCAGCACGTAGAACTCGTTCTCGCTGATGCGCACGATATCGACGCCGATGATATGGGTGTAGACGCCCGCCGGCGGCCGCATTCCGATCATCTCCGGCAGGAACGCCTCGTTCTTGGCGATCAATTCCTTGGGGACGCGCCCGGCGCGCAAGATCTCCTGGCGGTGGTAGATATCGTCGAGGAAGGCGTTCAGCGCCTGGACGCGCTGCTCGATGCCTTGCGTCAGCCGTCGCCATTCATTGCCGGATATGATGCGCGGAACGATATCGAAGGGAATCAGGCGTTCGGAGGCTTCCTGCTCGCCATAGACGGCAAAGGTGATGCCGGTCTTGCGAAAGACGCGTTCGGCGTCCTGCATCTTTTCAGTAAGCCTGGCCGGATCCTGCTCCTTCAGCCAGCGATCGTAAGCCGAATACGGTTTTCTCAATCCGGAGATTTCCGGAAGCATTTCGTCGAACGCGGCCAATCGCATACTCCCCTGTGAGGCCATTTCACTGGCGTCACCGGAGAAAATCAAGCGCAATCGGCGATTTGGAGGATGCGGGCGATCAGTATGTGGCGGCTGCCTAAAATTAGGGCAGCACCAATATGGCTGCGATCAGGCTTTGCCTTATGTCCAGGCAGGCGGCAGGCGCTGCTCAGAACGCGCGAAAGGTGACAACCGTGAACGTGTCCTTGATGCCTGGAAGAATCTGCACCTTCTCGTTGACGAAATGGCCGATGTCTTCCTCGTCGTCGACGTAGAATTTGGCGAGCAGATCGTAGTTGCCGGCTGTCGAGTAGATTTCCGAAGCGATCTCGGCATCGGCCAAAGCGCTGGCAACGTCATAGGCCTTGCCCAGATCGCACTTTATCTGCACGAAAAATGCCTTCATTGACCGGTCCTGCTCAAGCTTGCGCCTACAGCGCCGCTCGTCCTTTAGAACGCGCAAAGGACGCTGTAGCACTTTGATTGCGCATGAGCCTTTCCGAAAATCGATTCCGATTTTCGGGGTCATGCGCATAGGCGGCCCTTGTGGCAGACTGCCGCCCGGCTTTCAAGCATCAGGACGGCGCTCAGGCAGAACCCGATTTAAAGGAAGAAGCTTAACTGCGGCCGGACGGCGAATGTTCGCGGCTGCTGAAACCGTGAAGCGCCGCCGACCGATGTTATCGTCGGGCCGGATGGCAAGGATTACACGGCCGTCTACACGCAACAGCCCGACGGCAGCTTCCGCATCACCGGCTGCAGCCTGCGCTGCTTCCACTTCGCTGAGCACCTGAGCGCGTGCCCGAGCCGCGACGGTCTGATCAATCGCGCCGCCGGTAAAGCGTCCAGCTCAGCCCTGAAAGGCCCCAGTTCCTTGACGCATCAATTCGCTCATAGGCAAGTGCGCAAGCCGACGCGGGTTCGACCCGTTTCGATTGTATGTCAGGATCACCCTCCATGATCAGCCAAGCGGGACGTCGAATGCACAGTTCGTCTTTCGGGACGAACCAAGCCTGACGGCCTGTCCGCGCTGCAAAGTAGTCGACGACCATCGCAGTCCGGAAGTCGTGGTTGCTGGCATAGGTGGTGGCACCGTTTTGCGTCATCTGCCCCACGATCGAGGCATAGGAACCGCGGCTATATTCGTAGAACTGCAGCAGCGACGATATGCTGCCGCTCATCATGACCGCGAGCGCTCCTGCCGCCAGATATCTTTTGAACCCGCCCGCATCGAAGCCGCGACCGAGCATCTCGCCAGTCCAAAGCAGCAACAACGTTCCACTGGCGATGAAATAGCGTGGGATCTGGAGATTGGGCAGATTCGCTGCGCACATGAGGGCAGGCAATCCCACAATTCCGATGACGTAGAGACTGGCCCGACGATCACGCCATATGCCGGCAGATATGCAGACCATGCCGCAGGCAGCAGCGATGCAGGCCCAATCGCCAATCCAGGACGGCAGGCCCAGCAGATATCTGATCACCCCGCCATATCCCTTTGCGAACGCCTGGAACGAGAAAGGCGAAACACCCCCGACGACGAAGCCGGACAGCTGGGCGCCGACGACCACGCAGATGGCCAACGGCAGCACCGCAAGGACGGCAGGCGTGAAAGTCAAACCGACGTCGGCGAGTGTGCGGCCAATCCTTTCCGTGCGCAGCCAAGTGACCCATGTGGTCCAGGCTACAAGGACCGGCACCATTTCGATCATCGTGAGGTGAGACAGCAGGCCCAGCAGGATCGCCGCGGCCAAAGCGATGACCGATGAACCTCTTTTGTCGAGCCAGCGTTCCAGAAAAACCACAGAAAGGAGCGTGAACAGCACCAGCCCGGCGTAGCCGCGCGCTTCCGAGCCATAGTGGACCATCGGATAGCTCACTGCAAACAGCAGACTTGTGGAAATCATCGCCCATCGCCCGCGTGGCACTGCCGCAGCTGCAACAATCGTGCTGGCGCCGAACGCGATGGAAAGGCCTCGTTGGAGCAGCGGCGAAGTATCAGGGCCGATCAGATACAGATAGGCCGAATTGAGGAAATGATTGTTGTCGTGATTTACGCGCCAGAGGATCTGGTTGATCGAGGTGAGCGGCTCGATGAGAGAAAAACTCCAGATCTCGTCCAGCCAGAGATCGCCGCGTGCGCCCAGCAACCGCAGAACAAGGCCAGCCACAACGATCGCAAAAATCGCAAGCGATGGCTTGGCCATCCATCGCCGGACCGACATGAAAGAAGAGGCGCAAGGTTCGGCAACGCCGTTCGTCCGCGCCGTCACTTCTGAAGCTGAAGCTTGTCCCGAGACGAACAGGTTCTTGGTCCCCGCCCAATGCCATCCCGGCAATGCTTATTCGTCAGTCGTTTCAAAACAGTTCCCGGACAGGCTTTAGCGGGCTGGAATATCGCCCCCTGCCCAGCCCTCAGAAATTTCCACCGCCCGAGCCTCGAAGGCGCCGGCCTCGATGGCGGCACGAATGTCCTGCATCAGCTTCTGGTAGTAGGAAAGATTGTTCCAGGTCAGCAGCATCGCCCCCAACGCCTCTTGCGAGCGGACCAGATGGTGCAGATAGGCGCGCGAATAATCTCTGGCGGCCGGGCAGTCGCTCTCCTCGTCCAGCGGGCGCGGATCGTCGGCATGGCGAGCGTTGCGCAGATTGACCTTGCCGCGCCGTGTATAGGCGAGGCCATGACGGCCGGCGCGCGTCGGCATCACGCAATCGAACATGTCGATGCCGCGCGCCACCGATTTCAAGATGTCGTCAGGCGTGCCGACACCCATCAGATAGCGCGGCCTGTCCGCCGGCAGCTCCGGGCAGGTGATTTCGAGCATTTCGAGCATCACCGCTTGCGGCTCGCCGACGGCCAGCCCGCCTATCGCATAGCCCTTGAGGTCCATCGCTTTCAGCGCCTGCGACGAGCGCAGCCGCAAGGCCGGTATGTCGCCGCCCTGGACGATGCCGAACATCGCCTTGCCCTGCTGATCGCCGAATGCCGTCTTGCAACGCTCGGCCCAGCGCAGCGACAGCTCCATGGCCCGCTCGATCTCTTTCTCCATGGCCGGCAGCGCTGTGCATTCGTCGAGCTGCATCTGGATGTCGGAATCGAGCAGTCCCTGGATCTCGATCGAGCGCTCGGGCGACATCTCATAGGCGGCGCCGTCGATGTGCGAGCGGAAGGTGACGCCCTTCTCGGTGAGTTTCCTCAGCTTCGACAGCGACATAACCTGGAAGCCGCCGCTGTCGGTCAGGATCGGATGCGGCCAGCGGGCGAATTCATGCAGGCCGCCAAGCCGCGCCACACGTTCGGCGCCGGGCCGCAGCATCAGATGATAGGTGTTGCCCAGGATGATGTCCGAGCCGACGCCACGCACCTGATCCATATACATGGTCTTGACCGTGCCGCCGGTGCCGACCGGCATGAAGGCGGGCGTGCGGATTTCTCCGCGCGGCATGGTGATCGCGCCGCGCCGCGCTTTGCCGTCGGTCGCCAGCACCTCGAAGGTAAACGCCTTAGTCATTGAATTCCTTGTGTATACCGGACGCGCGTCCATCGTTCTCCTCCTTGAACAGCAGACTTGCGTCTCCGTAGGAATAAAACCTGTAGCGGTTCTCGATCGCATGCGCATAGGCCGCACGCATCGTCTCCAGACCGCAAAACGCCGAAACCAGCATGAACAGCGTCGAGCGCGGCAGATGGAAATTGGTCATCAGCATGTCGGCGGCCTTGAAACGGTAGCCGGGCGTGATGAAGATGTCCGTCGGGCCGGACCACGCGGCGAGCCGGCCGTCCTCCCGCGCAGCGCTTTCAAGCAGGCGCAGCGACGTCGTGCCGACGGCGATGATGCGCCCGCCACGCGCCTTTGCCGCGTTCAGCGCCTCGGCGGTTTCCGGGCTGACCGAGCCGATCTCGGCATGCATCTTGTGATCGGCGGTGTCGTCGACTTTCACCGGCAGGAACGTGCCGGCGCCGACATGCAGGGTGACGAAGCGCCGCTCGACGCCTTTGGCATCGAGCGCGGCGAAAAGCTCCGGCGTGAAATGCAGGCCGGCCGTGGGTGCCGCCACGGCGCCCTCCTCCCTGGCATAGATGGTCTGGTAGTCGCTGCGGTCGCGCTCGTCGTCATCGCGCTTCGAGGCGATGTAGGGCGGCAACGGAATGTGGCCGACGGCATGCAGCGCCTCGTCGAGGAATGGACCTGACAGGTCAAAGCCAAGCAACGCCTCGCCGGCCTCGCCCTTCTCGATCACCGTGGCATCGAGCTGGCCGAGAAAGCAGGAATTGGTGTCATGGCCGAAATGGATGCGGTCGCCAACGGCGATGCGCTTGCCCGGCCGCATGAAAGCCAGCCAGCGGTCGGGAGCCACCCGCATGTGCAGTGTGGCTTCGACTTGCGCCGCCGCTTCGCCGCGCCGCCTGATGCCTTTCAACTGCGCCGGAATGACCTTGGTGTCGTTGAAGACCAGCACATCACCGGCCTCGAGCAGGGTCGGTAGCTCGCGCACCGTCCGGTTCTCAAGCCCCTCACCCGGCCTGACAACCAGCATTTTGGCGCTGTCGCGCGGTTCTGCCGGTCGAAGCGCGATGCGCTTCTCCGGCAGTTCAAAGTCGAAAAGGTCGACGCGCAAGGAAATCCCAACTCAAGGTTCCGGGCAGGTCACCGCCCAGGCGCCAACACCGTCGATGCTCAGCGTGCCGCCCATTGCGAAATTGGACTGTTCGCGGGCCTTGACCAGTCGCAGTTTGGCGACAATCGAGCTGATACCCTCGTCGGTGAGATCGATCGCCATGTGCTGGTCGTCCTCGAATGCCTGTCCGACGATCACTTTCGTCGATCCCGGCTGACCGTCGGTGGTCCATGTCTTGCCGCCGGCATCCAGCCACACGCGCGCGACTGCGATCGCGGCGGTGTTTCCCATCAGGACATCGATCGACGCCGCGTCGCCTTCAGCGCTGCAAACGATCGATTCCGTCGCCAGCGCCGAAGTGGCCGCCGCGACAAGCATCAGAGTGATAGCCGCGACAGCCCGGTAGATCATTTCACGTCGGCCGCGACCTTCAGCGACACGATCTTGTCGGGATCCGGCACCGGCTCGCCGCGCTTGATCTTGTCGACATTGTCCATGCCTTCGATGACCTGGCCCCAGACCGTGTATTGGCGATTGAGGAAGGCGGCATCGTCGAAGCAGATGAAGAACTGCGAGTTGGCCGAGTTCGGGTTCTGCGAGCGCGCCATCGAGCAGGTGCCGCGGCCATGGTTGGCGTTGGAGAACTCGGCCTTCAGGTCGGGCTTGTCGGAGCCGCCCGTGCCGGCACGGGCGGGCGCGAAAGAGGGCTTGCTGGAATTGCCGAATTTCACATCGCCGGTCTGCGCCATGAAGCCGTCGATGACGCGATGGAACACCACGCCGTCATAAGCGCCTTCGCGCGCCAGTTCCTTGATACGGCCGACATGGCCGGGCGCCAGATCGGGAAACAGTTCGATGACGACCTTGCCCTTGGTCGTTTCCATGATGAGCGCGTTCTCGCGGTCCTTGATCTCGGCCATGTCAGAATATCCTTTGAAACTAATGGGTTTACTTGCCGTCGGCGGCGATACGCACCTTGATCATGCGATCGGGACCGGTGACAACCCCGTTCTGCGCCTCGTCGCCTTTCTTTATCTGGTCCACCAACTCCATGCCTTTCTCGACATTGCCGACGATGGTGTACTGGCCATCGAGCGGCGGCGCCGGCGCGAACATGATGAAGAACTGCGAATTGGCGGAATCCGGGTTTTGCGAGCGGGCCATTCCGACGACGCCGCGCACGTAGCGCTCGGATGTCGAGAATTCAGCCGGCAGGTCGGGAAGATCGGAACCGCCGGTGCCGACAGCATCGGCGTTGAAGCCGTTCTTCATGTTGCCGAATTTCACGTCGCCGGTCTGCGCCATGAACCCGTCGATGACGCGATGGAAAGCGACGTTGTCGTAAGCGCCCTGGCGCACCAGCTTCTTGATCTGCTCGACATGCTTCGGCGCGAGATCAGGCCTGAGTGCGACGGTCACGTCGCCGCCCTTCAGCGTGATGATCATGGTGTTTTCCGGATCGGCGGCGAAGGCCGAAACAGATGCAGCCACGAGGCCGAAAAGAACGACAAAGCAAGTGGCGAGCCTTTTGAGCTGCATGGATCTTTCTCCGAAAACCTTTGTTTCATGCATGTCGATGTCCCGAAACCGGGTTCGACTTTTGGGCGACGTGCATTATTTCGCGAATTTGGCAGTGAGCGCGCCGGCCACAGCCGCTGGCACGAAGGGGCGGATGTCGCCTCCCATCGAGGCTATCTGACGGACAAGTGTGGCGGTAATGGTTCGCACCGAAGGGCTGGCGGGTAGAAAAACCGTCTGCAATTCCGGCGCCATGGTCTCGTTCATGCCGGCCATCTGCATCTCATAGTCGAGATCGGTGCCGTCGCGCAGGCCACGGATCATGATCGAGGCGCCGTGCTTCCTGGCCGCGTCGATGACCAGCCCGTCGAAGGCGACGACCTTGATGCGGGCGCCGTCACGGCCGAATTCGGCCTTCGTCGCCGCTTCGATGAGGCCGACCCGTTCCTCGAAGGAAAACAGCGGCTTCTTGCCGGGATGAATGCCGATCGCCGCATAGACGGTGTCCGCCACGGCCAGCGACGCCTTCAGCACGTCGAGATGGCCGTTGGTCAGCGGGTCGAAGGAGCCGGCATAAAGAGCGATGCGTTCTGTCATGGCAGGTGCTTCTAGCGAGCCTGTCTCGCAAAGGCAATCCGATCAGCGAGCCGCCGATGCATGTCGCCCAAAGTGCGCAGCGGTTTTGGGACAACGACATGCACCCAGACAGGGACTCAATGCGCATCGCCTGGGCCACGTTATTCGCGATGCGCTTTGAGTGAACCTTTTGACCGAAATGAACGACAGATGAACGGGCCGATCACAGAGGCTTCACGCAGCGTTCACTAGGTTGCAGATTCAGAAGATGAAACCAAAACCCCATTTGAACGTTGTTAGGCGCAGGAGAACACGCACATGCTGATCTACATGCTCGCCGCCGCAATGACCGTCGCCATGCTGATTGCCACCGTATTCGGGTTGCATCAGGAAGCAGGGCGTGTCCGCGCCAAGGCCAATACCAAACGGTTCGAGGGCTTCGGTATCCGCAAGCCTTATCGCCACTTCTGAACCGGCCGTTATTTGTTGACGGCGCCGGCCCATCGGGCCGGCATTTCCCCATCAAGGCCTACTCGCCGCTGTTGTCCGGGTCAGCACCGGCATCCGGGCTGGCGTTGCCCTCAACACTCTCTTCGGCTTCCTCGTCCGATTGCGGTTCCGATATCCGCTCCACCGAAACGACCTTCTCGCCGTCGGCCGTGTTGAAGATGGTCACGCCCTTGGTGGCGCGGCTGGCGAAACGAATGCCGTTGACCGGCACGCGGATGACGGTGCCGCCGTCCGAGACAAGCATGATCTGGTCGTCGTTGCCGACCGGGAAGGTCGCCACCAGGCGACCGATCTCGGCCGCTTTCGACACGTCGGTGGCGCGAATGCCCTTGCCGCCGCGCCCTGTAAGGCGGAAATCATAGGAAGACGAACGCTTGCCGTAGCCATATTCCGTCACCGTCAGCACGAACTGCTCATGTGCCTTGAGGAATTCGTAGCGCTCGTCGGAAAGCTCCGTCTCCTCGCCAACCTCTTCATTGGTAAGCTGGATGTCTTCGTCCTCGCCGGCCGCAATGCCGGCGGCGAGCCGCCGTTCGGCCACCACCCGCTTGAGATAAGCGGCGCGCTCGGCCGGCGGCGCCTCGACATGTTCGATCACCGCCATCGAGATCACCCGGTCGGTGGCAGCCATGGCGATGCCGCGCACGCCGACCGAGTTGCGGCTCTGGAAGACGCGCACGTCGCTGACCGAGAAGCGGATGCACTGGCCGGAGCTTGCGGTCAAAAGCACGTCGTCATTGTCTGTGCAGGTCTCGACGCCGAGAATCTCGTCGCCTTCCTCTTCCAGCTTCATGGCGATCTTGCCGTTGCGGTTGACCTGGACGAAGTCCGACAGCTTGTTGCGGCGCACCGTGCCGCGCGTCGTTGCGAACATCACGTCGAGCTCGCCCCAGCTGGTCTCGTCCTCGGGCAGCGGCATGATGGTGGTGATGCGTTCGCCCTGCTCCAGCGGCAGCATGTTGATCAGCGCCTTGCCGCGCGACTGCGGGTTGCCGATCGGCAGGCGCCAGACCTTTTCCTTGTAGACGATGCCACGCGAAGAGAAGAACAGCACCGGCGTGTGCGTGTTGGCGACGAACAGCCGGGTGACGAAATCCTCTTCCTTGGTCGACATGCCGGAACGGCCCTTGCCGCCGCGACGCTGCGCCCGATAGAGCGACAGCGGCACGCGCTTGATGTAGCCGGAATGGCTGACCGTCACGACCATGTCCTCGCGCTGGATCAGGTCCTCGTCTTCCATATCCGCCCCGCCCTCGGACAGCTCGGTGCGGCGCGGCGTGCCGAACTCGTCGCGCACGGCGGCAAGCTCGTCCTTGACGATCTGCTGAATGCGGGCGCGGGACGACAGGATGTCCAGGTAATCCTTGATCTCGTCGCCGATCGTGTTCAACTCGTCGGCGATTTCGTCGCGGCCGAGCGCGGTCAGGCGCTGCAGGCGCAGTTCGAGGATGGCGCGGGCCTGTTCCTCGGACAGATTGTAGGTGCCGTCCTCGTTGATGCGGTGGCGCGGATCGTCGATCAGCAGGATCAGCGATTCGACGTCGCCCGAGGGCCAGCGCCGTTCCATCAACTGCTCGCGCGCCGTCTGCGGGTCCGGCGCGCTGCGGATCAGCTTGATGACCTCGTCGATGTTGGCGACAGCAATGGCAAGGCCGACCAGCACATGGGCGCGGTCGCGCGCCTTGCGCAGCAGGAATTTCGTGCGCCGGCTGATCACATCCTCGCGGAAGGCGACGAACGCCTTCAGCATGTCGGTCAGCGTCAGCAATTCCGGCTTGCCGCCGTTCAGCGCAACCATATTGGCGCCGAACGACGTCTGCAGCGGCGTGAAACGGTAGAGCTGGTTGAGAATGACGTCGGCGACCGCGTCGCGCTTCAATTCGATGACGACGCGGTAGCCTTGGCGGTCGCTCTCGTCGCGGATGTCGGAAATGCCCTCGATGCGCTTGTCGCGCACAAGCTCGGCCATCTTCTCGATCATCGACGACTTGTTCACCTGATAGGGAACTTCGGTGATGATGATCGATTCACGGTCATTGCCGCGTTGCTCAATATTGACGCGGCCGCGCATGACGATGGAGCCGCGGCCCGTCGAATAGGCGCTGTAGATGCCGGAGCGGCCAAGCACGATGCCGCCGGTCGGGAAATCCGGCCCCGGAATGATCTCCATCAGCGCCGGCAGGTCGATTGCCGGATTGTCGATGAGGGCAATGGCGCCGTTGCAGACCTCGCCTAGATTGTGCGGCGGGATGTTGGTGGCCATGCCGACGGCAATGCCGCCGGAGCCATTGACCAACAGGTTCGGGAAGCGCGCCGGCAGGACTTTCGGTTCGCTGCCGGACGCATCATAAGTGTCCTGGAAATCGACGGTGTCCTTGTCGATGTCTTCCAACAACTCATGCGCGACCTTGGTCAGCCGCGATTCAGTATAACGCATCGCCGCCGGCGGATCGCCGTCGATCGAGCCGAAATTGCCTTGCCCGTCGATCAGCGGCACGCGCAGCGACCAGTCTTGCGCCATGCGCACCAAGGCGTCGTAGATCGAAGCGTCGCCATGCGGATGGTATTTACCCATCACGTCGGCGACCGGGCGGGCCGATTTCACATATTTGCGGTTCCAGTGGTAGCCGCTCTCATGGGCGGCGTAGAGGATGCGGCGATGCACCGGCTTCAACCCGTCGCGCACGTCCGGCAGCGCACGGCTGACGATCACGCTCATGGCGTAATCGAGATAGGAGCGCTGCATCTCCTCGATGATGGATATCGGCTCGATGCCGGTGGGGCCGCCGTCGGCGCCGCGCGGTGTTTTCTGGTCGGTCAAATCAGGTCACAATCTAATCAGGAATCACTCGGTGCTTATATAGGAAGCCGGGCCGAAACTCCAATGTCCGCGGCAGTTTTCCAGTGGCGATTTTTGTGGTGATTTCAAAAGGATATCACCGATTGCGACGATATGGCCGAGGCGCTTTTTCGCCCCCAAAGCCACCGCTGAAGCGGTAATGCTCGCAATTGGATCGTCACCCTGAGGCGGCAGCCGCGGCGAACCGGAACCCCTGGCTGCCGCTGCGGGCGTTGAGCGGTAGGACGACAAAGGACCTCAACGGCGATCTGGCGGCCGGCGTCAAGCTGGCGGCGATCGCTAAGCGAGCCGACGAGGCCGTCTCGAAGACTTGGCTGGCGAACCTGAATCGACCGCCACGCGACATAAGCTCGACATAAACGGAGGTAAGCGAAATCTGGAGTGGATTTTCTATCCGGTTTTGAGGCAGTCTCCATGAACCATTCTGTCGTTGTAGCGTGAGCTTTCTCCGAAATGTCAAAACACCCAATCGTACCTAGTATAGATTTAAATACAATTCGTGATCTCTTCGTCAGGCACCAAGAAAATCACTACCGTCTACTACTTTCCACTGCGATCGAGTACATGAAGTGGCCTGCCGAAGAAACAGATACTTTCTTGAGGCGGCTCGCGAACGCCGGATACATTGAATGGTGTGGCAAACATAATGATAGCGGCAACGACTGGACCCTGACCGACCACGCACGCCGGCTCGCCGCCGACGATCTCGGGCCCAGACTATCACGCCCAGTTGTAGATTCGATTGTCGCAGCTGTCGTAGCGAGAGCCCGAACGATCAACGCAGATCACGATCGCCTTGCGCGCGTTGTCGAACTTCGACTGTTTGGAAGCGCCCTTGACGCTAATCGCGAAGATTATGGCGACGTGGACATTGAAGCGCGGATCGAAATCCGAAAACTGCCACTGGACGAAGTTGCACGCGCGCATTCCGTGATTGCCGCTAAGGTCCCCCAGTCTTGGCGCGACAGCTCCTTTCGTAACTTTAGAGCTGAGCAGGAGTTTGATCGCCGAAACGCATTCACCGAGCTCTCGCGTGGCATCAAAGGCCTGTCACTCTCCAAGAACGCCACGGAGCACCTAGGGTGCGAGTATCAACGCATCTACCGTTTTGATCTCGATCTCGGTCAGGAGCTGTTGCCAGATGATGCAATCGTGCCACGTACGACACCGGCGCCTAGGACCGCACTGGAAGTCTCGGCTGCTATTCTTCCGGCACAGACCGTCATCCGGCCTCTCGACCTCGCCGATGCCGACGAGAAAGTGAGGTCCGATGAACTGCGGATCGAAATGTCGGACATCGCTTATACGGAAGCAGTAACATGGCTAGGTCGCACGACGTCACAAGGCAAGTTAGCTCCGATAGACACCCGCAAGGTTGCTGCGCAACGTTTAGCCGGGGCACAATTTCTCTTCGACGAGTGGCGCGACGAAAAACTTTCCGGCTTGGAGCTATTCCAACGCGCACTTGATTGGGCATCACATTATGGCCTGCCGATCTCGACCGCCGATCGAAGCTTTACACTTCGAACTTATCACGGCACCCGTATCGCAAATTTTCATGCCCTGATGGTGAAGCGTGTCGCCCGTCATATCGACGCGGGACTCGTGCTCCGCAAACAAAACCGCCGCTCGGCCTGGTATTCGCCCGGTGGCTCACTGCGCACCTCTCCACGGATGATCGCGGCGCATCACGCGTTGGCTGTGGCCTTTGGCCGGATGCTCGACGAAACACATCTGACGGGACAGGTCGATTTTCGTGCCGAGTTCGACCTCACAGCGATCCGTCGCAATTCCTACCCGGTGTTGCCGGACCTCTCCGACATCTCGCGAGGACTACGCCGTATGCTGCCCAAGGTGACGTTCTCGGAAGAAGTGCTTGCGGAGGCAAGCAAACGCCAACAGGAGTACGAAATCTATCTGCCGCTTGACCGAGAGGTGGAGATACTCGTTTCGATGAATGAGAAGGCCGCGAAACCGACCTCGTGGACCTCTACCAAACTCGGTGCGGAATGGTGGGAAGAGCCTAGCGCGATCGACGAAGAAGGCTGCGAGACCTATGGCTTTCTACCTGGAGAAGCGCAACTGTGGGAGGCGTGCGGGCCGTTCGAAAATCGTCTCCGCGACTCCTTGAATGAGCTTCCCGGCTGCAACCTGATTTCCATCGGCTACAAGGCGCCGATCCGAGAGTAGCCGTGCACCTTATGAAGCTGCTTTTCGGCGGTGCGTTCCGGCTCGACCAGGAAAGGATCCCTGAAGCGAACGATCTCGCCGGCTAGGCAATCGTATGACACGCTGCAAGAGCATGGCCGACTTCGCCGACGATCGTTATTGCAGTCCGGACTTGCGCAAAAACAACGGGTTAGAGCGGCTCAGTGAAACGTTAAGCCGCTCTAACACGGCGGGCGCGGTAGGCGCCAGGCGCCTCCCCCATCACGCGCCGGAAACGGCGGTTGAAGGTCGACAAATCGTTGAACCCCGCCTCGAAGGCGATCGTCGAGATCGCCTCGTCCGACATGCGCAGCCGCACCGCCGCCCTGTGCAGCCGGGTCTTCAGCAGGAACTGGTAGGGCGTCACGCCCGCCACGTGCCGGAAGCTGCGCAGGAAATGGTAGGGGCTGGTCGCCGTCTCACTTGCAAGCTCGGCAAGCGAGATCGGCCTTTCGGCGTCCTTTTCGATGCGCCGCACCGCCTCTGCGACACGTTTCTGGTCGCGGCGGCTCGGCACCCGGGCAGCAGGCGTGACGCCGGAGGCGACGGCCGCGCCGGCAATGCGCAGGGCGAGTTCCTCGAACGCGTCGATGTCGGCCATCTCGCGCGCGGCTTCCGCCTCGGCAAGCAGCGCTGCCAGCGCCGGCAAGGGCGGCAGGCGCGGCATCTTGAAATTCAGCTTCTTTGCATCCGGCATGCCGGCGACGATCTGTTCCATATAGGCCGGCTCGAAATGGAAGGAGAGGCAACGGTCGCCAGCGCCATGCTCGTGTCCGCATTCATAGCATGTGCCGGGGTTGCCGAGCAGAAGCGCGCCCGGCGCCAGCATCGCTGTTCCCTGTTGCGCTCGGTAGCGGAAGGTGCCGCTGGTCACCACGGCGACGCAGAACTTGCGATGCTCTTCCTCGAACGGGCGATCAGCGGCGCCGGCGGTGCAGACCACGTCCGACACCTGCCAGCCTCGCCCAGACGCCAGTGTATGCGCGCTTGTCGTCATGGCTTGAAAGATAGCAATTTTTCCCAAGCACAGAACCCTACTGCCGCCTATTCTTCCCAATCTCCTGACAAGATGGGGCTCCTGGCAAGATGGGGCTCCTGGCAAGATGGGGCTCCTAACAAGACGGGGCTCCTGACAAGATGAGGTCGAAATCATGCTCAATTCATCTTCCTTTGCCGAAGCCCTGCACAGCGACGGGCCTGCGGGGGACCTTGCCGAAAAACTGAACCTTTACGGCCGCTTCGTCGGCGCCTGGACATTCGATGCCACGCGCCATCTCGAAGACGGCCAGGTGCTGACCGGGCGCGGCGAGGTGCATTTCGGCTGGGTGCTCGAGGGCCGCGCAATCCAGGACGTATGGATCCTGCCAGCACGCGACGCCGGCCCCTCGCCGTCGCTCGGCAAATGGACCTTCTATGGCACGACACTGCGCGTCTATGACCCCGGCGTCGACGCCTGGCACATCTTCTGGAGCGATCCGCGCACCCAATATTACAGCCGTCAGCTCGGCCGCGCCGAGGGCGACACCATCGTCCAGCAAGGCGCAGACGGCACCGGCGCCTCGGTGCGCTGGAGTTTTTCCCGCATTACCGAAAATTCATTCCGCTGGCTGGGCGAACGCTCGCAAGACGACGGCGCGACCTGGCGGCTCGAAGTCGAGTTCCTGGCGCGGCGCACAACTGGAAACTGACGGCCCAACATATTGTAAAAAAGGAGAAAAAGATGCTGGATCATGTCTCGATCGGCGTCCGCGATACCGACGCCTCGAAGCGTTTTTATGATGCCGCGCTGAAGCCGCTTGGCTATAGCTGTCTCAGCCAGTCGCCGGGCTCGCTCGGCTATGGTGCGGAGGCGGTGTCGCTGTGGGTGAACGAGGCTCAGCGCCCGGTTTCGGCCGACGGCGAGTCCGGCCTGCATTTCTGCTTTGCGGCGCCGACGCGGAGCAGCGTCGACGCTTTCCATGCGGGCGCCTTGCGTGCGGGCGGCAGTGACAATGGGGCACCTGGCCTGCGCGCCAGCTATGGCGAAAACTATTACGCCGCCTTTGTCGTCGACCCGGACGGCTATCGCCTCGAGGCCTATTGCGGAGCGGCCGGCTAGGCTCACCCTGCCTCATCAAGGTTGCCGAACTCCCGCTGCTCAAACGGTTTCCACTGACCCTGCTTTGCTCTACCAATGCCAAGATTGGGCAATGCCAAGATTGGGCAATGCCAAGATTGGGCAATGCCAATATTGGGGCAATGCCAGTATTCGGGCACGGCCCGGCGGGGAGGGTCAGAGATGCCGAGCTTCGACAGCCTGTTCAACGCCTTCGTCACCATTCTCGTGACCATCGATCCGCCTGGCCTGGCACCACTCTTCCTCGCGGTGACCCGCGGCATGAACCGCGAGGAGCGCAACCAGGTTTCCGTGCGCGCCTCGATCATCGGCTTCCTGGTGATGGCGCTGTTCGCAATCGCTGGCGCATCGATCCTGTCGGTGTTCGGCATCACGCTGCCGGCTTTCCGCGTCGCTGGCGGCTTTCTGCTGTTTTTCATCGCCTTCGAAATGGTGTTCGAGCGCAGGCAGGACCGCAAGGAGAAGATCGGCGATGTCGCCATCACCAAGGACATGATCCACAACATCGCCGCCTTCCCGCTGGCGATCCCGCTGATCGCCGGTCCGGGCGCGATTTCGGCGACCGTCCTGTTGTCCGGCTCATTTCCAGGTTTTGGCGCGCAGGCAGCCCTTGTCGGCATCATCGCGATCTGCCTTGTCATCACCTATCTGGTGTTCGTGCTGGCCGAGCGCATCGACCGCATCCTCGGCCAGACCGGCCGCTCCATCCTGACGCGGTTGCTCGGCGTCATCCTGGCGGCACTCGCCGTGCAGTTCGTCGCCGACGGCATCAAGGCGCTGATGGCGGCATGATGTCAGATACGGTAACCGACCCCAAGATCGTCGAGCTGGAACTCGCATTGTTGCGGGCGCCGACCCGCTATGACCCGGATTTTCTTGAAACCGTGCTCGACGACGGCATGATCGAGTTCGGAAAATCCGGCAATAAATATGGCAAGAGATCGATTCTGGCAGCGCTTCCTGCGTCGAAAGCCGAACCGGCACCGGATGATGAGCTGGAAATGACCGACGTCAGAACAGTTCAATTGGCGCCTGAGGTGGTGCTTTTGACTTACCGGCTAAGGCCCAAGAAAGAAAAAGCTATTCCATCACTGCGCAGTTCCATATGGAAACGCACCGATGGGCACTGGCGATTGGTATTCCATCAGAGAACCCGAGCCGCGTCCGAAGAAACAAACGGTCCCTGAACGCGGGATTTGTCATACGGGCTTCGTCGTCCAGCTCGCGGGGGCGACGCTATCTATTTCGCCGTCGTATCAATAACTTCGAAGTCGTGGGTGATCTCGGCGGTCTTGGCTACCATCGCCGAAGCCGAGCAGTATTTTTCGATCGAAAGGTTGATCGCCCGCTTAACCTTGTCGGGCGAGAGTGCCCGGCCCTTGACGATGAAATGCATATGGATGCGCGTGAATACTCTGGGATCGACCTCCGCCCGGTCGGCGTCGAGTTCGACCACGCAGTCTTCGACCGCCTCGCGCCCCTTTTCGAGGATGTGGACGACATCATAGGCCGAGCAGCCGCCGGTGCCGAGCAGAACCAGTTCCATCGGGCTCGGCCCCGGCGTCTTGCCGTCCGGTCCGAACGCGGTCCCCAGCACCACCTTGTGACCGCTGCCGGACTCGCCGACGAAAGTGCGGTCCTCGACCCATTTGACCCGTGCTTTCACCTGATAAGTCCTTTTCACCGCGCACTACTCAAACGCACAACGTCCCGAAAACCCAGGAGAGATTTCGGGACGCCAAAGCGTGGCCTCAAGTAGCTAGCGTTGTGGCAGAGCCGCTCGCTCCGAGGGATCAGAACGGAATTTCGTCGTCCAGTTCGCGCGACGAACCGCCACCACCGCCCTTGTTGCCGCCACCGCCACCGCGATTGAAACTCTCGCCCGGGCCCGACTGGCCGAAATCGGAACCGCGGCTGCTGCCGCCACCGGCATAGCTGCCGACCTGACCGCCCTCGCCCTGCCCGCGTGCGTCGAGCATCTGCAGCTCGCCGCGGAATTTCTGCAGCACGATTTCGGTGGTGTAGCGGTCATTACCAGTCTGGTCCTGCCATTTGCGCGTCTGCAACTGGCCCTCGACATAAACCTTCGCACCCTTCTTCAGATACTGCTCGGCGACCTTGGCGAGCTGGTCGTTGAAGATGACGACGTTGTGCCACTCGGTCTTTTCCTTGCGCTCGCCGGACGTCTTGTCGCGCCAGCTTTCCGACGTGGCGATGCGGATGTTGACGACCGGCTCACCCGAATTCAAACGGCGGATTTCCGGGTCCGCCCCGAGATTGCCCACCAGAATGACCTTGTTGACGCTACCCGCCATGATACTTCTCCGCGCTCATCCGAAACAAAATTTCTGTCGCTCACCTTATAGGCTGCGGACAATCGCCGCCTGCCACGGCTGCCTTTTCCCACAAGGTTTTTGTTCTCTTTTCGTTCTAGGCTCATCGACCCCCAGTGTCAAGGAATGTCAGCAATCGATGGGGTTCGCCGCGCCATTTCATATGGGCGCAAAAAGATCGCTTGCCAAATCGATAAGTGTAGGCTTATGTTTCTATCATGATCGAAGCAGAGATTTTTCGAGCGCTCTCCGACCCGACGCGCCGCGCTGTCTACGAACGGCTCTCCGCAGGCGAGATGACGGTGTCAGAACTGCGCGGCGGCATGACCGTGTCGCAACCGGCCGTGTCGCAGCATCTCGCGGTATTGCGCGGCGCCGGCCTGGTGGTCGAGCGGCGGGCCGGCCGCAACGCCTATTATCGCGCCGATCCGCAAGGGCTTGACCCACTGCTCGGCTGGATCGAGCGCTACCGTGCTTTCTGGCCCGAGCGTATCGAACGGCTCAAGGCGGTTTTGAAGGATATGGATCAATGACGGCAAAACAGCATTCGGACGCGACGGGCTCGATCGAGTTCGAGTGCGAGCTTCCAGACCCGCCGGAAAAAGTGTGGCGGGCGCTGACGGTGCCGGACCTGCTCGCGGCCTGGATGATGCCGAACGACATCAAGCCCGAGATCGGCAGCCGCTTTGCCTTTGCCAAGCCGGACGCACCGATCGAGTGCGAAGTCCTCGACGCCGAGCCTGAACGCCTGCTGCGCTACTCCTGGCGGGAGCGGCCGGAGCCTGGCAATGCAGCGGATCCGCTCGCCAGCCCGCTGGATAGCCCAATGGATAGCCCAATGGATAGCATTGTCACCTTCACGCTCGACCGCACCGTGTCGGGCGGCACGCATCTGCGCATCGTCCACGATGGATTTGCGCGAGTAGCTACATCCGCGGTTGCGATGGTGGGCGGCGGTTGCCGGCTTTCGCTCAACGCACACAGCACCAAACAGACAATTGCCGCAAACACGCCTCGCCTGTTCCTGCGCGCGGCCTGAGCCACACAACGGAGAAAAGCGATGAGCGGTTTTGCCAATTTGGTGCCAATGGTGATCGAGCAGTCGAGCCGCGGCGAACGCGCCTTCGACATTTTTTCGCGGCTGCTGCGAGAGCGCATCGTCTTCATCAACGGCCCGATCGACGACAATGTGTCGGCACTGGTCTGTGCTCAGCTCCTGTCGCTGGAATCCGACAATCCCGACAAGGAGATATCCCTCTACATCAATTCGCCGGGCGGCGTGGTGACCAGCGGCTTCGCCATCTACGACACGATGCAGTATATCCGCAGCCCGGTATCCACCGTCTGCATGGGTTTTGCCGCCTCGATGGCCTCGTTCCTGCTGATGGCGGGCACGCCGGGACGGCGCATCGCGCTGCCCAACACCAGCATCGTGCTGCACCAGCCGCTGGGCGGCTTTCAGGGTCAGGCTTCCGATATCCAGCGTCACGCCGAAGGCATCCTGCGCACCAAGAAGCGCATGACCGAACTCTATGCGCATCACTGCGGCCGCACTTACGAGGAGGTCGAACGCACGCTCGACCGCGATTATTTCATGACCGCCGCGGAGGCAAAGACATGGGGCCTTGTCGATCATGTTTTCGATACGCGCAAACAGGCGGCGTGAAGGGGTAGCCGAACACCATGAGAGACAACAGCCAAGCCGTTCGGCAAGTTTGATCGCCACCGGTCTGGCTTCGGGCCATGTCCGGCGATATGGTCGTTCGATGGTCGATAAAGATTCACGCATGCGTTTGAAGAGGCTTGTCGTCGGCATTGCTGCCGCGGCGATGACCTCCAGCACGGCGTTCGCCGAAGACAATTTAACGCCTTCGCACAAAGGCACGCTGCCCGGCGTGGCCGACGACTATCGCATCGCCAAGCCGGCTCCCGAGCCCGACGATGCCGTGCCCGGCAACGGTCATTTCAAGATCGGCGATACCGATGTCAGGATTTCCGGCAGCTTAACCTTCGATGTCAGCGCCGGCTCGATCAAGCCCTCCCGGCGATAGGCCATCTGCCTTCATCGCTGCCACAAGGGCAGCCCGTGCGCTTGCGGTCATCTGAAACGAATAGCCCCGCCGTTGCTTCAGCAAAACGGTCGGGGCTTTCTTGGATTTAAAATCCAACTTGCCGGGAATATACTGCCGGCGTTCGATTTCGGATGCTTCGCGGTGTTCAGCCGCTGATCCGACTAGTGGTCTCTGATTTTTATAAGGATCGACAGGTCACGGTTTGTCGGGCGGCGCAAACGCCTGGCCCTGGCACTTATGCCTGCCGCGGCTCCACCGACACGTGGAGCCTCAAGGGACTGTCCGGTGGAGTCATTCCTTCTGCTCTCCTCTTCTGTCCATTGCGACCAGTGTCGTCCGAAGCACATATCGCAAAAGCCTGCGACGTCTAGCAGGCCACCTTGGGGTGGCGAGGCCATCGAAAGACGGCCGGCTTCGGTGACGTTTGGAGTCTGACTCTCTGAGGCTGAGACGTCAACAGTTGGATAGCCGATTACAAAAAATGTGATCGCTTATACGGCAAATCGGAAATCCGCTGCAGTTTTGAGCAGCGCGGCATCGGCCGTGCTGCGTTCGTGAGCTAGCAAACGCGTGGAACTTTAAATTCATCATGATACGGCGGTTTGTGAAGCTGGTTTCATGGGCGCTTTTGTCAGGAGCGTGTTCGGTCTTTGTTCTTTCCGCTTGCTCGCCTGCGCGAAAGACGGTTAAAGGCTTTGGTCGAGAGTTGTGGCGTCTCTCGAAAAGGTGACGAAATTACCTACATAGGGGATGGCCGGGACAACCCGCCATCCCATGAGATTCCAGATCTGAGGCGGCGACCGGCGATGGCCGACCATAAATATCTTTCCATTCGCGGGGCGCGCGAACACAATCTGAAGAATGTCGATCTCGACCTGCCGCGTGACAGCCTGATCGTCATGACCGGCCTGTCGGGGTCCGGCAAGTCGTCGCTCGCCTTCGACACTATCTATGCCGAGGGCCAGCGCCGCTACGTCGAGAGCCTGTCGGCCTATGCGCGGCAATTCCTCGAAATGATGCAGAAGCCGGATGTCGACCAGATCGACGGCCTGTCGCCGGCCATCTCAATCGAGCAGAAGACCACGTCGAAGAACCCGCGCTCGACTGTCGGCACCGTCACCGAGATCTACGACTATATGCGGCTGCTGTTCGCGCGCGTCGGCATCCCCTATTCACCGACCACCGGCCTGCCGATCGAGAGCCAGACGGTGTCGCAGATGGTCGACCGCGTGCTGGCGGTCGAGGAAGGCACGCGCCTGTTCATCCTGGCGCCGATGGTGCGTGGCCGCAAAGGCGAGTACCGCAAGGAACTGCTGGAGCTGCAGAAAAAGGGCTTCCAGCGCGTCAAGGTCGACGGTGTCTTTTACGAAATCGCCGACGTGCCGGCGCTGGACAAAAAATACAAGCATGACCTCGACGTCGTCGTCGATCGCATCGTCGTGCGCGGCGACCTAGCGACGCGGCTTGCGGATTCCATCGAAACCGCGCTGAAGCTCGCCGACGGGCTGGCGGTGGCCGAATTCGCCGACCGGCCGCTCGATGCCAGCCAGACCGGCGAGGATTCGGTCAACAAGTCGAAGAACGAGACGCATGAGCGCATCCTGTTCTCGGAAAAGTTCGCTTGTCCGGTATCCGGCTTCACCATTCCCGAGATCGAGCCCAGGCTGTTCTCCTTCAACAACCCGTTCGGCGCCTGCCCGACTTGCGATGGCCTCGGCAGCCAGCGTGCGATCGACGCCAGCCTGATCGTGCCCGACGACAATCTGTCCCTGCGTGCCGGCGCCGTCAGCCCGTGGGCGAAATCGACCTCGCCCTATTACGTGCAGACGCTCGAGGCGCTGGGCAAGGCGTATGGCTTCAAGCTCGGCGACAAGTTCAGGGATCTGACCGAAGAGGCAAAGCAAGCCATCCTGCATGGCACCGGCGAGCGCGAGGTCACCTTCCAGTACGATGACGGCCTGCGCTCCTATAAGACGACCAAGACCTTCGAAGGTGTCATTCCCAATCTCGAACGGCGCTGGAAGGAGACCGAATCCGCCTGGATGCGCGAGGAGATCGAGCGCTTCATGTCGGCCACGCCTTGCCCGGCCTGTCGCGGCTACCGGCTGAAGCCGGAATCGCTTGCGGTGAAGATCGCCGGAAAGCACATCGGCGAGATCACCGAGCTGTCGATCCGCAAGGCCGACCATTGGTTCACCGAGCTACCCGCCTCGCTCAGCGACAAGCAGAACGAGATCGCGGTGCGCGTGCTCAAGGAGATCCGCGAGCGGCTGCGCTTCCTCAACGATGTCGGGCTCGACTATCTGACACTGTCGCGCAATTCCGGCACGCTGTCGGGCGGCGAGAGCCAGCGCATTCGGCTGGCCTCGCAGATCGGCTCCGGCCTTACCGGCGTGCTCTACGTGCTGGACGAGCCGTCAATCGGCCTCCATCAGCGCGACAATGCGCGCCTGCTCGATACGTTGAAGCATCTGCGCGACATCGGCAACACGGTGATCGTCGTCGAGCATGACGAGGACGCCATTCTGCATGCCGACTATGTCGTCGATATCGGCCCGGCCGCCGGCATCCATGGCGGCCACATCATCGCGCAGGGAACACCGCAGCAGATCATGGCAAGCCCGGCCTCGATCACCGGCAAATATTTGTCCGGCGAGCTCGAAGTCGCGACGCCGGCCGTGCGGCGCGAGGCCAAGAAGAGCCGGCGCCTGAAGATTGTCGGCGCGCGCGGCAACAATCTGAAGAACGTCACCGCCGAAATCCCGCTCGGCACCTTCACCGCCGTCACCGGCGTCTCCGGCGGCGGCAAATCGACCTTCCTGATCGAGACCCTGTTCAAGGCGGCGTCTCGCCGCATCATGGGCTCGCGCGAGCATCCGGCCGAGCACGACCGCATCGAGGGCCTCGAATTCCTCGACAAGGTCATCGATATCGACCAATCGCCGATCGGACGGACGCCGCGCTCCAACCCTGCCACCTACACCGGCGCCTTCACGCCGATCCGCGACTGGTTCGCCGGCCTGCCGGAGTCCAAGGCGCGTGGCTATCAGCCCGGCCGCTTCTCGTTCAACGTCAAGGGCGGCCGCTGCGAGGCCTGCCAGGGCGACGGCGTCATCAAGATCGAGATGCATTTCCTGCCGGATGTCTATGTCACCTGCGACGTCTGCCATGGCAAGCGCTATAACAGAGAGACGCTCGACGTCTTATTCAAGGGCAAGTCGATTGCCGACGTGCTCGACATGACGGTCGAGGAGGGCGTCGATTTCTTCGCCGCCGTGCCCGGCGTGCGCGACAAGCTGGAGACGCTGAAGCAGGTCGGCCTCGGCTACATCCATGTCGGCCAGCAGGCGACGACCCTGTCAGGCGGCGAGGCGCAGCGCATCAAGCTCGCCAAGGAGCTGTCGCGCAAGGCGACCGGCAAGACGCTCTACATCCTCGACGAGCCGACCACCGGCCTGCATTTCCACGACGTCGCCAAGCTGCTCGAAGTGCTGCACGAACTGGTCGATCAGGGCAACACGGTGGTCGTCATCGAGCACAATCTCGAAGTGATCAAGACCGCCGACTGGGTGCTCGATCTAGGCCCCGAAGGCGGCGACGGCGGTGGCGAGCTGGTGGCCTCCGGCACGCCGGAGGACATCGTCCGCGAGAAGCGCAGCTACACCGGCCAGTTCCTGCGGGAATTGCTGGAACGGCGCCCCGGAGGCAAGCGCGAAGCGGCGGAGTGAATGAGGACTGGCTGGCGGCGTTTGGAAGAACCTTCAAATGAAGATCAGAAGAGCGCTTGCCGGTGATCTTGATGCTGTCGTTGAACTGAACACCGCTGCCTACGCGCCCTACACTGCGTTGCTGGGCGCGCCGCCGATCCCGGTGACAGAGGACTATGCGCCGCGGATCCTGCGCGATGAGGCCTGGCTGCTGGAAAGCGACGGCGAGCCGGCCGGACTGATTGTCCTCGAACGCCACCCAGATCACACGATGATCTTCTCCGTCGCCGTCTGCCCTGCCTTTCAGGGCAAGGGCTTTGGCATCGCGCTGCTCAACTTCGCGGACGAGCAGACACGGGCGTGGAGGTTGCCCGAGGTGCGGCTCTATACCAACACTAAGATGGAGCGGAACATCGCGCTCTACAAAGAGTATGGCTTTCACGAAACGGGTCGTCGGCCCAATCCATATCGGCCAGGGTGGACGATCGTCGACATGGCGAAGACTGTCGAGACGATCGCAACGGCCTGATCCATTTCAAACTCGGGAGGACGACAATGACCCAATCAGGAAAAATCCGCGCCGGCATGGGCGGCTGGACCTTCGAGCCGTGGGACACGTCCTTCTATCCGGACAAGCTGTCCAAGGCGAAGCAGTTGCACTACGCAACCCGGCAGGTGCCGAGCATAGAGGTCAACGGCACCTATTATTCGAGCTTCAAGGAGCCGACCTTCGTCAAATGGGCTGGTGAGGCGCCGGATGGCTTCGTCTATTCGCTGAAGGGCAACCGCTTCGTCACCAACCGCCGCGTGCTCGGCGAGGCCGGCGAGTCCATGATGCGCTTCCTGGGGTCGGGCGTCGCCGCGCTCGGCGATAAGCTCGGGCCGATCCTGTGGCAATTCGCGCCAACCAAAAAATTCGACCCGGACGATTTCGAGGCCTTCCTCAAGCTTTTGCCTGAAAAGCAGGACGGCGTGGCCCTGCGCCATGCGGTGGAGGTGCGCAACGACAGCTTCATCGTGCCGGAATTCGCCGCGCTGCTGCGCAAATACAAGGTCGCGATCGTCTACGCCGACCACGCCAAATATCCTGGGATCGCCGATGTCACCGGCGATTTCATCTATGCCCGGTTGCAGACCGGCAGCGACGACAATCCCGACTGCTACACGCCAAAGGCGCTCGACGAATGGGCGGCGCGCGCAAAAACCTGGGCGGGAGGCAAGGTGCCGGCCGACCTACCGCGCGCCGATCCGTCGACCGACGCACCGGTAAAACCGCGCGATGTGTTCGTCTACTTCATCACCGAAGGCAAGGTCCGTGCGCCCTTCGGCGCCATCGCACTGATGAAGCGCGTCACAGGCTGACGGCCTCGATTGTGACATCTTCACCACCATCGTAACCTTATCGATACCTCCTTGCTGCATGAATCCGCGGAGCTAGGGCAGCCGCGGGTTAGGGCATGTCACTTGACTACCACTCACTTCTGCTGGCTGTCGGTTTTTCCGCCGCCTGCCTGAGCCTGACATTGTTCGGCATCTGGCTGACAGCACGAACCGAAAAGTTTCTGCTGACATGGGCGATCAGCGCTTTGTTGGTCGTCGGCGATGTTTTTATCTACCAGGATTATATCGAGACGCCGGGACGCATACTCGGCATTGCGACGTTCGCGCTGCTCCTTGTAGGGTTCTCGACCATGCTGGGTGCCGCCTACCAGTTCAGGTCAGGCCGATCGCCGATCCCGCTGACGGTTCTCGGCAGCTGCATCACGCTTGCCCTGGCGCTGCCGCCGATGGCGCTCGGATATGACGGGCTCGGCTTCATGTTCGAAAATCTCCTTGCCGCCTTGCTTCTGTTTGCAACGGCTTATCAGTACTGGATCGGGCGCACCGAAGCCCCTGTCCCGATCATCGGCCTCGCCGTGCTCTACTCGGCCACCGGCGTTTCCTTTGTGCTGTGCGCCGTGGCTCTTGCGTGGGATGGGAAGCTTGTCCTCGGACATGCGCCGAGCAACTGGGCCGAAGATCTGAGCCTCGTCATTGTCATCGCCAGCATGACCGGCATCGGTGCCCTTTCGCTGGCGCTCAACCAGGGTCGCCTGGCCCGACATCACCGTCTGGATGCGCTGACCGATCCGCTGACCGGCCTGCTCAATCGCCGCGCTCTGTTCGACCTCAACGGCGGCGCCCCGATCGGGGCTTTCACGGCGGTGGTCGTGTTCGACCTCGACGGCTTCAAGGCCATCAATGACGAATTCGGCCACGCCACGGGCGATCAGGTGCTGAAGGTGTTCGCCAAGGAACTCGTCGAGAACCTTCGCCCGACCGATGTCGCCGCGCGCATGGGCGGAGAGGAATTCGCGCTGGTTCTGAAGCGCACCCTGCCCGAAGCGGTGGAGTTCACCGCCGAGCGTATACGCACCGCCTTCGCCGCGCGTGTCATCGAGACCGAAACCCGTCACCTGACATGTACGGTCAGCGCCGGATACGCTTTCGGCAGCAAGGACGGCATGAGCTTCGACAAGGTGCTCAGCGCCGCCGACAAGGCGCTCTATGCCGCCAAGCGCGGCGGTCGCAACCGCGTCGCGGCCTCAACCTTCCGACGCGCAAGCTAGCCGCTTGGCGGCATAGGGCAAGCCGCCCCTCCGCCAGCTCTTATGCCGCCATGACGACCTCGTTGTAGGCATCGAGATCGACGTAGAAGACCTTGGTGATCTCCGCAATCAGCTCGTCGTGGTCATATCCCTGCGATTTCAGGATGTTGATGGCGGTCATGATGTCAACGCGCTCGGTGAGCCGTCGTTTTTGGTAGTCCTCGACGTAACGTTCCATCGGCTGTCCCGGGCCAAGTGCCCACAAGCGTTGAACAACGATCAGATCACAAGAAGGAGGCGGCCTGCATGGAACATGCGGCTGAGCCTGCGCCTCACCCTTGATCTGTCAACGAGACTGATACGGAAGCGGCCGACTCAACAAGGCCAAGTAAAGATTAGCATGCAATCTTCGGCGCGCTAGAGTTGCAAACGATGTGATTGAAGAAAATCTAGTAGACCTTCGTGATTTCGTCATCCTTGGGCGCAGCGACGCGAAGCGGAGCGAAGACCCAAGGATCCATGCCGAAACTTCCGAGCGTCACAACGGCACAGAATCCAGGATGGTGTGCGCCGGAAAACGGCTTCTGTTCTTGACCGCTGCATTCTTTGACTGACGGCACGGCATGGATCCTGGGGTCTGCGCCGCGTCGCTTCGCTCCTTGCTTCGCCCCAGGATGACGAAGGGAGGGATGGTTCGGCTAATTCTAGAGGTTTGCGATACTAAACGGTCAGGAATTTCCTGACGTCCGCGCGGTCGAGATCCTCGGCCGGGCCGGTGTGGACGATCAGGCCGCGGTCCATGATGTTGACCTCGTCCGCCAGTTCACGGCAGAAATCGAGGTACTGTTCGACCAGCAGCACAGCGATGCCTGCCTGGTCGCGCAGATAGCGGATGGCGCGACCGATATCCTTGATGATCGACGGCTGGATACCTTCGGTCGGCTCGTCGAGCACCAGCAGCTTCGGCCGCATCACCAGCGCCCTGCCGATGGCAAGCTGCTGCTGCTGGCCGCCGGAAAGATCACCGCCCCGGCGGCCGAGCATCTGCTTCAGCACCGGGAACAATTCGAAGATGTGGCCGGGAATGTTGCGATCGGCGCGCTTCAATGGCGCAAAGCCCGATTCGAGGTTTTCCCGCACAGTGAGCAGCGGGAAGATCTCCCTGCCCTGCGGCACGAATGCGATGCCCGACCGGGCGCGATCATACGCCGCGCTCCGGTCGAGCGCCTTCCCCTCGAAGGCAACACTTCCGCTCGTCAGCCGGTGGTGGCCGACGATCGATCTCATCAAACTGGTTTTGCCGACGCCGTTGCGGCCGAGCACGCAGGTGATCTTGCCCGCGCCGGCCTTCAGCGAGACGCCGCGCAGCGCCTGGGCGGCGCCATAGTGGAGCGTGGCGTTGGAGACTTCGAGCATGGTCAGCGCCTTCTCCAACGCCTGAAGAACGAAAGGTCGAAATGATGAAACGGAACGCGCCAGACCATGATCATCTCCCCAGATAGACTTCGACGACACGCTCGTCGGCCGAGACGAAATCGAGCGAGCCTTCGGACAAGACCGAGCCTTCGTGCAGGCAGGTGACCTTGACGCCGAGCTCGCGCACGAAATGCATGTCGTGCTCGACGACGATGACCGAATGGTCGCGCGCAATATCCTTGAGCAGCCGCGCGGTCTCCTCGGTCTCGGCATCGGTCATGCCGGCGACCGGTTCGTCGACCAGCAGCAGCTTCGGATCCTGCGCCAGCAGCATGCCGATCTCCAGCCATTGCTTTTGTCCGTGGCTGAGATTGGCTGCGATTTCGTCGCGTTTGTCGCCGAGCCGGATGATGCCGAGGATGTCGTCGATCTGCCGCACTTCCGCGGCCGACCGGCGATGGAACAGTGCCGGGAAGATCGAGCGCGGGCCTTTCAGCGCCAGCATCAGATTCTCCTCGATCGTGTGGCTTTCGAAGACGGTCGGCTTCTGGAATTTCCTGCCGATGCCCATCATGGCGATCTCGGCCTCGTCATGTTTCGTCAGGTCGACCTCGCCGTCGAAATAAACCTCGCCCGCGTCGGGCCGCGTCTTGCCGGTGACAATGTCCATCATCGTGGTCTTGCCGGCGCCGTTGGGGCCGATGATCGCGCGCATCTCGCCCTTGTCGAGCACCAGCGACAGATTATTGATGGCGCGAAAGCCGTCGAAGGAAACTGAGACGCCGTCGAGATAGAGGATGGTGTTGCTCTTCGACATCGCTCACTCCGCCGGCTGCGGTTCGGGGCTGGATCCAGACCAGTCGCCAGGCGTTCTCGCGGCACCGCGAACGACCTTCGGCGGCGCCGGGACGTCAGGATCGGTGCCGGCTTCCTCGGCGATGGATGCCGCGCGCAGCGCCTTGGCATTGCCGCGCCAGGAATCCCACATGCCGATAATGCCCTTGGGCAGGAACAGCGTGACGGCGACAAACAGTCCGCCCAGCGCAAACAGCCAGAACTCCGGCAGCACGCCGGTGAACCAGGATTTGCCGGCATTGACCACGAGCGCGCCGATGATCGGCCCGACGATGGTGCCGCGCCCGCCGACGGCCGCCCATACCACGACCTCGATCGAATTGGACGGTTCGAACTCGCCCGGATTGATGATGCCGACCTGCGGCACGTAGAGCGCACCGGCAATGCCGGCCATGACAGCTGACACGGTGAAGGCGAACAGTTTGACGTTCTCCGCCCGCCAGCCGAGAAAGCGCGTGCGGCTCTCGGCGTCGCGCACCGCCATCAGCAGCTTGCCGTATTTTGAACCGACGATTGCCCAGGTGACGTAGACGGCGAGCGCGAGCGTGACGGCGCTGGCCGCGAACAATGCCGAGCGTGTTGCATCGGCCTGCACGTTGAAGCCGAGAATATCCTTGAAATCGGTCAGGCCATTATTGCCGCCGAAACCCATGTCGTTGCGGAAAAACGCGAGCAGCAGCGCATAGGTCATCGCCTGGGTGATGATCGACAGATAGACGCCGGTGACGCGGCTGCGGAAGGCGAACCAGCCGAAGACGAAGGCGAGCAGGCCGGGCACCGCAAGCACCATGATCGCGGCAAACCAGAAATGGTCGAAACCGTACCAGAACCACGGCAATTCCTTGTAGTTCAGGAACACCATGAAATCCGGCAGCAGCGGATTGCCGTAGACGCCGCGCGAGCCGATCTGGCGCATCAGGTACATGCCCATCGCATAGCCGCCGAGCGCGAAGAAGGCGCCGTGGCCGAGCGAGAGGATGCCGCAATAGCCCCAGACGAGATCGAGCGCCAAGGCGAGCAGCGCGTAGCAGAGATATTTCCCGGTAAGCGCGACGATATAGGACGGCACGTAGAACGCACTTGTCGGCGAGACCGCAAGATTGAGCAGCGGCACGACGATGGCGACCGTCAGCAGGATGAAGATCGTGATGGCGATGCGGCGGTCGGCGCCAGCGGCGAAGAAGCGTCCCGTGATCATGCTTCCACCGATCTGCCCTTCAGCGCGAACAGGCCGCGCGGGCGTTTCTGGATGAACAGGATGATGAGGACCAGGACGACGATCTTGCCGAGGACTGCACCGGCATATGGTTCGAGGAACTTGTTGACGATGCCGAGCGAGAAGGCACCGACCAGCGTGCCCCAGAGATTGCCGACGCCGCCGAAGACGACGACCATGAAGCTGTCGATGATGTAGCCGCGGCCGAGATTGGGCGAGACATTGTCGATCTGGCTGAGCGCGACGCCGGCAATGCCAGCTATGCCGGACCCCAATGCAAAGGTCAGCGCGTCGACCCATGGCGTTCTGATGCCCATCGACGCGGCCATGCGGCGGTTGGCGGTGACGGCGCGCATCTGCAGGCCCCAGGGCGTGCGCTTCATCACATAGAGCAGCACCGCGAACACGCCGAGCGAGAATACCAGTATCCAGAGCCGGTTCCAGGTCACGGCAAGCTGGCCGATATCGAACGAACCGGACATCCATGACGGATTGCCGACTTCCTGGTTCGTCGGCCCGAAGATGGTGCGCACGGCCTGCTGCAGGATCAGCGAGACACCCCATGTCGCCAGCAGCGTCTCCAGCGGGCGGCCGTAGAGGAAACGGATGACGCCGCGTTCGATGACGAGGCCGACGAGCGCCGCGACGAGGAAGGCGAGCGGCAGTGCGATGGCCAGCGACCAGTCGAACAGGCCGGGAAAGGAATTGCGGATCACTTCCTGCACGACAAAGGTCGTGTAGGCGCCGAGCATCACCATTTCGCCATGCGCCATGTTGATGACACCCATGACGCCGAAGGTGATGGCAAGGCCAATCGCTGCCAGCAGCAGCACCGACCCCAGCGAAATGCCGTACCAGATGTTCTGGCCAGCATCCCACAGCGCCAGCGTCGAATTGATGTTGGCGATCGCCGCCGTCGCCGCGTCCTTGACCGCGCCCTCGGAATTGGCCTCGACGGAGGTGAGCAGGGACAGCGCGTCGCGGTCGCCGCGCGCGCCGATCAGGGCGATCGCCGCCAGCTTGTCGGCCTCCGGCCTGTCCGACACCAGAACGGATGCGGCGCGGGCCTGTTCGAGCAGCGCTTTGACGCTTGCCACCGTTTCGCTGGCGATTGCGGCATCGAGTGGCTCGATATTTGTGGCATCGGGCGTCTTGAACATGGTGTCAGCGGCAGCGATGCGCGCAGCCGGGTCTTTCGCGCCGAGCGTCAGCGTGCCCAAAGCATCGCGGACGGCGCGGCGCAGCGTATTGTTGACCTTGATCTTGGTGATCTCGCCCTTGGCCGCATCGCCGGACTTTTCACCGCTCAGCGGGTCGAGCAGCTCAACGCTACCGCCACCTTCCTTACCGATGAAAACCTGCGAATCGGTCTTGCGGACGTAAAGATCGCCCTCCGCAAGCGCGCCAAGCGGGCGCTCGACGGCGGTATCACCGGTGGCCGCGAGCTCGCGCACGACAGCTTCGATCGCCGAAAAATTCGAGGCAGTGGCGAATTTGGCGATGATGGCACGCAGATCCGCTTCGGCAGCATTCGACGGCGACAGCATCCCCAAGAGGAGCAGCAGCGTCAGCCCAATTGCGCGGATGAAGGTCATCGGTTTCTGGAGGCTCTCGAAGGGTTGAAATTCGCGTCCGGGCGGACTCGAGGAGAGGAGGAGCTCGCCCGGACGCTTCGCGGTCTAGGTCGTGGAGAAATCCACGACCGTCAGACCCGGGAGGATCAGTTGGTTCCCTTGCCGCCGCACTTGCCGGTAGCGACATTGAAGTTGCCGCAGGACAGAGGCGCGCGCCAATCGGAGATCAGGTCCTTGGAATCAGGCAAGTAGTCGGACCACTCGTCGCCCATCACCAGGCCGGGCGTCTGCGAGACGGTCTCGAACTGGCCGTCGGCCTGGATTTCGCCGATTAGCACCGGCTTGGTGATGTGGTGGTTCGGCATCATGGTCGAATAACCACCGGTCAGGTTCGGCACCGAGACGCCGACCACGGCGTCGATGACTTTGTCAGGATCAGTGGTGCCGGCCTTCTCGACAGCCTTCACCCACATGTTGAAGCCGACATAGTGGGCTTCCATCGGGTCGTTGGTGGTGCGCTTGTCGTTCTTGATGAACTTGTGCCAGTCGGCGATGAACTTCGCATTCTCCGGCGTGTCGATGCTCTGGAAGTAATTCCAGGCGGCGAGATGGCCGACGAGCGGCGTGGTGTCGAGACCGGCAAGCTCTTCCTCGCCGACCGAGAAGGCCATGACCGGGATATCCTCGGCCTTGATGCCCTGGTTGCCGAGTTCCTTGTAGAACGGCACGTTGGCGTCGCCATTGACGGTCGAGACGACGGCGGTCTTCTTGCCGGCCGAGCCGAACTTCTTGATCGCCGAGACCTCGGTCTGCCAATCGGAGAAGCCGAACGGCGTGTAGTTGACCATGATGTCTTCGGCGGCGACGCCCTTGGCCTTCAGATAGGCCTCGAGGATCTTGTTGGTGGTGCGCGGATAGACGTAGTCGGTGCCTTCAAGCACCCAGCGCTTCACCGAACCGCCATCCTCGCTCATCAGATAGTCGACGGCCGGAATGGCCTGCTGGTTCGGCGCCGCACCGGTGTAGAACACGTTGCGTTCGCTCTCCTCGCCCTCATACTGGACGGGATAGAACAGGATGTTGTCGAGCTCGCTGAACACCGGCAGCACCGACTTGCGCGACACTGACGTCCAGCAACCGAACACCGCCGCGACCTTGTCCTTGGAGATCAGCTCGCGCGCCTTTTCGGCGAACAGCGGCCAGTTGGAAGCCGGATCGACGACGACCGCTTCGAGTTTCTTGCCAAGCAGGCCGCCCTTTGCATTCTGCTCTTCGATGAGCATCAGCATGGCGTCCTTCAGCGTCGTCTCCGAAATCGCCATGGTCCCCGACAGCGAATGGAGAATGCCCACCTTGATCGTGTCGTCAGCCGCTCTGGCGGGGACGCTCATCAGCAGGCCGGCCGTGACCACGCCTGCCGAAAACATTTTTGTTATTGTCGAGAAACTGCCCCTCATATTTCAAACTCCCAAGCTGGTTGATCGCATCGCAAACAGAACATGCAACGGCTGTGCCAACCGCAGGAGCAAAATTGAGTGGGCTGAGATTTCCTAGCTCTATCAGCCGGTTAATATATTAGCCGCTAAAGATGAGCGCCGCCGCCGGGGTTCTGCTTGAGAGAAAATGACCCGCCGCCGCCTAAATTTTTCTCACATGCCAACTAATGCACTTTTTTTGAGCAACGACACATCGACGATTGCGAACCGTTGCAGCGCTGCAGGAAAATGGGGCAAGTTCGATCTTCAAAAGAGCGACGTCATGGCCCCCAGGATTTCTCGTATTGTCAGCATAGTGCTCCTGGCTGCGGCCACCGGCGGCGCACACGCCGACTTCACCGACGGCAAATTGCCCGACGGCACCTATCACTGCGAAGTCTATCTGCTTGGCATGTTCCTCAGCCTTGGCGATATCACCATCAAAGGAAACGTCTATAGCGGCCCGGTGACCTTCGGGACCGCTCCGCAGGCTTACAATTATCAGATGAATGCAAACGGCGAGATCACCTGGCTAGGCCCGTTGGGCGGCTACACGACCGGCGGCAACTCGATCTCGCTTACGCAAGCCACCCTGGACGGCCAAACCAGCCCATCCTTCGACATCATCATGAAGCAGCCTGACGGCGCCTTCACCGCCTCGACCTGCACGAAGCGTTGAGCGACGACAAAAAGAGGCGCGGAACCTTGCGAGGCTCCGCGCTAGCAGGCAGCCGGGAGGGCTACGGCTAGATGCTCTTAGCCGACATCTGTTCAGCGATATAATCGGCCTGACGGATCGCCAGCGACACGATCGTCAATGTCGGATTTTCAGCACCGCCGGTGGTGAACTGGCTGCCGTCCGACACGAACAGGTTCTTGATGTCGTGCGCCTGGCCATGCTTGTTGACGACCCCGTCGGCCGCCTTTTCGCTCATCCGGTTGGTGCCGAGATTGTGGGTCGACGGATAGGGCGGCGTCGGGAAGGTCCGCGTCGCCCCGACCGCCGCGTACAGCGCCGAGCCCTGTTTGTAGGCGTGGTTGCGCATCGCGGTGTCGTTGGCATGGTCGTCAAAATGGACATCCGCCACCGGCATGCCGTGCTCGTCCTTGATATCGGCATGCAGAGTGATGCGGTTTTCCTCGCGTGGCATGTCTTCGCCGACGATCCACATGCCGGCCATATGGTCGTAGTGGTCGAGCGCCGTGGTGAAGGAACGTCCCCATCCGCCGGGATCGAGGAAGGCGGCCATGAACGGCAGGCCGAGCGACAGCGTCTCCAACTCGTAGCCGCCGACGAAGCCGCGCGAGGGATCGTTGCGGGCTTCGTCGCGGATGATACCGGCCATGGTGGTGCCGCGATACATATGCACCGGTTTGTCGAAGATGCCGTAGACCGAGCCCGTGGTGTGGCGCATGTAGTTCTTGCCGACCTGTCCCGACGAATTGGCAAGGCCGTCGGGAAACTGGCTCGATGCCGAATTGAGCAGCAGCCGTGGGCTCTCGATCGAGTTTCCGGCGACGGCGACAATGCGGGCCTTCTGTTCCTGAAGCTTGCCGTCCTTGTCGGCATAGACGACGCCGGTCACCTTGCCCGACGCATCGTGGTTGATCTTGATAGCCATGGCATTCGGCCTGACCTCGAGATGGCCGGTCGCCTCGCCCTTCGGGATTTCGGTATACAGCGTCGACCATTTGGCGCCCCATTTGCAGCCTTGGAAGCAAAAGCCGGTTTGCTGGCAGGCATTGCGGTCGTCGCGCGGCTCGGAATTGATCGCCATCCGGCCGGTGTGGCACTCCTTGTAGCCGAGCTTGTCGGCGCCGGCCTTCATCACCTTGAAGTTGTTGTTGCCGGGAAGGCCTGGGATGTTGTTGGTGAGCGTCACGCCGAGCTTGTCTTCGGCTCTTGCGTAGTAGGGTTCAAGATCGGCAAGCGTGATCGGCCAGTCGAGCAGGTTGGCGCCTTCCAGCTTTCCGTAGGTCGCGAGCGTCTTGAATTCGTGCTCCTGTAAGCGCAGCGAGGCACCCGCCCAATGCGTGGTCGAACCGCCGACCGACTTGACGATCCAGGCCGGCAAGTTTGGAAAATCCTTCGCCACCCGCCAGTCGCCCGAGGTCGTGCGCTTGTCCGTCCAGGCGAGCTGGGCGAATGAATCCCACTCGTCGTTGATGAAATCCTCGTATTCGTGGCGGGCGCCCGCCTCCAGGATGACGACATCGATGCCCTTCTGGGCGAGTTCATTGCCGAGCGTGCCGCCGCCGGCGCCCGAGCCGATGATGACGACCACGCCATCGCTCTTAAGATCAAATGGTGCTGCCATGGTTTCCTCCCATGATGTCTGTTGTGTGCGGTTGCGACGAGCTTGCTCAGAGCCACTCGATGTCGTCGAACCCGCGCGCCATGTAGCCGCCCTTGGAGTAGGACTCGCCTTCGTAGCCAAAAATCGGCCAGACCTCCTTCTGGTTGTAGAGGCCGACTACAAGTCCGCCGCGGACCGCCTGGAAGAACGGCGTGTCCTCGATCTCTCTCAGCACGGCAACGCGCTGCTCCTCCCAGCCAAGACCGGTGTAGCCGTCCTTGCCAGACTTCAAGTCGAGATCGGCGATGCCCTTTTCGATGAGATCCTTGTGGGCCGGGTCTTTGTCGGCCTGCTCATCGTGGGCCTTGACGGCAATTGCGTAATATTTGTCAGGCACCTGGTCGTGCGGATAGATGTCGCGCGCCATCTGGATCAGGGTCGCCATGGTTTCGGGCTTGAGCGCGGATGTTTGGAGACCCCAGGCATGTTGCGGGCTAATGACCGCGCTGCCTGAAATGACCAGCAATGCGCCGACACCGCCGCGTTTCAGAAGCTCGCGGCGCGATAGCCCGGGCTTGCTTTCGTAAGTCGTGACCATTTCTTCCTCCCTTGCTTGCTATTTGCACCGTGAAGGTGCCGTGGCTGGGGCCGCATTGGCCTGCGCGGCCGCGATATCTCCTATTTGAACCGGCCCCGACGCTGCAGGACCTCGATCTTGTAGCCGTCGGGATCTTCGATGAAGAAGAAGCGCGCGAGCAGCGCTCCGTCGCGATTGAACTCGACGATCTTTTTCGGGTTCAGGCCAAGCGCGCCAAGCCGGTCGTGTTCGCTGTCCAGATCGATGACCGACACCGCGAGATGCCCGTAGCCATCGCCGAGCGCATAAGGCTCTTCACGGCCCTTGTTGACGGTGAGCTCGACCTCGAACTCCGCCTCGGCATTGCTCAGATAGACGAGCGTAAAAGTATCGAAATCGAGCCGTTCGGCGACATCCATCCCAAAGGCTTTCCGGTAGAAATCGACGGACCGGGCCTCTTCCAGAACCCGGATCATGGTGTGGATCGCCTTCGCCAAATGACACTCCGTTGCAGCAGCGCCATATGCGCGTCGGCATGATTATGCGCGGGTTTCGGCAAAGATGGTGGCAGCCGATTACCACGCGCTAATCTAACGACGGCGTGGCATACTGCTTAAGGACGAAAGTCCGATTGCTGTTTTCCGCTTTCCAGCTGAAGATAATTGGTCACGATAGGCACTGCTCAAAGGCGCGAATCACTGCTGATTGCGCCCAAAAATCAACAAGAATGGCCAAAGCCAACAAGAAGGGAGGTAACCGATGTGCAGGGTTTTTGCCGGGCAGGATCCGGAGGGCTACCGACAGATCAACCGATCGATCCGTATCGACGGGCACTCGACCAGCATCCAGCTCGAGGCGACGTTCTGGGCTTTGCTCGACGAGATCGCCGACAGCCAGGGTCTGACGACGCCGAAATTCATCTCGAAGCTCTATGACGAGGCCATCGAGATCAACGGCCAGATTCCGAACTTCGCGTCGATGTTGCGCACGACCTGTGCTCTCTATCTGAAAGGCCATCGGCCAGGCATCGAAGAACACACGGCGCCTAAGCGGCAAGCAGCCTAGTTTTCGGCTGCAACGTCGAGCGCCAGCCGAGTCATGTCGGTGAAAAGCGCCTGGCGTTCGGAATAGTCGGTTTGCTCGCCGGTCACCACATTGTCGACGACGGTCAGGATCGACAGCGCCCGGGCGCCGAAATGTGCCGCGATGCGATAGAGCGCGCTGGTCTCCATGTCCACGGCGAGCGCGCCATGGGCCTGCGCCTCGGCAAAGCGGTCGCGTCCCTGGGGATGATAGAATATATCACTGCAGACGGTCAGCCCGGCCTGATGTTCAATACCTAACTCGGCAGCCTTGGCCAACGCTCGGGCAAACAGTGCTGGATCCGGGCCGACGTCAGCACGATAGAGCCCGAAGACCTTGCCGCTCTCCTCACTCTCAGCCTTCACCGATTGCGAGATCACCAGACTGCGCAGTTTAACCGCGGCAGTCAGGGCACCACTGGTACCGGTGCGGATAAGTGTCTTCACGCCATGGAAATCCAGCAATTCATGCGCGTAGATCAGGAATGACGAGACGCCGATGCCGGTGGACTGGATGCTGACGGGCTTACCGCGAAACAGGCCGGTAAAACCCAGGGCCTCCCTTCGACGGTTGACGCAGCGCGGCGCCTCCAGAAAGGTTTCAGCCATCCATTCGGCGCGCTGCGGATCGCCCGGCAGCAGCACTGTCCTAGCGTAGTCGCCCTTGCTTGCCTCGTTGTGCGGCGTCACGGCATGCTCCCCAAAACCCGCCGCCCGTTTCGCCCGCAATCATGGCAGCCTCGCGTCATTACGCAAGTGCGAGATTAGCAAATCCTAAGATTCAAGCACATCCTTCACGATTGTGGCCAGTTGCTTGAGCGAAAACGGCTTCGGCAGGAAACCGAAATGCGCGTCTGCCGGCAGGTTTTTGGCGAACGCATCCTCGGCGTAGCCAGAAACGAAGACGAATTTGATGTCCGGTTGCCGCTTGCGCAATTCGCCAAGCAGCGTCGGCCCGTCCATTTCAGGCATCACCACGTCGGACACGACGATGTCGACCTTGCCGCCAAGCGCCTCGAAGACTTCCAGCGCCTCGACGCCCGAGGACGCTTCGTGGACAGTGTAGCCGCGCGACGTCAACGCTCGCATGCCGCCCATGCGCACGGCATCCTCGTCCTCGACGAGCAGCACCGTGGCCGAGCCCGACAAGTCCTTGGCTGCGTCGGCGATCTTTGCCGGCGCAGCCGGCGCCTCGCCGGGTTCGCCTGCTTTTCTCGCCTCTGCAATGTAGCGCGGCAAGAAGATGCGGAACACGGATCCCTTGCCGACTTCGGAATCGCAGAAGATGAAGCCGCCCGTCTGCTTGATGATGCCATAGACCATGGACAGGCCGAGGCCGGTGCCCTTGCCGACCTCCTTGGTGGTGAAGAAAGGTTCGAAAATCTTCTTGAGCACTTCGGGGGCGATGCCGCTGCCGGTGTCTTCGACTTCGACCACGACATAGTCGGCCGGCGCAAGCTCTCGGTAGGAAAGGCTCTTGCTCTCCTCGGTGGTCACGTTCCGGGTGCGCACGGTGAGGTCGCCGCCGGCCGGCATCGCATCGCGCGCATTGACCGCCAGATTGACCACCACCTGCTCGAACTGCCCGATATCGACCTTCACCGGCCACAGGTCGCGGCCATGATCGACCTTCAGCTTGATGTCGTTGCCGACCAGGCGGGCCAGCAGCATCCGGAGATCGGCAAGCACATCGGTCAGGTTGAGCACCTCCGGCCGCAGCGTCTGCTTGCGTGAGAAGGCCAGAAGCTGCCGCACCAGCGAGGCCGCCCGGTTGGCATTCTGCTTGATGTTCATGATGTCCGGGAAGGACGGGTCCGACGGGCGGTGGTTGGTCAACAAAAGGTCCGACGCCATGATGATGGCGGTCAGCACATTGTTGAAGTCGTGGGCAATGCCGCCGGCAAGCTGGCCGACCGCCTGCATCTTCTGGCTTTGCGCCATCTGGCCTTCGAGCGCCTTCTGCTCGGTGGTTTCGACGGCGTAGACGATGGCCGATTCTTCGGCGCCCTCGCTGGTGCCGTCGGCAACCGCGTTGACGTAGAAGCGCATGTGCCGCTCCTCATTACCGGGCAGCAGCGTATCGATCGGTTCGATGTCGGCCTGCCGTTGTCGCGCCTTTTCAAACGCCACGGCAAAGGCGGGCCGGTCGCGCTCATGGATCACCGTGTCCAGCCGCACGCGCCGATCGACCGCGTCCCCATCGACGACGGAGGAAAACAGCGACAGGAAAGGCGCGTTGGTGCGCAAGATGCGTCCGCCGTTGTCGACAGCCGCTATTGCCATCGGCGTCGAATTGAAGAAGCGGGTGAAGCGTATCTCCGAGGCGCGAAGATCGGCGGAAGCGTCCTCGCCTTGCGTCCGGTTGAGCACGATGGTGCGCGTCGGACCGTTGACGCCCTCGCGGCTGGCCGACACCCGATGCATGAAACGCACGGGCAGCGCCTCGCCCTTCACTGTCGTCAGATCGAGATCGATGACCGCGTTGCGCGTGGTGCCGGGATCGGCCTTGACCGAGCGGACCAGCGCCATGCCGTCGCCGGCGACGATCTCCGGAAGCGTGACGGCACCGGGCGTGAAGCTCGTCAGGTCGATGCCCAGCCACTCCGCAAGCGTGGCATTGATGTAAGTGACGCGCCCTTCCTGGTCGGCCGAAAAGAAGCCGGCCGGCGCGTGGTCGAGATGGTCGATAGCCTTTTGCAGGTCGAGGAAGAACCGCTCCTGCTCGGCCCGTTCTTCCGAGATGTCGGCGAGTTGCCAGGCGAGCAAAGGCAGCCGCTGGCCCGGGACGCTGAAGGCGCGGGCGCGGGCGCGATACCAGCGCGCGCCCGGCTCGGCGCCGGGTCGAATGGATTGAGCAAGCCGAAACTCCCCGTCGCCGGGCTGGCCGTCGCGCAGGCCGGAGGCGAGCCGGTATATGGTCACCGAGGCCTCGGGAACATCGGACAGCAACCCTTCGACCGTCTTGAGATCCGCCGCCGACGCCGCGCCCGTCATGTCGGCATAGGCCCGATTGGCGTAAACGACACGCCCTTTGGTGTCGGTGACGAGAAGACCTTGCGACATTGAATCGACGAAGGCTTTCGACAGCTCGTCGCTCGTCGAGCGCGGTGTGATCTGCACGAAGCCGATGGCGGTGGCGAACAGGAAGCCGACGCCGATCATCGCCAGCACACCAAGCATTCCAAGCAGGAATGGATCGCCAAGACGCTCGCGGAAAAGGCCGAAGACGATCGCGGCGCCCGTCAAGACAACGATGAAGATGATGAGCCGGGTTACCGCACCCGGTCGCGTGTTCTGGTCGACGATCGGTACCGGATAGAAATCGCCGCGCGCTTCCTTGGCCATGTGCCCCCTGCTCGTGAATTCCGGTACTTGCCCCTGCCCGGTTGAATCACATTCTCAAGGTCCGGAAAAGGCCTTGGCGGCAAATGTCCGCTAAAAATGAGGCCGTTCGGCGCCCGGTGTGGTGAATTCGAAATTCGCGTCACCTTGCTGCAGCGCCAGGCGAATTTTCGGATTCGTCACACCAGCAACTTGCTGAAAATCCAGTGTGGTGTTTCAAGCTGTTCACGAAGCATGAAAGGCAACTTGCAGTGGCCTGCCGCAACAGTTTAGTGTCGCGTCTTCTTCGAAAGACGATTGGGGGCACCAATGCTGCAGTGGCTGGATAGCGTGGCGGGTCCTGGTTATGCCGCGGCGATCCTGTGGACGCTTGTCGCGCTTGTCCTTTTGGTCATCATTCTCCTTATCATCAAGCTGATCCGCAATCTGACCTTCGGAACATTCGTCGCCGGCGGCAGGAACCGCAAGACACGATTGGCCGTCATGGACGCCACCGCTGTCGACAGTCACCGCCGGTTGGTGCTGGTGCGCCGCGACGATATCGAGCACCTGCTGCTGATCGGAGGTCCGACCGACGTCGTCGTCGAACGCGACATCAGGCTGTCGGCGCTGCGCCGTCCTGCACTGACCGGAGATGGCGGCGGCCATCAGCTGGCACCGCGGCCGCCCGCCCCTCAACCCGCTCCTGCGCCAGTGAGGCAAGCACCGCCTCCGCAGCCGGTAAGCGCGGCCCCAACGCCTGTCCGGCCCTATCAGACGGCGCAGGCGCCGAAGCCAGCAGCGCAAAACCATCAGTCGGCGACGATCACGCCGCTGCCCGCCTATGGATCGGCGAACGCCAATGCCGTTCGACACGCGCCATCGCCGGCAAGACAGGATTCCCCGGCAAGGCAGGATTCTATCGACGATACGTTGATGAGGGAACTCGAGGTCTCGCTTGACGAACCACAGCCCGCCAAGCCGGAGAGTAAGCCGGCGGCAAAGGTGCCGCCGTCTCTCGATGACGAGATGACGAAGCTTCTCGGCGAGCTCTCCAGCCAGAAACGGTAACCGGCCAGGAACCGGCCCAGCGAATAGCCAACAAAAATGGCCGGAGACCGGCCATGACAAAGTTCGCTATTTGACCGCTTTTTAGACGCCTCGCCTGTGCTTCAGTCGTCGCGGTAGACCTTCTCGCGGCGCTCGTGGCGCTCCTGCGCCTCGATCGACAAGGTCGCGATCGGACGCGCATCGAGCCGCTTCAGCGCGATGGGCTCGCCGGTTTCCTCACAATAGCCGTAAGTGCCTTCATCAATGCGCTGGAGCGCGGAATCGATCTTTGAAATGAGTTTTCGCTGGCGATCGCGAGCGCGAAGTTCGATGGCGCGGTCGGTTTCCGAAGAGGCGCGATCGGCGAGATCGGGGTGGTTGGCGTTTTCCTGCTGCAGGATTTCGAGGGTTTCGCGCGCTTCGCGCAATATGTCATTCTTCCAGGTGACGAGCTTCAGGCGAAAGTAGGATTTCTGCCGCTCGTTCATGAACGGCTCGTCTTCGGAGGGTACGTAATCGGCGGTAACGATGTCGTTCATTCGACTCACCCAAACTGCCCCAATTTTGGCGCCTATATATTCGCGGAGCGAATGCTGCACAAGCGTAATCGACGACAGTTTCACGCAATTGTTAATGTCGGGCAAAACGGCACTGGCCGCATCATTCGCATGAAGGGCGCGGCCGAATTCGTTTATGATTCGTTGGGTTTGAAGGGTATCAGCCATTGTGCAAGAGGGCTTTCTCATGGCTAATCCTGCAGCGCCTTTTGACGAGTTTCGGTGTTAGGCACAAGCGAGGGGCCGGTGAGCAAGCTTTATCTGTTGAGGCATGCGAAGGCTGGATGGGCCCTGCCGGGCATGCGCGATTTCGATCGTCCGCTCGACGCATCCGGCCTCGCCGACGCCGAAACGATGGGTGCGGTCATGCGGGCCCGCAACTACATTCCGGACCTCACGCTTTGCTCCAAAGCAAAGCGAGCGCTGCAAACGCTGGAAGGCCTTGCCGGTCACACCGATACCGGCCGGGTCCTGTTCCTGGACGCGCTCTACAGCGAGGATGCCGCCTTCTATCTCAACATCATCCGCGGCAATGGCGGGCCAGACTCGCTGCTCGTCATCGGCCACAACCCGATGACGGAAGATCTCACTATCGCGCTTTCGGGCGACGGCGAAGAGGCTGCGAAGGGAATGCTAGACCACGGCTTCCCGACCGCCGGCATTGCGGTCGTCCGTTTTCCAGGCAGTCTTGCCGACGCCGCGCAAGGCACCGGCTATCTCGAAGCCTTCTTGACGCCGGTTGATCTCTGACGCCGTTTCAAATCCAGGTGGCAGCGTCTATATCGGAGCGTACCGAAGCCCCGAGAGAACCGATTTGGCATCATCGCTGACCACTTTCACCGACGAGGCGAAGATTGCCCTGGATACGCTGTCGGGGCGCGCTACAGGGCTTTTTTCGCCGTCGCTGCGCCTCGGCGTTACCGGCCTTTCTCGCGCCGGCAAGACGGTGTTCATCTCGGCGTTTGTCCACAATTTGCTCCATGGCGGGCGCTTGCCGCTATTCGCCGCGCAGAAATCGGGACGCATCGCCCGTGCCTTCCTCGAAGAGCAACCGGATGATGCGGTACCGCGATTCCAGTACGAGGATCATATCGCGGCCCTCGTCAACGACCGCCTCTGGCCGGATTCGACACGTGCCATTTCCGAACTGAGGCTCACCATCGAATATGAATCGGCCTCCGGCTGGAGCCGCATGTTTTCATCAGGCAGAGTGTCGGTCGATATCGTCGACTATCCCGGAGAATGGCTGCTCGACCTGCCGCTGCTCGGCAAATCCTACGGCGATTTCTCACGCGAAGCCTTCGAGATGGCCGTGCTGCCGGTGCGCGTCGACCTTTCGCAGGAATGGCGCGCGCTCTCCGCCGCAGTCGACCCGAAGGCGGACGCCGACGAAATGACGGCGCGCCGCCTCACCGAGAGCTTCGCCGCCTATCTCAAGGCATGCAAGCTCGACGAGCGGGCGCTTTCGACCTTGCCACCCGGCCGTTTCCTGATGCCCGGCGATCTTGAGGGCTCACCGGCGCTGACCTTCGCGCCCTTGCCGGACCTGAGCGAGCGGCGAGCGCGTTCGGGGTCGCTGCAGGCGATGATGGAGCGCCGCTACGAGGCCTACAAGACGCATGTCGTAAAGCCGTTCTTTCGGGAGCACATCACGCGCCTTGACCGCCAGATCGTGCTGATCGACGCCCTGCAGGCCTTGAACGCAGGCCCCGGCGCGATGGCCGATCTCGAACGCGCGGTGACCGAAATCCTCGCCTGTTTCCGCCCCGGCCGCGGCAATTTCCTGACAGACTTTTTTTCAAGGCGCATCGA
Source organism: Mesorhizobium sp. M6A.T.Ce.TU.016.01.1.1 (assembly GCF_003997065.1). Classification (NCBI taxonomy): domain Bacteria; kingdom Pseudomonadati; phylum Pseudomonadota; class Alphaproteobacteria; order Hyphomicrobiales; family Phyllobacteriaceae; genus Mesorhizobium; species Mesorhizobium sp. M6A.T.Ce.TU.016.01.1.1. Next base: position 67,488 of record NZ_RZTJ01000007.1, on the reverse strand, counting down.
CCGCATATTGGTGGCGGCGACGAAGGCGGACCATCTGCATCACGAAAGCCACGACCGGCTGCAGGCGATCGTGCGGCGGCTTGCCGACCGTGCCGTGGCGCGGGCAAATTTCACCGGCGCCGATGTCGACGTGGTCGCCCTGGCGGCCGTGCGCGCGACCCGGGAGGGCACGGTCAAGCAAGGCCGTGAAACACTGCCGGTCATCATCGGCATACCGTTGAAGGGTGAAAGGATCAACGGCGAAGCATTTGATGGAAAGACCGAAACAGCCATATTTCCCGGCGACTTACCGGAAAAAATTGATGCAGTGTTCGATGTCTCTGGACTAGGCCATCGGCAGGGCAACGACGACCCGGCGATCCGCTTTGTGCGCTTTCGCCCGCCAAAGCTCGAACGCACCGCTGAAGGCGTCACGCTGTCGCTGCCGCATATCAGGCTCGACCGCGCCCTGCAGTTCTTGATCGGAGATCATCTGGCATGACCGCGCCCCGCAAGCCGGCGGCATTTCGCATCGAGCCGGAAGCCGCGCCGAGGAAGGAACAGGCATCCTTGCGCCAGCCCGACGCCCCGTCAGCGCGAAAGCCACGCGCGGTGAAGACGGATGGCGCGGTCGTCGTGCCGGCCGAGATCGACGTCTTCGACGAGCCCGACATCGTCGTCGCCGAACCGCCGCCAGCGATCGCGACGCGGAAGCGTTCGTTGTTCGGCAGCCTGTTCTTCGGCGCATTGGGCGTTCTGGTTTCGCTGGCTGTCGGACTTTGGACCGACCAGCTGATTCGCGATCTGTTCGCGCGCGCCGAATGGCTGGGCTGGCTGGCCGCCGGGATGGCCGTGATCGCGGTGCCGGCGCTTCTGGTCATCCTTGTCCGCGAATTCCTGGCGATCGCCCGCCTCGCCGAGGTTGAAAAACTTCAGAAGCGGGCACTCGATGCCATCGCCCGCGACGACCCGAAAGCCGCTCGTGCAGTGGTCGACGAACTCTCGGCCTTTGTCGCGGCCAAGCCCGAAACCGCGGCCGGCAGACGCGCGCTGGCTGAGCTGCGCGACGAGGTCATCGACGGTGGCAATCTGGTGCGCCTGGCCGAGACCGAGATCCTCGGCCCCCTCGATGCGCGCGCCAAGGTTATGATCCTCGAAGCGGCAAAGCGTGTGTCGCTGGTGACGGCGGTCAGCCCTCGCGCCCTGGTCGACGTCGCCTATGTCGTGTTCGAAGCCGGCCGGCTGATTCGCCGCCTGTCGGAACTTTATGGCGGCCGGCCGGGCACGCTGGGGTTCTTCCGGCTGGCGCGCAGCGTTCTCGCCCATCTGGCGGTGACCGGCTCGATCGCCGTCGGCGACAGTTTCGTGCAGCAGATCGTCGGCCATGGCCTCGCTGCCCGGCTCTCGGCAAAACTTGGCGAAGGCGTCGTCAACGGCATGATGACCGCACGCATCGGCATCGCGGCGATGGAAACCGCGAGGCCCCTGCCCTTCAGCGCCACGAGACGGCCCGGCATGGGTGATTTCCTGTCCGCTCTGACATCGTTTGCGACAAAGAAAGAAAGGGAAACGGTGGCCTCCGGCAAGTGAAGAACCACCTACAGCGCCGCGTCCTTTTGGACGCGCAAAGGACGCTGTAGCGCTTTGATTTTGCGCATGATCCTCAACCCAAATCGATTCCGATTTTTAGGGCCATGCGCTAGCGGTGACGAAGCATTAACCAATCTTGTTCATGGTCGGACGGGTTCCAAACCAGTCTCTTTGTTGCCGGGTGTCGTCGATGAAAAGCGTGATCTTGTCCAACGTCCTGCCCCTGGCAGTCGTGGTTTCAACTACTGCCGGCCTGGTCGAAAAGACCTTTGCAGCAGAACCGGACAAGCAGTTCTTTCAATCGGTGGAAGGCAAATGGGTCGGCCCGGGAGAAATCGTCGCCGGCAAGTACAAGGGAACGAAATTCACCTGCAGTTTCACCGGCTCGACACCTGACGGCAAGATCGGCATGTCGCTCGACGGCGGTTGCCGGGTCGGCATGTTCACCCAGCAGATGTCGGCGACGATCCAGCGCAAGGGCCGCGAAGGCTACAAGGGCAGCTTCATGGGCGGCGCCGCCGGTTCCGGCCTCGACATCGTCGGCGGCAACGTGGTCAACGCCAACAAGGTCGTCTTCACCATCAACCGCAACCAGTTGCGCGGCGTCATGCAAGCTCTTGTTCCCAACGACAACTCGATGACGGTGACGATTGCGGTGCGCGTCGACCAGCAATTGGTGCCGGTCATCGGCATGAAGCTGAAGCGCGTCGATACGCTCGAAGTCGGCTCCATCGCGCCGAACTGATTGCGCCGGCAGGCCGTGCGATGCCCTACTCTGGTTGCAAAAAAGCGGCAGCCACGGCCACCGCTTTTTGCAAAACTCAAATCGATGCTCAGCTCTTGATGGCGGTGGTCAGCTCATCGTAGGCCTTGCAGGCCTCGTCGGCCGTCGTAGTGCCTTGAAACTTGGTCGTGATCGCCTGGACCTTGGCGGTGAGATCGGCTGCCTTGGCCGGATCCTTGGTAATTGCCTCCTGAAGGGCAGCAGTCATGTCCTGAGCCTTCTTGGTCAGCATTTCGGTCGTGCATTCGGGTGCCTTCGAACAGGCCGAGCCGGCAAGTGCCGCCATGCCGACGGCAACAAGCAAAAACGTCTTCATGTCAGTCTCCCTCAAAAAGGGCCGCGACTTGATCGTCGCTCGCCCTCCACTGGCCGAAGCCGGGCGTCCTTAGCGCCCGATTGCCGAAACAAGCAACGCGGCCGGCGCATAAACTTGTGGAGCGCGCCTGCAACACTGCCGCACCGGTTTCCGGATTCGGACTGTTCGATTTCCGCCGAAGCCCCTATCTTGGCCGCTCGATGCCGCAGCGCGTGCAGCGGTCCTTAAAAAGAACGGAACGGCAGGCATGGCGGCAGAAGCAGCGGGCAGCGATCTGATCCACGTGGTGGCGCTGCTCGCCGCAGGTGTTGTCGCCGTGCCGATCTTCAAGCGCATGGGGCTTGGTTCCATCCTTGGCTATCTGGCGGCCGGCGTGGTCATCGGCCCGTTCGGCATCGGCATCTTTTCCGAATCGGAAGCCATTCTTCACGTCGCCGAGCTCGGCGTCGTCATGTTCCTGTTCATCATCGGGCTGGAGATGCAGCCGTCGCGGCTGTGGGGCCTGCGCCGGGAGATATTTGGTCTCGGCGCGCTGCAGGTCGGCGTCTGCGCGCTGTTGCTGACCGGCGTCGGACTGGCGGGAGGTTTTCCGATCGCGCAATCCTTCGTCGCCGGCGCCGGCTTCGTGCTGACCTCGACGGCGATCGTCATGCAGCTCTTGGAAGAACGTGGTGAGATCGCCGTGCCCAAAGGCCAGCGCATCGTCTCTATCCTGCTACTCGAGGACCTGGCGATCGTGCCGCTGCTGGCCCTGATCGCCTTCCTGGCACCGGGCGGCGCCGATATGAGCTTGACCCAGCGGCTGACGGAGGTGGGCATCGGCCTTGCCGCCATCCTCGGGCTGGTGCTGGCCGGGCGTTTCCTCCTCAATCCGTTCTTCCGCATCCTGGCGGATGCCCGCGCCCGCGAGGTGATGACCGCAGCCGCCCTTCTGGTCGTTCTGGGGTCGGCGCTTGCCATGCAGCTCAGCGGCCTGTCGATGGCGATGGGCGCTTTCCTGGCCGGCGTGCTTTTGTCGGAATCCACCTTCCGCCATCAGCTGGAGGCCGACATCGAACCGTTCCGCGGCGTGCTGCTCGGGCTGTTCTTCCTTGCGGTCGGCATGTCGCTCAACCTGCAGGTGGTCGTCGAGAACTGGCGGCTCGTCGCCGTCTACGTCGTCGCCTACATGGTGATAAAGGCGATAGGCATCTATCTCGTCGCCCGCATCCTCAAGGCTGGTCACCGGGAAGCGATCGAGCGTGCCGTCTTCATGGCGCAAGGCGGCGAATTCGCCTTCGTTCTCTATTCCGCCGCCGCGACCGTCGGCATCATCGACAGTCAGGCTAACGCGACCCTGACGGCGATCGTCATCATCTCCATGGTGCTGACACCGCTGGCCACCCTGGCGTTGCGGTACTTGACGCCGCACGACGAGCAGTCGCTCGAAGGCGTCGACATCGCCGATGGCCTTACCGGCAGCGTGCTGATCATCGGCTTCGGCCGCTTCGGCCAGATCGCCAGCCAGCCGCTGCTGTTGCGCGGGATCGACGTGTCGATCATCGACAATGAGGTCGAAATGATCCAGGCGGCGGCCGATTTCGGTTTCAAGGTCTATTATGGCGACGGCACGCGGCTCGACATTCTGCGTGCCGCAGGCGCCGGCCGCGCGCGCGCCGTGTTGATCTGCGTCGACAAGCCCGATGTCGCCGTCCGCATCGCAGAGCTCATCAAGGCGGAGTTTCCCCTGCTGACCGTGCTCGCACGCGCCTTCGACCGCGGAACCGCACTGCAGTTGATTCGTGCCGGCGTCGATTTCCAAATTCGCGAAACCTTCGAATCAGCGCTTGTCTTCGGCGGCTCTACACTGGAGGCGCTGGGCGTCGACCCGGCGGAAGTCGCCGTGGTGATCGAGGATGTCCGCCACCGCGACGCCGCCCGTTTCGAGTTGCAGCTTGCCGAAGGCGTTCGCGCCGGAGCGCGCTTCCTCAAGGGCAATATCGGCACGCCCATTCCGACCCCGCTCAGCCAGCCGCGCCGCACCGGTCAGGCGCTTAATGAAGAGACCGCCGACGTTCTGCATAAATCCGAGCCTGCGGACTAAACACGTGGAGCAAATAGATGACCGAACTGGACGAGCGCGCGCTTTCCGTCACCAAATTCTGGCGTGACGCCGGGAAGGATGCATGGTTCGAGAAGCATGACGCCTTCGACGCAGAGTTCCGCAACCGGTTTCTCGATCTGCATTACGCTGCCGCACGGCGTGAATGTGACGACTGGTCGGAGCATGCCGAAGGCTCACTGGCGCTGATGATCCTGCTCGACCAATTCCCGCGAAACTGCTTTCGTGGCACCGGCCATATGTATGCCACCGACCCGCTGGCAAGGCATTTCGCCGAAAAGGCGATCGCCGCCGGCCAGGATCTGGCGCTCGACGAAGACCTGCGCGCCTTCCTCTATTTGCCGTATGAGCATTCGGAGCATCTCGCCGACCAGCTCAAATCGATGGACCTCTTTACCGCCAAAGCCCAATCCAACCTGAAATATGCGGTCGAGCACCTGGAGATCATTCAGCGCTTCGGCCGCTTTCCGCATCGAAACAGGATGCTTGGCCGCGAGACGACGCCGGAAGAACAGGTCTTCCTCGACGGGGGCGGATTTTCCGGCTGAGCTCAGTGCGTCGGACCCAAAAGTGGCTACCGGTCTTGCGTCCGATGCTTAGGCCCGCCACCAATCCCGACCAGACGGCAATTGCTCGATGCCGGCGCTGTCGAGAGCGGCAAGCCGCTCCTGTACGCTTCTGCCGCCGACGGTGAGGCCAGGCGCGATCTCGGCCAGCGGTGCCAGAACGAAGGCGCGCTCCAGCATGCGCGGATGCGGCACTTCCAGCCCGGTTTCGTGGATGATCCGATCGCCGAACACCAGAATGTCGATGTCGATCAGGCGTGGACCCCAGCGCTCCTCGCGCACCCGCTTCAGTCTGCGCTCGACGTCGAGGCAGAGATCGAGCAATGCATGTGGTGCGAGAGCAGTCGAAATTTCGGCAGCCACATTGAGAAAATCCGGCTGGTCGAGCTTGCCCCAAGGTGGCGTGCGGTAAAGCGAGGAGACGACGACGACGCGCGTGTTCTCGTCGGCGTCCAGCATGCGCAGCGCCGCGCCCATCGACCTTGCCGGGTCGCCGAGATTGCCGCCAAGGCTAAGGTAAACCGTGTTATTCGGGCCAGACAACGGTCACCTCGACATGATCGAGCACGCCGGGCACCGGCGCGTTCGGCTTGCGCACAGTGATCTCGGCCTTTTTGATCTGGGGAAACCGGGCCGTCAGCGCCCGGGCCACCTCCAACGCCAGCGCTTCTATCAGAAAACGCCTCTCCCCGGTTATGATCCTTTCGATCACCCCGAAGGCGATACCATAGTGGACGGTATCCTCGATGGAATCATCGACCAGCGCGCGGCCGGGTTCGACGGTGAGCGCAGCGTCGACATAGAAGCGCTGGCCGAGTGTCTCCTCCTCATCCAGCACGCCGTGCCGGGCGAAGAAGGCGCAGTTCTTCATGCGGATGACATACATCGCTCAGCGTCCCGCTCGATTAGAGCGAGGCGCGTCCACTTGGATGCACAAAACGACGCTCTAACGCTTTAAATCTACGCATAGGCTCGAAAATCGATTCCGATTTTCGAGCCTATGCGGTGGTTTCACGCGCCAGCATAGCATCCGCAAGCGCCAGCGCATCCACATTGATTGCGACATCGTGGACGCGAAAAAGCTGCGCGCCCTTGAGTCTCAGGATGACGCTCGTCGCCGCTGTTCCGGCACCCCTGGCCGAGGCGTCGCGGCCGGTGACAGCGCCGACGAAGCGCTTTCGCGATGTGCCCGCCATCAGCGGAAAGCCCAAGGCATCGAGTTCGGAAAACCGTGCCATCAGGTCGAGATTTTCCTCCGCTGTTTCCTTGGCGAAGCCAAATCCCGGATCGAGCACGATTTGGTCGTCGGCAACGCCGCTTCGCCGGGCGATTTCCAACGATTTCCTGAGGAAGAAAAGCTGATCCTCGATCACGTCGGGCAGTTTTTGCCGGTCACGCCCGGTGTGCATGATGATAAGCCCGGCGCCGGTCTCTGCCGCGATGCGCGCGATGCCGGGCTCGCGCTGCAGGCCCCAGACATCGTTGACGATATGCGCGCCGGCGGCGACGGCAAGCCGGGCGGTGTCCGCGCGATAGGTGTCGACCGAAATCAGCGTCTCGCCAAGCCTGGCCAGCGCCTCGATGACGGGCAGCACGCGGGCCTGCTCTTCTTCGATGGTTACCGCAGATGCGCCGGGGCGTGTCGATTCCCCGCCGACGTCAATGACGGAGGCCCCCTCCTCCACCATCCGGCGCGCCTGGGCCATCGCCTGTTCGGGCGCAACGAACAGCCCGCCGTCGGAAAAACTGTCCGGCGTGACATTGAGGATACCGACGACCACGGCCTTGCTGCCAAGGTCGAGATGGCGCCCATGCGCCAGCTGCCATCGCCCTGTCGTCATTGTCCATCAACCATGTATGATCCGCCAAAGATCAATTCCGTTGCGCCGGCAACGGCCGTAACGCAAGGTGGGCAAAGAGGCAACATGATGAAACGATCCCTGCTTTGCGCCCTGATGCTCGCTTTTTCCGCCTTGCCGGCGGGCACAGCGAGCTTGGTAAAGACATATAGCTACTTCAGCATCGGCGGCAGAACGCTCGATGATATCGGAACCCAGCTTACGAAACTCGGGCCCCAGGTGAAAAGCACGGGGATGCGGCATCCAGGCGCCACACAGATGGCGTTCACCACCCGCGTAAGCTACGCGGAAAAATCGAATTCCTGCCGGATTGCCGACGCCAACGTCACTGTCAAGGTCAAGGTCATCCTTCCCGAATGGCGCCGCTCGGGCAAGGCCGATGCGGGCGTAAGGCTTTTCTGGGACACGTTGTCGGCCGACATCAAGCGCCATGAGGACCGCCATGTCGAAATCGCCAAGAACCATGCCCGCGAACTCGAGGATGCGCTGAAGGCGACCTACCCGCGGAAGAATTGCCAGGAGGCCAAGACCAAGGCCGCGGAAATCGCTGCCGCTATTCTTGCCAAGCACGACCGGGCCCAGGTGCAATTCGATCGCGTCGAAACCATCAATTTCGAAAGCCGCATCCTGCGGCTGCTGCGCTATCGCATGGAGCGCATCGAGAACGGCCGGCTGCCGGGTTAGTTTGGGCCAGATGATAACGATTTAGGCACTGGCAGGGCCTTCGCCTCGACACATCAGGCATCGCCTGCTATTGCCACGCCGCTGTTATACGAAACGCATGCCGGCCGGCGATCCCGCCTGGCGGGATTCGAAGCCCCGTTGCCCTAACGAGGTCCACAGCCCAAATTCAGAGGGTCCGATTTCCGGCCTATCGCCGTCACCGGCGCTTAGACGGACGACCTCGGCTCTTCCTCTGGAAACGGTGCCGCCGGCGGGCGGACGGAGTGGATCGATTGACAGATCTGTCAGCGAAGCGGCCACGGCGCCGATAGCGGCGCCGTCTCACTTTTCTCCTGCGTGCCCCACGTCTGCATTTGACATCCCCAAGCCGGGCTACCGTATATCCGTGATGTCTCAATAATGTACCGAGGCCAGACGGCTGCCGTAAGCTCCTTGCACTGGCCCTCATTGCGTCTTACGTTTGGCGCATCGATTAAGTAAGGGTATGATAATGCCGGAGACTGCAACCCTGTCCTCGAAGTTCCAGATATCGATCCCCAAGGCGATCCGGACCGCCCAGCATTGGGAAGCGGGTTTGACCTTTGCCTTCATCCCGAAGGGAACGGGCGTGCTACTCGTCCCTGTGCCGAAGCGGGAAGCGCTGAAGGGGCTGGCGAAGGGCGCTTCGGCGACGGAATATCGCGACCGGTCGGACCGTTTGTGATGGTGCTCGTCGATACCTCGGCTTGGATCGAATGGCTGATAGGCTCTCCAACGGGAGAGCAGGTGGCCGAGCATCTGCCCGAGCAAGCCGACTGGCTCGTTCCGACCATGGTGCAGTTGGAACTCGCAAAATGGCTCACTCGCGAAGTAGGCGAAGACAAAGCCGATCAGACCATCGCCTTTACGCAGGTCTGCACGGTGGCCCCGCTTGACACGGAAATCGCCCTAGCGGCCGCCGAAGCCTGCCGGAAGCACAAATTGGCGACCGCAGATGCGATCATTTTCGCAACCGCTCGGGCGCATGACGCGACGCTCCTGACTTGTGACAAGCATTTCGAGAGCCTGCCAGTCGTCACCCTCATCGAAAAGATCTAGCGCTGACATTGTTGGCCGCAGGGTGATGTCGGCTCCGACAGCTCACGACCCATTGCTGCCCTACGCGTCGGGTACCAAGCGTCAGGCTTTCACCACTAGCCGGCGACGCCGAGCTTCTTCTGCAGGCTGGTCGACGAGGTCGTATACTGGAATACGATGCGCTCGCCGGGGCTGACGATGCGCTTGGCTGCCTGCGCCATCAGGGCGACCTCATGGAAGCCCGATAGGATCAGCTTCAGCTTGCCGGGATACCAGTTGATGTCGCCGACGGCAAAGATGCCCGGTACCGACGTCTGGAATTTCTCGGTGTCGACCGGGATCATGTTCTCATGAAGATTGAGGCCCCACTCGGCGATCGGTCCGAGCTTCATGGTCAGGCCGAAAAACGGCAGCATCCGCGTGCACGGCACCTCGGTTTCACCGTCCGGTCCCTTGATGGTCGCGGAGGAAAGCTGGCCGTCCGTGCCGGTCAGTCCCGTCACCTGCCCGACCTGGAAATCCAGTTCCTTCATTTCTTGCATGGCATACATCTTGTTGACGCTGTCGGGCGCCGCGCGGAATTCCGGCCGCCGGTGGACCAGCGTCACGCTCTTGGCCACCGGCTGCAGGTTCAGCGTCCAGTCGAGCGCCGAATCGCCGCCACCGACGATGACGAGGTCGTGGCCGCGGAATTCCTCCATCCGGCGAACCGAGTAGAAGACGCTCTTGCCTTCATAAAGCTCGATGCCCGGAATCGGCGGCCGCTTCGGCTGGAAGGAGCCGCCGCCGGCGGCGATAACCACAACCTTGGCTTCAAACACCTCGTTCTCGTCGGTGACGACGCGAAAGCTGCCGTCCTCGAGCTTTTCGAGGCTTGAGACCATGCGGTTAAAGGTGTAGTCGGGCTTGAACGGCGCGATCTGCTCAAGCAGCTTGTCGACCAAGCCCTGCGCCGAGATCGATGGCCAACCGGGAATGTCGTAGATCGGCTTTTCCGGATAGAGTTCGGCGCATTGCCCGCCGGGCCGGTCGAGTATGTCGATCAGATGGCATTTCATATCGAAGAGGCCGAGCTCGAACACGGCGAACAAGCCGACAGGCCCCGCCCCGACAATCAATGCGTCCGTCCTGGTGATATCGGTCATGAATGCGCCTTCGATGCGCAGGGCCTCGAAAACCGGAATCGATTTTCGCTGGGGATCATGCGCCAATCACAGTGCTACAGCGCCCTTTGCGCGTCCGAGCGGACGCACGGCGCTGTAGAGAACGGCGCGACACTGCATGACCATTGGCCCGCTGCCAAGCCGGGGCCGGAACAATCGGCTATAAACCCCGCTTCAGCCTTCACGCCTCAGCCTTGGCGGGCGGGCACGCGCACAACCAGGCCGTCGAGTGCGTCGCGCACCTTGATCTGACAGGAGAGCCGCGAGTTCGGCTGGACGTCGTAGGCGAAGTCCAGCATGTCCTCTTCCATGGCTTCCGGCTCGCCGACCTCCGCCGTCCATGCCTCGTCGACATAGACATGGCAGGTCGCGCAGGCGCAGGCGCCACCACATTCGGCCTCGATCCCCGGCACGGCGTTGCGGATCGCGTTTTCCATGACGGTCGAGCCGTTTTCGGCATCCACGTCAAAATGTGTGCCGTCATGGGCGATGAAGGTCAGCTTGGTCATTTGTCACCTGAAGGGAGTCTCAGCCGAGATAATCACTCCGGCAGACAAGTCAACTGCCGCGCAAAAGCGGCGCTCTATGCCGTTTTTTTCGGAAATGGGTTTAACGGCTGATGGCGGCGACGAAATCGCGGACTTCTTCGATCAGCGAGCCAAGCCGCTTGAGGGTATTGGTATCTTCAGGCTGAAGTTCGATCGCGCTGGCGCAATCGGCAATGGCGAAGGCGCCGATGCCGCGCGCCGAGCCCTTCAGCCCGTGCGCCAGAAGCAGTCGTTGCCTGACATCGGCGTCGACGATCTTGTCGCGAACGGACAGCGCCTGCTGCACGAACAGCGCCAGCACCTCCTGCTCGAGGCTGCGGTCGCCCATCGTCTGGCGCGCGAGATGCGCCAGGTCCACCGGCCGCGACCCGGCCGTTCCCGATACGTCGCCGCCGGGCATCGAGAAGGCAATGCCGTTTTCGCCACGCATGAATCTGCAACTCCGTTGTTCGACTGCCGAAAAAAATAGGCGCATCCTGTGGACGGCGGGTTAATGATTGGCCCGGAAAAATGTTGCGATAACGGCGCCGGAATCACAGTTCTGTTAACCTTATATTTAAAGTTTTACGTATCGCGCCGAATGCATGTTTTCTTTACCCCGGTGTGTCATTACGATACGACAGGTCCATTTTCAGCCTCTTGCGTGGGACACGACAAGCAGAATCAATAAGTCCCGCGGCAGCTTGTACAGGGTAGCGAAGGCATGGCGAAGAAAACAACGACGACAAGAACGCTCGATAGCGACGTAGCCAGGGAACTCGAAAAAGCACTTGATATCGACCTGAGCGGGGATGCCGGCGGCGACCTCGACATCGCGGCGTCGATGGAAGACCTGGAAGCGCAGATATCGCAGGCTGCCGACGAGTTGGCACGCGAAGGCCGTAACCAGAATGCCGAGCCTGTCGCCAACCAAGGCCAGAATGCCGAGCCTTTCGCCAACCAGAGCCAGAAGGCGGAGCCTGCCGCCAACCAGGACCAGAAAGCCCAAGACCAGAAAGCAAAGCCCGCGGCAAAGGCCAAGCTGGCTGAACTGCGCCCTGTGGAAACGCGCAATAGCCAGCAGCCGGCCGGTTTCACACCAGCCAATGACCCTCTTCAAAAAGATTACAAAACGCTGCTGCACACCCTCAATCGGCGTGCCTCGAACACGATCTACTGGGTCGTTGCGCTCGTTTCGCTCGCCTGGATCGCGGGCGCCGGTGCGCTGGCCAATCTGCTGTTTGGACCTGGCATCTGGCAAATCCGCACGCCCGACCAGTTTTTCGCCCGTCCTGAACTGATCGGCCTGGCGGTCGCTGCGATCCTACCCGTCCTCCTGTTCTGGGCGTTTGCAGCCATGATTCGCCGCGCCCAGGAAATGCGCATTGCCGCTCAGTCGATGACGGAAGTGGCCTTCCGCCTGACCGAGCCGGAAAATATCGCCCAGGATCGTGTCATGATGATCGGGCAGGCCGTTCGCCGCGAGGTGGCGGCCATGGGTGAAGGCATCGAGCGCACGCTTGCGCGAGCCGTCGAACTCGAAACCCTGGTCCACAGCGAAGTCAACCAGATCGAACGCTCCTACTCGGAGAATGAATCCCGCATCCGTTCGCTTGTCGACGGGCTGGGCAGCGAGCGCGAAGCGGTGGTCACCCACGCCGAACGCGTGCGCGCCTCGATCACTGGCGCGCATGAGACGCTGAAGGACGAAATCGGGGCTGCCAGCGACATCATTCGCGACAGCATTCTCAACGCCTCGACCAACCTGTCGATGACCATCACCAATTCCGGCGACACGCTGATCGACAGGATCAACCAGAGCTCGATGTCGATCTTCGATTCGGTGGAAGGCCGGCTCGAATCGATCACGGACCGGCTGTCGACCTCCGGCGAAGCCTTCGCCAGCCTTCTCGATACGCGCATCGCCAAGCTGACGGACACGACCGACGGCCTCACCCGGTCGCTGACCGATCTGCTCGACGATCGGACCTCCGGCATGGTGTCGCTGCTCGGCGGCGCCGCGCGCACGCTCAACTCCGAATTTGAAGCCAGCCTTAACGGCATTGAGCGGACGCTGGCCGAACGCGGCCAGACGCTGATTAGTGAGTTCCAGACCCGCGCCGAAGCGCTGGACACCGGCACCCAGAAGCTCAACGCCGCGCTCGAGGCCCGTGCACGCCAGATCAACGAGACCCTGGTCGAGCGCGCGCGCGAAATCGCCCACACCTTCCAGGAAAGCAAGGAGACGCTGTCGGCGATGATCGATCAGGGCAAGACCCAGATCGGCGCCGACATGGCCGATATCGTTTCGTCGACCTCGTCCATGCTTGAAGCACGCGCCGGCGATTTCGCCGGGCGCATGGAAGCGGCTCGTCATGTGGTGTCACGCTCCTTCGATGCCGATATCCAGCGGCTTGCCGATGCCCGCGTCGGCATCGAGGAAGCCGTCGAGAACCACAGCCGCAAGCTTTCCGAAAGCCGCGAACGCATGGCGGCGGCAATGCAGGCCGATCTGGCGAAATTCGCCGAAAGCCGCGCCGGCATCGACGCGGCTGTCACCGATCAGGTGCAGAAGCTTGCCGAAGGTCGCAGCCTGATCTCGCGCGCGCTCGAAGAGGATCTGCGCAAGGTCAACGAGTCGCGGGCCACCATCGATGCTTCGCTCGGCAGCCATCTCGAAAGCCTCGAAGAGGGCCGTAACAGGCTTTCACAGGCCTTGAACGAAGACTCCGGAAAACTTGTGCAAGCCCGCACGATCATTGATGAAATGGTTGCCGGCCATGTTGGCAAGCTGGCCGAAGGCCGCAGCATTCTTTCACGCGCTCTCGAGGCCGATCTCGGCAAGCTGGCCGACAGCCGCGCCAGCATCGACGGCCTGGTCGCCGGTCAGGTCGAGAAGATCGCCGAAGGTCGCGCCATCCTCGCCAAGGCGCTGGAAAGCGACATCGTCGGCATCAAGGGTCTCATCGAGAACCATTCCGCCAAACTGGCGGAAGACCGCACCGAGCTTTCGCGTTCGCTTGAAAACGACCTGTCCGGCATCAGGGGCCTGATCGAGCAACATTCGGGCAGGCTCGCCGACGATCGCAGCCTGCTTTCGCAGACGCTCGAGGCTGACCTCGCCAAATTGGCGGACAGCCGGTCGAGCATCGACGGCCTGGTCGCCGGCCAGGTCGAGAAGCTGGCCGAAGGCCGCGACATCCTCAAGCGCGCGCTTGAATCCGATCTCAACACGATCAAGGACGTCATATCAAGCCAGTCGGAAAAGCTGGCGGAAGACCGTGGTCAGCTCTCAAGGGCGTTGGAAACCGACCTGCAGAGCGTGAATGGCCTTATCTCCGATCACATGAACAGGCTCGCCGAGGATCGTTCAACCCTGTCGAAGGCGCTCGAGGACGATCTTGCCAAACTGGCCGAAAGCCGGTCGAGCATCGATGGTCTGGTTACCGGCCAGGTTGAGAAGTTGGCCGAGGGCCGCGACATCCTCAAGCGCGCGCTGGAATCCGATCTCAACACGATCAAGGACGTCATATCAGGCCAGTCCGAAAAGCTGGCGGAAGATCGCTCGACCCTGTCCAAGGCGCTCGAAGACGATCTCGCCAAGCTGGCGGAAAGCCGGTCGAGCATCGACGGGCTGGTTGCCGGCCAGGTCGAGAAGCTAGCCGAAGGTCGCGACATCCTCAGACGTGCGCTGGAAGCCGATCTCAACACGATCAAGGACGTCATATCAAGTCAGTCCGAAAAGCTGGCGGAAAACCGCTCGACCCTGTCCAAGGCGCTCGAAGACGATCTCGCGAAGCTAGCGGAAAGCCGGTCGAGCATCGACGGGTTGGTTGCCGGCCAGGTCGAGAAGCTATCCGAGGGCCGCGACATCCTTAGACGTGCGCTGGAAGCAGACCTCAATACGATCAAGGGTGTCGTCGCCGATCAGTCCCAGCAACTGACCGACAATCGTGCACAGTTTACGCGGGCCCTGGAGGCCGATCTCGGCAGCGTCAACGGTCTTGTAAACAGCCATGCCGAGAAGCTGATCCAGGACCGCTCGATCCTCTCCAAGGCGCTCGAAGACGATCTCGCCAAGCTGGCGGAAAGCCGGTCGAGCATCGACGGGCTGGTTGCCGGCCAGGTCGAGAAACTGGCCGAAGGCCGCGACATCCTCAGACGTGCGCTGGAAGCAGACCTGCAGAAAATTGCAGCGAGCCGCAGCGACGTAGACGACATCATCGCCGGCCATGTCGGCAAGCTGGCCGAAGGCCGCGACGCGCTGACCCGTGCGCTGGAGGACGATCTCTCCAAGCTCGCCGACACCCGCAAGGATGTCGACCGTTCGCTGTCCGGCCATATCGACCAGATCGCCGCCAGGAGCACCGATATTTCCGCGGCAATCGCCGCCGACGTCGAAAAAATCGAGCAGGCGTTCAGCCGGCAGACCGGCATCATCGAGGAGCGCGCCGGAACCATGGAGCGTGCGTTGTCGACCGGTGTCGACAACGTCCGCAGCGTGCTCGAAAAGAGCGCCGTCTTCGTTGCGGGAGCGCTGCGTGAAAAGGTCATGGAAGTCACCAGCGCGCTGCATGAGCAGGCGGGTGCTGCGTTCAGCGACGCCGATCGCAAGATCGCCGAACGTGCCGAGCAGACCTCGGCGGCCTTGCTCGCCAGGGCGGAGGATATCGCCCGCACCTTCGAGGAGGCGGATCGCCGCCTCGCCGCACGTGCCGAGGATACGTCGAGCGCGCTCATTGCCCGCGCCGAGGACACATCGAGCACCATCATGGCCCGTGTCGACGATACATCGAACTCCTTGCTGGCGCGCGCCCAGGAAACGGCCGATCAGCTGGCAGCCCGTGCCAGCGAGATCGCCGGCACATTCGATGCGGCGGACCAGAAGCTCGTTGCCCGCGCGGTCGAAACGGCGCAGTCGTTGGCCGCGCGCGCCGGCGACATCTTGCGCAATTTCGAAGGCGCCGACGAACGGCTCGGCGTGCGCATCGGCGAATCGGCCGAAGCGCTCGCGGCGCGGGCATCCGACCTTGGCCGCATTTTCGATGCTGCCGACCAGCAGCTGATGTCGCGCATTGCCGAAGGTTCGGAAGCGCTGTCGGCCCGCGCGTCCGAGATCGGCCGTATCTTCGACGAGGCGGATCACCGTTTGGTGTCCCGCATCGCCGACAGCTCGTCGACGATCGGAGAGCATACCGAGAACATCGTCGGGGCATTTGCCAGCACCGAGCAGCGGGTTGCCGAACGTGCGAGGCTGACCGGTCAGGAACTTGCCGTCCACGCCCGCGAAATCGAGCAGGCGCTGGCCGGCGCCGACGAGCGTCTGGCATCCAGCGCAGCAGCGGCGGCGGCTCGTGTCGAGGAGCAGGTTGCCGGCGTCGAAAACCGTCTCGTCTACACCACCGAGACGATAGGCCAGAAGCTCAACGAGCAGGTTTCGACTGCCGAGGCGCAACTCATTTCTCGCGCCAACGCGATTGCCGAAACCTTCACCGCGGTCGGCCAGCATATCGGCCAGAGCACCAACGACGCCGCAAAGACCATCGGCACCAACACCCGCGAGCTCAACACCATGCTTGCGGCACGTTCGGCCGAGATCTCGAAAATCCTCGACGAAACGGCACGGCCGCTGGTCGAGCGTTTCGCCCAGGGCGGCTCGGAGCTGCAAAAGAGCATGGAAGAGGTTACCGAGCGCGCGACCGAGAAGTTGCGCAGCGAAAACGCCGCCTTGGTCGACGCGCTCGCCAGCCGCACCGCCGAAACATTGTCGGCCGTCGAAGGCGCACGCTCGACGCTCGCCGACAGTGTCGCCGATCTCATCGGCCGCATGAGCACCTCGAGCTCGCAGCTCGGTCAGTTGATCGAGCAGGCGGCGGCCAATCTCGGCCAGGTCGACGAACGCCTGACCGGCAGCACGCAAAGCTTTGCGGCAACAACGGAAAAAGCCGCGCAAACCTTCGCCAGCTCGGCGCGCCTGGTCGATTCGAACACGACGCGGCTTACCGAATTGTCGTCTTCCACCTTGCGCGAGGTCGCCTCGATCGCCACCAAGTTCGACGAGCACAGCCGTCTGCTGTCCAGTGCTTCGGACCTGTTGAGTTCGGCGCAGAGCAACCTCGAACACACGCTCGAGAGACAGTCGTCGCTGGAGGACCTCGCCGTCGGCCTGGTCAAGAAGTCGGAGGATCTCGAAAAGGTCATGCGCTCGTTCGAGACGCTGGTCGGCCAGACGTTGCAGAACGCCGAAGGCAAGACGCTGGAGTCGGCGGACAAGATCCGTACCGCCATTTCCGACGTCGTCGATTCGGCAACGAAGCGCTTCGCCGACGCGACCGAGGAGATGCGGCGCACCGCCGGCTCGATCAAGAGCGAGCTCGACCTCACCCGCGCCGAGCTTAAGAAGGGCGTCATCGAGATGCCGGAAGAGGCAAAGGAATCGACCACGGCCATCCGCCGCGCCGTTTCCGAGCAGATCAACGCGCTGAAGGAACTCTCGGATATCGTTGCGAGATCGGGCCGCAGCACCTACACCTCGGAGCCGCGCAACCTGCGCCCGGCACCGCAAGCGCCTATCGCACGCGCCGCTGAGCCGCAGCGCCGTCCTCCAGCCCCGCAACCGGAGCCTCGCGCCCCGCAGGCGCCGTCGGGTGACACCGCACTGCGTGGCACGCTCGACCTGGAACGCCCGGCTGAGACCGCGCCGCGCCAGCGCGACCCCAATGGCCGTACGCCGCAAGGCGGCTGGGTGCGCGATCTCTTGACCGGGGCATCGCGCGAAGAGGCCGCCAAGCCCGCGCCGTCGGAAGCGCCACGCTCGGCCCCTGCCCAGCGCTCGCCGCTTCATGTCGTGGAGTCACTCAACTCGCTTTCCGTCGATATCGCCCGCGCCATCGATCACGATGCCTCGATCGAGTTGTGGAACCGCTACCGGCGCGGCGAGCGTGACGTGTTCACGCGGCGTCTCTACACGCTGAAGGGCCAGCAGACTTTCGATGAGATTCGCCGCAAATATCAGATGGAGGCGGAGTTCCGTGCCGCCGTCGACCGTTACTGCGATGATTTCGAAAAGCTGCTCAAGGACGTGTCGCGCAACGACCGCGACAACATGATGGCGCAGACCTATCTGACGTCAGACACAGGCAAGGTCTACACGATGCTGGCGCATGCCAGCGGCCGCCTGCATTGATCAGGCGATAAACGAAACGAAAAAAGGCGGGAGATTTTCCCGCCTTTTTTCATGCTGTGCCGACGTCCTCGGGATGATGCTCTATTGATTGATCTCCGGCTCGACGAGCCTTGCCAGGTTTCGCAGCGACTCCTGCCAACCGAGATAACAAGCCTCAGCTGGAATGACGTCCGGAACACCTGCCTGCGTGATATCCAGCTCCGTGCCGACCGATACTTTCTTCAAGATCACTGTCACCTGCATCTCACCGGGCAAGTTAGGATCGTCGAACTTGTCCGTATAGCGCAGGCGTTCGCCAGGAACGAGCTCGACATATTCACCGCCAAACGCGTGGCTTTTGTCCGTTGTGAAGTTGCGGAACGACATTTTGAATGTGCCGCCGACTTTGGGTTCCAGATGATAGACCGTGCAGGTAAAGCCGTTGGGCGGTAGCCATTTCGCAAGCGCGTCCGCCTCAAGGAATGCGCGATAGACTTTTTCTGGGCTGGTTGCCAGAACGCGGTGCAGGCGTACGGTACTGGGCATATCATCTATCCCTATGGTTGGAGTGTCGATCCATGCCAAGGACGAACGCGGCTTGACCGATCCGACAACAAGTTAGGATTTTTTGGAACCGGGGCCGCAGACCTTCATGTTGGCGACTGCTATCGGACCCGTTGCAGACATGAGACCGCGATCACGTTTGAGGCCAACGCTTCTTCGGTGTTTGTGCGGCCAAGGCAATGGTTTCCTCGCCACGTTCGCGAATATCGATCACATGACGGGCGGAAAACGGTAACTCAATCCCACTCCAAAGCTCATCATTCTGAGCAACTGCATACGGATCGTTATTGAGGACCCCCAAGTAGGCTCCGTCGATCCGCTCGCGCACCAGCACCCACATGCGCTCTACGGCGACGGGTTCATTCTCATCATCGACCGAAATTCGAAAGATCAGTTTCGCGTGATCTCCCGGTTGCAATCCTTCTCGTTCATGCGAATCGGGTATCCAGAATGTGTCCGGCGACGCCTGACGATATTCCTCGCCATCATCCAGGCACCACCCGTCCAATTGGAAATCCGGTTCACGCATTGCTCTATCTTAGCGGCCACATGGATGTCGGGAAACCACCCGAAACCGACTGTCGTCGACTACCGAGTTTTCGCACGGTGGTCGCAATCAAAGGAACCTGTTGACCATCATGCCGCCGCCAAGTAGCTGCGCCCGGCGTCCCTGGCTGTGTCAGATCACCGAATCGGTCCAGCGAACGATGTCCTTGGCGGCGTCGCCGAACGCAGCGTCGAGCGCGCCGACATAGGCCTGATTGCCGCTGCCCGAGACGGGCGCGCTCGCGGTAAAGCTCTTTGAGGCGCGTACCTCGCCATTGCGGTCGTTCAGTATCCGCACGAACAGGTCGACCTCGGCATGCTCGCCGCCGTCGACCCGGACTTCGAAGGCACGGACCTCGACGATCACCTGGTAGTCGATCGCCAGCCCCTCGCCCGGCTTGCCGACACCGGCGAAGCTGCCCGAGCGCTGGAATGTCTCGGCCAACCGCGCCTGCACGATCAGCGGCAGCCGATCGGCCCATTGCGCGCCCTTGAGGTACTGGATCGAACGCACGGTCGGCTTGATGACGATGTTCTGGCTGTCCAGCGCCTTGAGCGCGGAAGGCTGGGCGATGAGAATCTGGCGGCGGCTGTGGCCGCGCGCATCGAGCGGCGGTGCCGACAGTTCGAATGTGTCCAGGGGCGCCGGCCCGCCGCCCGGCAAAAACGCGCAACTGGCTAGCGAAAGCGTAAGCAGTGCCACTCCCGCTTTGAGCCCGCCCGATTTGACCCCGCCCAATTTAAGCACGACCGACTTCACACGCGATCCCCGTTGTCCCCGAATCGTATGAGCAATCCGCATCCGTAGCGCACTTGCCTGCTGTTCTTGGGGCGGGCGAAAGCCGAAGTCAACGCCGCACCCTGCCGTCGAATTGCCGGACCTCGCCTTCGCCGCCTGACAGGATCCGCTGCGGGTTGCGGCTGAGATCCGTCACCGCCTCTTCGATGCGGGTGATCGAACGGCGGCTGTCCTGGACCAGCGCTTCGACATTCTGCAGGCCCTGACCTGAGAATCGCGCCAGATTGTCGGTGATGGTGCCGAGGCGGGCGTTCAGCGTGTCGGCGACCTGCTTGAACGATCTCAGCGTATTCCTGGCATCGGCTATCATCCCGTCGGCCTGGCCCGAGCCGAGCAATGTATCGACTTTGGCGAGGATGCCGTCGACGCGCACCGAAGCGTCGTTGAGGCGCTCCGCGAGCTGCTGCGCGTCCTTGATCGTCTGGTCGATATCGTCGGCGCGGTTGGCGAATTTGTTGGTCACCTTGGCGATGTCGGCGGCAGCCTCGTTGGCGTTTTCGCTGGCCTTCTGAATGTTGGCCAGCGCGGTGCGAACCTGTGCCGGATCAATGCCGTCGAGAACGCCGTCGACCTTGGCCAGCGTGCCTTGCGTTCTTTGGGCGAAATCGTTGATCGATCCCACCGCGGTGTCGACATTCCTGACGACCCTGTCGAACTGCTTCGAGGTTTCCTTCAGATTCGTGGTCACCGTATCGACATTGGCGACGATGCTCTTGATCTGGTCCTTGTCGACGGCGTTGAGCAGCCCTTCCGCCGCCTTCAACGTGCCGTCGAGCTTGCCTGAGACCCCTCTCAACTCGTCCGACAGCGAACTAACGCTGGCGAGGAATTTGTCGATGCCGTCGGAATTCTTGGCCAGCGCATCGGAGAAGGTCTGCACGTTGTTGACCGTCTGCGTCAGCGGCCCGCGAACGTCCTTGGTAAAGCCTTCGAGCTGGGTGAGAACCGTATCGGCGCGGGTGAAGATGTTCTGCGCCGTCTGCAACAGGTTGGTGACCGCCGACGGATTGGCGACGATCTCGGCGACCTTGCCCTCCGCTTCCGCCTGGTCGAGAAGCTTCGCTTCCTTGGGGTCGGCGCCCTTGAGTTCGATATTGGCCTGGCCGGTGAGGCCGGCAAGGCCGATATCGGCCTGAGTCGATTTGGTGATCGGCGTCATGCGGTCTATTTCGGTGTCGGCGATGGCGGCGGTCGGATTGTCGACGTCGATATAGACGCGCCTGACATCCCCAACCCTGACGCCGTTGAACAGCACGAAACTGCCGCGACCGAGGCCGGAAGCCGATCCCGGAATGCGCACCCGCAGCATCGCCGTCTCACCCCTGTCGCCAATCGCGGCCGTCCAATAGACGAACGCGAATGCCGCCAGGATCGCGGCTAGCGTGAAAATGCCGACAATGACGTAGTTGGCTCTGGTTTCCATTTACCCACTTATGGCTATGCGCGCGCCGCAAGATCAAGTTGCCGCGCACGTTTTCCGCGGAAATAGGATTTCACCCAGGGTTCCTCGCTTCTGAGCATGTCGTTGATCGTGCCTTCGACCAGCACTTTCTTGTTGCCGAGCACGGCCACCCGGTCACAAGCGGTGAACAGCGTGTCGAGATCGTGCGTGACCATGTATACGGTCAGATCCATAGTATCGCGCAGCTTGACGACCAGTTCGTCGAACTCAGCCGCGCTGATCGGATCGAGGCCGGATGTCGGTTCGTCGAGGAACACGATGTCGGGGTCGAGCGCCAGCGCGCGCGCCAGCGCCGCACGCTTGATCATGCCGCCGGAAAGCTCGGACGGGAATTTCTGCGCCGCATCCGGCGGCAACCCGACCAGTTCGACCTTGAGCATCGCCAGCTCGTCCATCAGCTTTCTGGGCAGATCGAGATATTCGCGCATCGGCACCTGCACGTTCTCAAGAACCGTGAGCGCCGAAAACAGCGCGCCGTGCTGAAAGAGGACGCCAAGGCGCATGTCGATGCGAAGACGCTCCCTCTCGCTCGCCTTTTCGACATCGACGCCGAACAGCTTGATCGTTCCCGACTGTTTGTGCACCAGGCCAAGGATGGTGCGCAGGAGAACCGACTTGCCGGCGCCGGAGGCGCCGACAAAGCCGAGGATCTCGCCGCGCCTGATATCGAGCGACAATCTGTCGAGAATGACCTTGTCGCCGAAGGATACGGTGATGTCGTGCGCGGAAAGCACGATCTCATCTTCGCTGGCCCCTTCCGCAACCCCAGTCGCCTTTGTGCTGCCTTGCGTCGCCATGTCAGAACTCGATCGCCGCGTAGAACATAGCGAAAAGCCCATCGAGGATGATGACCACGAAGATCGACTTCACCACCGAAGCGGTCACGTGCTGTCCCAGCGATTCGGCGCTGCCGCCAACCTTCATGCCTTCGACCGACGCGATCGTGCCGATGATCATGGCCATGAACGGCGCCTTGATCAGCCCGGCAAAGATGGTGCTGAGATCGATAGCGACGCGCAACCGGTCGATGAACGCGGCCGGCGCAATGTCGGAATAGAGCCACGCCGCCGCGATGCCGCCGCCAAGTGCAGCGAAATTGGCGATGATCGTCAGGCAAGGCAGCGCGATCACCAGGGCGACCAGCCGCGGAAACACCAGCACGCCGATCGGATTGAGCCCGATGACCTTCAGCGCGTCGACCTCCTCGCGCATTTTCATCGAGCCGATTTCAGCCGTGATGGCGCTGCCCGAACGACCGGCGATCATGATCGCGGTCATCAGCACGCCGAGTTCGCGCAGGATCAGCACGCCGACCAGATCAACGACGAAGATATCGGCGCCGAAATAGCTGAGCTGGTAGGCGCCTTGCTGGGCGACGATCGCGCCGACGATGGCCGACATCAGCACGACCACCGGGATGGCGCCGACGCCCATGCGATCGATTTGGTTGAAGATCGCCGCCGGATTGACTGCATGGCCACGGCCGAGCTTCATCTGCGAGCCGCGTATCGTGGCGCCCAATATGTTCATCGAGGCCAGGAAGTCGTCGCGCATTTCATAGACGCGCCGGCCAACCGCCTCAAGCGCGCGAATGATGATGTTGGGCGGCTTTGTGCCGCCGGAATCGGGTTCGCGCCGAACAGCATCGCCGACGGCGCCGAGCAGGATCGAGGCGATCTCGCTTTGCCCTTGCAGCCTGATCTCGACGCCTTTCTTTTCGAAGGCGCTGACCAGGCGGTCGATCAGCCAGGCCCCGGCGGTATCCATCTTCTCGATATGCGAAAGGTCGAGCGCCAGCGTCTGGAAACCGCTGCGCTTCTCGATCTTGCGCATCTCGGCGTCGACCAGCGTCACGGTACGCGTCGTCCAGTTTCCGGAGAAGGCGCAGCCCAGAACGCCGCCCTCCTCACCGACCGCGACGCGCGGCTGGTGGTCGGCCTCCCTGGCGGTCGTGCCGCTTGCGAAGCGTTTGCGGATGGTCAACATGGCGTCCTGTTTAGCCTGACGGGCCAATCTGTTTAACCTGACGGAACCCACCTGTCGATTTGCCGACAAGCTCGTTGTCGCACAGCCGGAGCAGAAAAATATGGCGCGTGTCATTTCGGTCGAGGCCGAGCGCTTTCCCATCGCCGGAACATTCACCATTTCGCGCGGCTCGAAGACCGAAGCCGAAGTGATCGCTTGCACGATCAGCCAGGCCGACCATAGCGGGCGCGGCGAATGCGTCCCCTACAGGCGCTATGGCGAGACCATGGACGGTGTCCGCGATGCGATCGAGGCGATGCGGGAGCAGATTGAAGGCGGCATCAGCCGGGCCGCGCTGCTCGACGCCATGCCGGCAGGTGCTGCGCGCAACGCCGTCGACTGCGCGCTGTGGGACCTGGAGGCGAAGATCACAGGCAAGCCGGTCGCCTCCAGCATCTGCACGGCCCCACTGCGCAAGCTTGAGACGGCCTATACGCTATCGCTCGGCGAGCCCGAAGCGATGGCAGCCCAAGCCCGCGCCAACGCCCGGCGTCCGCTGCTCAAGGTCAAGATCGGCGGCGACAACGATATGGCCCGTATCCGCGCGATTAGGGAGGCGGCACCGCAAAGCCGCATCATCCTGGACGCCAATGAGGGTTGGACGGACGACGACATCGTTGCAAACCTGGCCTTCGCCGCCGAGCACGGCATCGCGCTGATCGAACAGCCGCTGCCGGCGGGCCGTGACGGCATCCTTAGCCACATCGCGCATCCGGTGCCGATCTGCGCCGATGAAAGCGTGCATGAGGCAGAGGGCCTTGCCTCGCTTGTCGGTTTTTACGATGCCGTCAACATCAAGCTCGACAAGTCGGGCGGCCTGACCGCCGCCCTCATCCTTCGCGATCGTGCCCGCGAATTGGGTTTTGGCGTCATGGTCGGCTGCATGGTCGGCACATCGTTGGCCATGGCGCCGGCGGTGCTGTTGGCGCAGGATGCCGATTTCGTCGATCTCGATGGTCCGCTGCTGCTTGCCCGCGACCGTGTTCCCGGTCTCGTCTACCAAGGTTCGCTGGTGTCACCGCCCGATACGGCGCTGTGGGGCTGAACGCGCTGCAAATCCGATCAGCGCCAAGCCGATCAGAGCGATCGGGATCATGGCAAAAAACCCATCCACGCCGAAGCGGTCATAGAGAGGGCCGGACATGAGCGTCACCACGGCCGTGAAAAAGCCGTTGGAGAAATAGGCGATGCCTTGAGCGGCCCCGGTGCGTTCCTCCGCGACCGTCTCGCCGATCATTTTCTGCAGGCCGATCAGCACCAGCGCCACGGAAACCGCGTGCAGCGTCTGGACTGCGAAAAATCCGGCAACCCCAAGGCCGAGCGGCCAGACCAAGGGGAAGGCAATCCAGCGCACGATCGCGCCTATTCCGGCCATCACCATGATCGACACGACCGAGAAGGAGCCGAAAACCCGGGTGAAGATCATGAACATGCCGATCTCGGCCACCACACCCCAACCCCAAAGCAGCCCGACAACCTGATCGCCGATGCCGATCGATTTCCAGTAGATCGACACGAAGCCGTAGAGAAATGCGTGGCTGGCGGTGATGACGCCGACGCCGATGGAGAAATACAGGAAATAGGCGTTGAGGAGTTTTGGTGCCGATTGCTGAATGTCGGTCGCCGAAAGCGGCGAAGCACGGCGGGGGCGGCCGAGCCGCGGCGCGATCAGTCCGACGACAAGTGCAGCGCCAAACGCCACGAAAATGATCATCGGAACAGCCTGGGCGCCGGTCCGCGACAGGATGAAACCGCCCGTAAGATTTGCGCACAGATAGGAGATCGATCCCCATTTGCGCATGCTTGCATAGTTGGAGCCGAAGCGGCGCACCCCCGACAGCGCCAGCGAATCGGCGATCGGCGAATGCGGCGTCCAGACGACAGCGAGCGCCAGCGAGACGGCGAGCACGATGGCGTAGGTCGGCGTCAGGAAATAACCCGCGGACAGCGCCAGCGATGCGGCCATCAGCGCGACATAGACGTGGGCGCGGTCGCTCGCCCTGTCTGCCAGTGCCGTCAGCAATGGCGTCGTCACCACGCGCAGGAACATTGGTGCTGCGAGAATGACCGCTATCTGCTCGGCATCAAAACCTTCCGCCTGCAGCCACAGCGGGAAATATGGCAAATGCGTCCCCAGCGGCACGAAAAGCGTGAAGAAAATCAGGCCCATGCGCAGTTCGAAATGACGCGGCTTGACGAGCTGTTCAGGTGAAAGCGGCGGCAGGGAGGACATCAGCGGGCAATCCGTCGGCGCTCCGTTGGGCTGAGTCGGCCTGCAGCGCACGCAATCTCATAACATGCTGAAAAAGTCGGCGGAACCGCGTGGACTAATCGATTAGAGGGAGTTGAGGTCGGGTTTGGTCAGGCCGCCTGGACCGCCCTGCCCTTGATGTCGATCGGCACCAGCAGCTCGCTGCCGACCGGCGCCTCCGGCAGGACGTGCGCCCAGCGCAGGATCTCCATCTGGCCGTCGAAATGTTCGACCACCGCGGTGCAGCTCTCCACCCAGTCGCCGGTGTTGATATACTGCACATCCTCGTAGTTTTCGATCGCGGCGTGGTGGATGTGACCGCAGATCACGCCGTCGACATGCGAACGGCGCGCTTCCTCGGTCAGCATGGTCTGGAACGATCCGATGAAATTCACCGCCTTTTTGACGTTGACCTTGGCCCAGGACGAAAACGACCAGTAAGGCAGGCCAAGCAGTTGGCGAAGCCGCGTCACCACGCGGTTGACGAGCATGGCCCCGTCATAGGCGTAGTCGCCGAGATAGGCGAGCCAGCGCGCATTGTGGACGACGGTATCGAACTGGTCGCCATGGATGACAAGAAAACGTTTGCCGTCGGCGGTCTCGTGGGTGGCGCGATCGGCGACGACGATGCCGCCGAAATGCACGCCCTGGAACTGGCGCGCGAACTCGTCGTGATTGCCGGCGATGTAGGTGATGCTGGCGCCCTTGCGTGCCTTGCGCAGCAATTTCTGGACGACGTCATTGTGGCTCTGTGGCCAGTGCCAGCTCCGTCTCAGCCGCCAGCCGTCGACGATATCGCCGACGAGATAGATGATATCGGCGTCGTGATGGCGCAGGAAATCGATCAGGAACTCGGCCTTAGCAGCCTTCGATCCGAGATGGACGTCGGAGATGAACATGCTGCGGAAAGTGCGGGGCTCTGCGCCAGGCATGGGATTCTCACCGTTGCTTTCGCGTTGGCTATGCCCCGATTCATGCAACAACCGTATGACGGTTGCGATTGGTCCAGCCAAAGGGCTAGTTTGCCGCGCAAATCAGAGGAGAAATCGCCATGGATCTCGGTATACGCGGAAAAAAGGCCATCGTCTGTGCTTCGGGCAAGGGCCTTGGGCGGGGCTGCGCCATGGCGCTGGCCGAGGCCGGCTGCGATCTGGTCATCAATGGGCGCAACGCCGACCAACTGGCAAAGACCGCCGCCGAACTGCGCGAAAGATTTGGCGTCAAGGTGACCGAGATCGTCGGCGACGTGTCGAAGCGCGAGGTGCAGAAGGCGCTGCTTGCCGCCTGCCCCGATCCCGATATCCTCGTCAACAACAATGGCGGACCGCCGTTTCGCGATTTCCGCGAGCTCGACCGCGAAAAGATTCTCGAAGGCGTCACCCAGAATATGGTGACCCCGGTCGAACTGGTTCAGGCTGTGATCGACGGCATGGCCGAGCGCGGCTTCGGCCGCATCGTCAACATCACCTCGCTGTCGGTCTATGTTCCCATTCCCGGCCTCGATCTGTCGTCCGGCGCACGCGCCGGCCTGACGTCGTTCCTTGCCGGCGTGGCGCGGACGGTGATCGACCGCAATGTGACGATCAACAACATGCTGCCGGGCAAGATCGACACCGACCGGCTGCGCCCCCCGCACGAAGCCGGCACTCCCGAAGATCCGGCTGCCGCCGCCGCGCGCAAGACCGAGGCAGCAGCCAACGTTCCGGCCAAGCGGCTCGGCACGCCAGAGGAATTCGGCCAGATCTGCGCCTTCCTGTGCTCGGTCCATGCCGGCTACCTGACCGGGCAGAACATACCGGTCGACGGCGGCGCCTATGTCAGCGCGTTCTGATCGCGCGGCGCGGGGAGCGGCCAGTATGACACTGTTGGTGCGGCTGCTGCGCCCGCAGGACACATAAACGACCCTTCATGGTTCATCCCTCCGGGCGACCGAGAAACCGCTTCACAGCGTCGAGGAACACACCGCGCCCTGCGGCCTCGCGGTCGAGATGGACGAAGTGGGTGGCTTCCGGGATGTCCAGACGTTCCGCTTTTGGTGCTTCGTCTACGATTGTCTTCGCATCCTCCGGCCGGCTCCAGAAATCCCGTCCGGAGCGGATGATGAGCACTGGCATGGTGAGTGCCGCGGCAGACCATTGCCGGCGATCGAATGCCAGTTCGAAGCTGTCGGCCATGGCGCCGCTCGGTGACCGGAAACTCGGCGGCTGGCGCGTCGACGCCGTCTCGTCGGAGGCGAGTGCCGCATCACCATAGGCTGCCGTCACCGCGGGATCGCGCCACTGAGCCTTGTCCGCGACCGGGATGCTGTCGTCCCAGGCGTTGAATAGGGTCGCACGTGTATTCAGCCGATAACCGCCGAACGATTGGATACTAAACGTCCCAGGCCGGTCGGGATTTTCAAGCGGCGAGCCGGTACCAAGGGTGGGATGCCGGTCTGAGCCTCCATACAGGGTGTTGTAGAGGACGAGCCGATCAACCGTCTGCGGAAACCGGCTGGCATAGGCGCCGGCCCAATGCCCGCCGGTGGCCCAGCCGACGAGGCTGACCCTTGAAACGTCGCTCCATTTGGCGATGGCGTCGACCGTTGCGGAAATATCCGCCACGACGTCTTCGGTGCGGATCAGAGGAGCGGACTGGTCGGGCGGCCTGTTCATGGCCGCAGGGCGGCTCGATGCGCCGTAGCCGCGAATATCCAGGACATAGACAAGATGCCCGTCAGCCGCGAGGTCGGCGGCAAGCGATCCGCCCGCAACGGGCAGATCGAAGGACGCAACGCCGGGCACGCGTGCGCCATGGATGAGGAGGACGGCGGAGTTGGCTTCGGACGCTGCGCCAGGACGGCGCACCTCCCGGACGAAGAGGCGCTCGCCCGTCCGAAGTTCGACGAACCTGTCGACCCGGACGAGATCCGGCTCTCCTGCCGATGCTGGAGCGGCGGCCATCATGGCTGCTGTGAGCACGAGGGGGAGGACGGTAAAGTGGGACATCATGATATCTCCGGTCGCAATTGCGTTCCGGAAAGACTGTCAGCTATTCGATATCCTATCGATGACGTGTTCAATGATTTTTGATATCATCAAGATATGGAACTTCGGCATTTGCGACATTTCCTCGCTGTTGCGGAGGAATTGCATATGGGGCGTGCAGCCCTGCGGCTGGCCATGGCGCAGCCTCCGCTTAGTCAATCGATCGGGCGTCTGGAGAAGGAGCTCGGCGTCAAGCTGTTCGAGCGAGCCAACCGCCGCCTAACCCTGACGCGCGCAGGCTCGGCCTTCGTAGACGAGGCTCGGGCATCCGTGCGGCACGCCGATTCGGCGCTTCACATCGCCCGCGCAGCGCATGACGGCGAAGCTGGCGAGATCAGGGTCGGCTTCGTTTCGGCGGCTCTCTACGAGCATCTGCCGCATCTCCTGTCTCGGCTTCGCGAGAAATATCCGGACATCCGTCCAAAGCTCATCGAGGCGTCCACCAATGAGCAGATTGCGGCGTTGTCGCGCAGTGAGATCGACGTCGGTTTCGTGCATCCACCGCTCGGGACCGACGAACGTCTCGACATCCATGACTATCCTGCTGAAGATCTCGTCGCCGTTCTGCCAGATGACCGGCAGACACACGGGGTGACGCTGGCGGACATTGCCCACCATGGGCTCATCATGTTTCCGGCTGCACAAGGCCCGGCGCTCCATGCCCGCATCATGGACACGTTCACCAAGGCTGGCCTCGACGTGCGGATCGTCCAGGAGGCAACGCGGGCACTAACCATGCTCTCGCTCGTGTCCGCCGGCTTGGGCGCGGCCCTGCTGCCACGATCGACACAGCGCCTTATGTTTCGGGGCGTCCGCTATGCACCGATCACCGGCGTATCGCTGCCAGCGTGGCCACTTGCCGTGATTGCGAAACGGCGGCCACGGCCGACCATTGTCGATAGCGTCTGGAGACTTCTTGATGGTCGTCCAGACGCGACTTGACCGGACCACCCGGCCGCGCGAGGCGCTCGATGACAGCCGCGCCGGCCGCGACACGGCAGGTGAGAATTTCATTGCAACAATCTGACATAGATGAGTTTTTGATGATTCTTCCGCCTAATTGGCGGTTGCGTCATTTGGCATCGTGAAAAACCAACGCTGCATGCTAAAAGGGCGTCAAGGCAGGATCGCAGGGAGGCCCGTATGGAAGGCGAAAGCAAAAAAGCAGCCCGGTCGGACCTCGACGAAGCCGCCCTCTATTTTCACAAGCATCCAAGGCCTGGAAAGCTTGAAATCCAGGCAACCAAGCCGCTCGGCAACCAGCGCGACCTGGCGCTTGCCTATTCGCCCGGCGTCGCGGCGCCCTGTTTGGAAATCCGCGACAATCCAGCAACCGCCGCTGACTACACGGCGCGAGCCAATCTGGTCGGCGTCGTCTCCAATGGTTCGGCCGTGCTCGGTCTTGGCAATATCGGCCCGCTCGCCTCCAAGCCGGTGATGGAAGGCAAGGCGGTGCTGTTCAAGAAGTTCGCCGGCATCGACGTCTTCGACATCGAGATCGACGCGCCTGACATCGAGCGCATGGTCGAGACGATCTCGGCGTTGGAGCCGACCTTCGGCGGCATCAACCTCGAGGACATAAAGGCGCCCGAATGCTTCGAGGTCGAGGAACGGCTGAAGGCCCGCATGGCCATACCGGTCTTCCATGACGACCAGCACGGCACCGCGATCATCGTCGCCGCCGCCGTGCTCAACGGGCTGGAGTTCGCCGGCAAGACGATCTCAGACATCAAGATCGTCACCTCCGGCGCCGGGGCAGCTGCCCTTGCCTGCCTCAACTTGCTGGTTTTGCTCGGCGCGCGCGTCGAGAACATCTGGGTCACCGACCGTTTCGGCGTCGCTTACAAGGGTCGCGTCGACGAGATGGACCGTTGGAAGGACCCCTACGTGAAAGATACCGAGGCGCGCACGCTGGCCGATGTGCTGCCGGGCGCCGACGTGTTCCTCGGTCTTTCGGCCGCCGGCGTGCTGAAACCGGAACTGCTCCAGCATATGGCGCCAAAGCCGCTGATCCTGGCGCTGGCCAACCCCAATCCCGAGATCATGCCGGAAGTGGCACGAGCTGCACGACCCGATGCGATGATCTGCACCGGCCGCTCCGATTTCCCCAATCAAGTCAACAACGTACTCTGCTTTCCTTATATATTCCGTGGCGCGCTGGACTGCGGCGCCAGCGCCATCAACGAAGAGATGAAGATGGCCGCGGTGCGGGCGATCGCAGCCCTTGCCCGCGAAGAGCCGTCCGATGTCGCCGCCCGCGCCTATTCCGGCGAAACGCCGATCTTCGGGCCCGATTTCCTGATCCCCTCGCCCTTCGATCCGCGGCTGATCCTGCGCATCGCGCCGGCGGTGGCCAAGGCCGCCTGCGACACCGGCGTCGCCACACGGCCGATCACCGACATGACGGTCTACATCGACACGCTGAATCGCTTCGTCTTCCGCTCCGGCCTGGTCATGAAGCCGGTGTTCACGATGGCCAAGACGTCGAACGCCAAGCGCGTCATCTATGCCGACGGCGAGGACGAGCGCGTGCTGCGAGCCGCGCAAGTGGTGCTGGAAGAAGGCATCGCCGAGCCAATCCTGATCGGCCGCCCGCATGTCATCGAGGTCAGGCTGAAACGCTACGGGCTGCGCATCAAGCCGGGCGTCGACTTCGGCCTGATCAATCCCGAGGACGATCCGCGTTATCGCCACTATGTCGACCTTTTGATCGAGCTCGCCGGCCGGCGCGGCGTGACGACGGAAGCCGCGCGCACCATGGTGCGCACCGACAACACGGTGATCGCAGCACTTGCCCTCAAGCGTGGCGACGCCGACGCCATGGTCTGCGGCCTGGAAGGACGTTTCGAGCGGCATCTGCGCAATGTCACCCTGATCATTGGCCCGCGCGCCGGTATCAGGGATCACGACCTGTCGACGCTTTCCATGCTGATCTCGCAGCGCGGCATCATTTTCCTCACCGACACCCATGTCACCGTCGATCCGACGGCCGAGGAAATCGCCGAGATGACGGTGCTGGCGGCGGAAGAAATCCAGCGCTTCGGCATCGAGCCCAAGGCCGCCCTGCTGTCGCATTCGGATTTCGGCTCGCGCGATTCGCCGAGCGCGCTCAAGATGCGGCAGGCAGCGGCGATCCTGGCGCGCATCGCGCCCGACCTGCAATGCGACGGCGAGATGCATGCCGATTCGGCTCTGTCGGAGGAGCTGCGCCAGCGCGTCTATCCGCATTCGCGGCTGAAGGGCGAAGCCAATCTGCTGGTGTTCCCCAATCTCGATTCGGCGAACATCACGCTTACCGCGCTGCGCACGATGATGGACGCGCTGCATGTCGGGCCGATCCTGCTCGGTACCGACAGACCGGCGCATATATTGACACCGTCGGTGACGTCGCGCGGCGTCGTCAATATGACGGCACTCGCCGTGGTCGAAGCCGCCCACAAGGCGCAGGCGGTCGTAAATCTGGGCTAAAGCGGGCTTTCGCGGTAAGCTAAATATACAACCGCAAAGCGGTAGCTTTCGCGACGGCCTGTTAAACGGAGTTCACGGCGAATGACGGGCGGAGGGTGGAATCTGACGCGTGCCGCCGTACTGCTCGGTGCCTTGACGTTATCAAGCTTTGCCGTCACCGAGCCGCATGCCGCCTCCCGTGTTTGCCGCCAGTTGGAGACCGATCTCGCGGCCGCTGCGCGTGGCGGCGGTGGCAAGCCGGCCCTGCTCAGGAAGTACGACGACGCGATCGTGCGGCAGCGCGAGCAGATTTCAAAGGCAAGCCGCCAGTTCGACAGCGCCGGCTGCGGCTTTTCGCTGGTCGGCCGCAATCGCAACACATGCGCTGCACTCGAGGCCACGCTCGACCGCATGAACGCCAATCTCGATGCCCTGCAGGTCAAGCGCGCGCAGCTCGCCGGCGGCGGCTCGCGACGTGATCGAGCACGCATACTGGCCTCGCTCGACGCCAATGGCTGTCATGATAGCGCCGTGCCTTCGAAGCGTGTGCCTGTCCCCGAAGCGAACCGTGAAAACGGCAAAGGAAATCTGCTCGATCGGCTTTTGGGCGACGCCAGAAGTCAGCCCGATGCGCTGGATGAGCCGAGCGATCCCGATGAACAACGCGGTATCCGCGCCATGATCAATCGGCCAGACGGCATGGACCTGCCACGTCTTGGCGGCGAATTCCGCACAATGTGCGTGCGCACCTGCGACGGCTATTTCTTCCCGATGTCGAACGCCGCCTCGCTGGGCGATTTCGAGCGCGACCAGAAGAACTGCGATTCGAGCTGCCCCGGCACCGAGATGCAGGTGTTCTATACGCGCGGCATTGGCGACGATTCGGCCTCGATGACGTCCTCGATAACCGGCAGGCCCTACAGCGAACTGCCGACCGCCTATCTCTACAAGCAGCCCGAAACATCGCGGCCGTCGGCCTGCGGCTGCAACGCCTCGCGGAATTTCGAGATCATCGCCGGCAATCCGCCAAGCCCGGAGCAGTCCGAGGCCGACGTGGAGACCACGCCGTCCGTTCCGGTGCCTGCCGCCAGACCCGATCCAGGCGCCGACCCGGAGACTTTGGCCAATGTCGAAGGCGGGCTCGATCGCGAAGCCATCAAGCGCCTCGCCGTCAAACCCTCGCCGACGACCTTGCTGCCGCCGGAACGGCGCAAGGTCAGGGCCGTCGGGCCAGCGTTCCTTCCCGACCCAGCAGCGGCAACAGGTCTGCAAGCTCCGGCCCTGAAGGCTGTCCAGTAAGCGCCAGCCTGAGCGGCATGAACAGCGCCTTGCCCTTGCGGCCGGTCGCTTCCCTGATCCTGCCCGTCCACTCCTTCCAGACCGACCCGTTCCAGGGATCTTCCGGCAAAAGATCGAACGCCTGGCGAAGGAAATCGCGGTCGATATCGGAAAAGTCCGGCTGCTCCTGCGGGCCGTCGCGAAGTGTGCGCCACCAGATCGCTGCATCGGCCAGCCTATCGAGATTGCCGCGCACCGCCAGCCAGAAGGGCTCGGCCTGTTCGCCGGAGATGCCGAGCACGATCAGTCGGTCACGCGCCTCGGAAAACGGCATATGGTGCAGCAGTGTGCGATTGAGCACGAAGAGCTCGTCCGGATCGAACTTGGCGGCAGATTTCGACGTCGCGGCCGGATCGAAGCGCCGGGCAAGCTCGGCCATGTCAGGCACCGCCACGACATTTTCCGAGGTGCCGACAAGCACGGCCAGCGAGGCGACGGCCATCGGCTCGATGCCGGTCTCGCGCAGGCTCTCGATCGAGAGCGCGCCGCTCCGCTTCGACAGGCCCTCGCCCGATGCGGTGGTCAAGAGATTATGGTGGCCGAACACCGGCGGCTCGGCACCAAGCGCCTGGAACAGGGCGATTTGCACGCCGGTATTGGTGACGTGGTCGTCGCCGCGGATCACGTGGCTGACGCCCATCTCGATGTCGTCGACTACCGAAGGCAAAGTGTAGAGATAGGTGCCGTCCTCGCGCAGCAGAACCGGATCGGAAAGCGAGGCAAGATCGACGGTTTCCTCGCCGCGCACCAGATCGTTCCAGTGGATTTCGGTGCGCTCCGGCGCTAAGGGATCACTGGTGAAATTGGGCAGGAGAAAGCGCCAGTGCGGCCGGCGGCCATCTGCCTGGTATTCGGCGACCTGCTCAGGCGTCAGCGTCAGCGCCTCCCGACCATAGACCGGCGGCAGGCCGCGCGTGCGGCGCACCTTGCGCCTGAGATCGAGCTCTTCCGGGGTTTCGTAGCAGGCATAGAGAAGGCGCGCCGCCTTCAATTTCTCCACCATCGCATCGTAGATCTCGAAGCGCCGTGACTGGTATTCCGTGGCGTCCGGAAAGATGCCCAGCCAATGCAGGTCGTAGAGGATGGCGTCGGAGAATTCCTGCGTCGAGCGCGCGACGTCGGTGTCGTCGAAACGCTGGATGAAGCGGCCCTTGTTGTTCATGGCGAACAGCCAGTTGAACAGCGCGGTGCGCGCATTGCCGATATGAATGCGGCCGGTCGGTGATGGGGCGAAACGGACGGTGACTGTCATGGGCGGGGCGTACCGGATGGTTTTCGTATTGACAAGACACGCCCCCGCGCCTGGCGGCAGACATAGAACATGACGAAGGCGATGAAAAGGCGGCAGCGCCGCGCGTCCATTAACACGCGCGCGGCGCTGTAACCCGTCAGATCACCAGCCCCTTCGTCAATTCGAGCGCCTGGCGCTCGAACAGCCGGCGGTAGATGCCACCCTGCAGCCGGATCAACTGGTCATGCGAACCCTCTTCGACGATGCGGCCGCGATCGAACACCAGAAGCCTGTCCAGCGCCCGCACCGTTGAAAGCCGGTGCGCGATGACCAGCGTCGTGCGGCCGACCATCAAGCGCTCCATCGCCTGTTGGATCAGCACCTCCGATTCCGAATCGAGGCTCGACGTCGCCTCGTCCAGGATGAGGATCCGCGCATCGGCGAGGAAAGCGCGCGCGATCGCCACGCGCTGGCGCTCGCCGCCCGATAGTTTCACGCCGCGCTCGCCGACCAGCGTGCCATAGCCTTTGGGCAGATCGACGATGAAGTCGTGCGCGCTGGCCAGCCGCGCGGCGTGCTCGATCTCGGCTTGCGTGGCGCTCGGCCGGGCATAGGCGATGTTTTCGGCCAGCGACCGGTGGAACAGGATGGGCTCCTGCTGGACGATGGCGATCTGCCCGCGCAGCGACGCCTGCGCCACCCCGGCAATATCCTGGCCGTCGATCAGGATGCTTCCCGCGTTCACGTCGTAAAGGCGCTGGATCAGCTTGACGAAGGTCGTCTTGCCCGAGCCCGAATGGCCGACCAGCCCGACGCGCTCGCCAGGCGCGATGTCCACCGAAAAGTCGCGATAGAGCGGCAGGCGGTGGCTGCCATAGTGGAAGGTGACATCGTCGAAGCTGATGCGGCCGTCGGTGATGCGGATCGGCTTGGCGCCGGGCACATCCTCGATGCCGAGCGGCTCGGACTGGAAGTCGACCAGTTCCTCCATGTCGTTGATCGAGCGCTGCAAATTGCGGATATGCGTGCCGATGTCGCGCAAATAGCCTTGCAGCACGAAGAACGAGGTCAGCACGAAGGTGACATCGCCGGCGCTCGCCTGCCCCCACGCCCACAAAAGCAGCGAAAATCCGATCACCGCGGTTCTCAGAAGCAGCAGCATCGCCCCTTGCGTGGTGCCGTTGACGGTGCCGCGCACCCAGGTGCGGCGCGTGCGAGCGCGCCATCTGGCAACCACCT
Organism: Mesorhizobium sp. M6A.T.Ce.TU.016.01.1.1; assembly: GCF_003997065.1. NCBI lineage: Bacteria > Pseudomonadati > Pseudomonadota > Alphaproteobacteria > Hyphomicrobiales > Phyllobacteriaceae > Mesorhizobium > Mesorhizobium sp. M6A.T.Ce.TU.016.01.1.1. Next base: position 31,770 of record NZ_RZTJ01000007.1, on the reverse strand, counting down.
TGGCAAGGCGCGTTTCCTCACGTTCCTCGGCGCCAAAGCCCTTGACCACCGCATTGCAGCTCACCGCATCGGCCAGCGAGCCGCCAAGGCGCGTGTCCCATGCGTTGGCAAGCCTTGCCGCAGGCGCGACATAGCCAAGCGACAGCAGCGCCGTCACCGCGATGAACAGCACCGAGCCTGCAGCGACTACGGCACCCATCAGCGGCCAGAACCAGCCGAGCAGCAGCGTCGAGCCGACAAGCATGACGACGGACGGCAGCAGCGCGATCAGGATCGTGTCGTTGAGCAGATCGAGCGCCCACATGCCGCGCGTTATCTTGCGCACGGTCGACCCGGCGAAGCTGTTGGCATGCCAGTCGGTGGAGAAGCGCTGGACGCGGTGGAAGGCGTCGGCGGCGATATCCGCCATCATCTTCAGGGTCAGCTCCACGATGGCCATGAAGGCGAGGTTGCGCAGCACGACACCGGTGAGCGCCAGAGCCACCAGCATGGAAAACGCCGCCATCGCCGCATTCCACGCGACATCGTCGGCCGCAGCGCTGCTGGCAACGGCGTCGACCAGCCGGCCCGAATAGAGCGGCGTCAGCACGTCGGCCAAGGTCGACAGCAGGAACGTGCCCATGATGAGCGTAAGCCGCCACGGCTGGCGCCGCCAATGGCTAAGCGTGAAGCCAAGGACGCTGCGAAAGGCGCCCGCGCGCAAATCTATCTGAAAACGAGCCATGATGTCATTCGGGCGCAAGCGAGCCCGGTCCCGGTAAGGTCGAAAATTGAAAAAACCCGCGTTGGGCGAATTAGCGCCCGGGAATGCGGAGGTTCGGCATATTTGGCGGCTCGCCCGAAGACGGGCGGCGACCGGCATCGACGAACGCCTGATGTCAGATGGGCTTGGGCGTGAAGGTGAAAACCTTCTGGCGCGCCTTCTGAGACCTAGGCTTCGCGGCCTCGCATAACGATGTCAAATCCTGCCATTCGGTCCTCCCGTTAGAGCGACATGCGTCCATTCGGACGCACAAAGTACGCTCTAACTTTGAATCTGCGCATCGTGCTTTCCGAAAATCGATGCCGATTTTCGGGCCGATGCGTAGGAATCGCGGAAAGGCGTTTATAGAGATGCCTCACCGCCACGCCAAGCCAGCGAGCGACCGAAAGCGCATCTGGTCCAACCAGTGAGACGTTTTTGCAACAATCGCGGGTTGTGCAATTTCCTCGTTCAGGCGGTCGAAATGCGGTCGAGACGCATATAGCGGCCATCGGTGGACGGCCTGAAACCAAGCTTCTCGTAGACCGCATGGGCATCATTCGTCGACAGGCTCCAATGGGTGACTGTCTTGCAATCCGGATGATCGATAAGCGCCTGGACAAGCCGCGTGCCGATGCCTCGCCCGCGATATTCCGGCCAGATGATGATATCGGCCAGATAGGCAAACACCGTGCGGTCGGTGATCGCCCGGCCAAAGCCGATCTGCTTACCGTCGGCATAAGCACCAACGCAAAGCGAGTTGGCAAAGGCGCGGCGGTGAAGTTCGTCGCTGCGCCCGCTGCCCCAATAGCTTGCCATCAACAGGTCGGAGGTCGCCCGGAAGTCAATCCGCGACACGTCGAAGCTGATTTCACAATCAGGCATGGCTATCCCATTGAGCATCCGGCCCCAGCCATTTCACAGGGGCGAGAAACGGCGCCTATCCGCCATCCCTGAACCGGTTGGTGATGGGATAACGGCGGTCGCGGCCGAAATTCTTCTTGGTGATCTTCACGCCGGGCGCTGCCTGCCGGCGCTTATATTCCGCGATGTAGAGCAGGTGCTCGACGCGCGTCACCGTCGCCCGGTCGTGGCCGCGGGCAACGATCTCGTCGACACCCATCTCGTTCTCGACCAGACACTCCAAGATGTCGTCCAGCACCGGATAGGGCGGCAGCGAATCCTGATCCGTCTGGTTCTCGCGCAGTTCCGCCGACGGCGCCTTGTCGATGATATTGTTCGGGATCACCTCGCCGGAAGGGCCTAGCGCGCCAGGCGGCACGTGCGTATTGCGCCAGCGCGACAGCGCATAGACCTGCATCTTGTAGAGGTCCTTGATCGGGTTGAAGCCGCCATTCATATCGCCGTAGAGCGTGGCGTAGCCAACCGACATCTCGCTCTTGTTGCCGGTGGTGACCACCATCGAGCCGAACTTGTTGGAGATCGCCATCAAAATGGTGCCGCGCGCGCGGCTCTGCAGGTTTTCCTCGGTGATGCCTTCCTTGGTGCCCTCGAAAAGCTGCGTCAGCGTATGCAGGAATCCCTCGACCGGCTCGAAGATCGGCACGATATTGTAGCGGCACCCAAGCGCACGGGCGCAATCTTCAGCGTCCTTGAGCGAGTCCTTCGAAGTGTAGCGGTAAGGCATCATCACGGCGCGCAGCCGTTCCTCGCCGAGCGCATCGACGGCAAGTGCGGCGCAGATCGCCGAATCGATCCCGCCGGAAAGCCCGAGCACCACGTTCTTGAAGCCGTTTTTGTTGACGTAGTCGCGCAGGCCCAGCATGCAGGCGCGGTAATCGGCCTCCTCCTTCTCCGGGATTTTCGACATCGGCCCTTCGGAGCAGATCCAGCCCTCGGAATGATTTCCACTTTGCACACCTGCGGCGGAGCGGTTTCGCTTCCAGGTGGTGACGTTGACCGTCTCCTCGAACTGGCTCATCTGGAAGGCGAGCGTCTTGTCGGCGCCGATGGCAAACGACGCGCCGTCGAAGATCAGCTCGTCCTGGCCGCCAAGCTGGTTGGCATAGATGATCGGCAATCCGCATTCGATGACCTGGCGAATGACGATCTGGTGGCGAACGTCGACCTTGCCGCGATAATAGGGCGAGCCATTCGGCACCAGCAGGATTTCCGCACCGCTTTCGGCCAGCGTCTCGCAGATGCCGACATCGCCCCATATGTCTTCGCAGATCGGAATCCCCAGGCGCACGCCGCGGAAATTGACCGGTCCCTGGATTTCAGGGCCAGCCTGGAAGACGCGCTTCTCGTCGAATTCGCCGTAGTTCGGCAGATCGAGCTTGTAGCGCTCGGCAAGGATCTTGCCGCCATCGGCAACGATGATCGAATTGTGCGTGCCGCTCTTGCGCTTCAGCGGCGTGCCGATGATGACGCCCGGCCCGCCATCGGCGGTATCGCCAGAAAAATCCTTCGCCGCTCGTTCGCAGGCCTTCAGGAATGCAGGCTTCAGCACCAGGTCCTCGGGTGGATAGCCGGCGAGGAAAAGCTCGGTGAACAGCACGAGGTCTGCGCCCTGGCGAGCGGCATCCGCCCTCGCCTCGCGCGCCTTGGCGAGATTGCCGGCGACGTCGCCAACCGTCGGATTGAGCTGGGCGACGGCGATGCGCAATATCTCGGAAGCGGTGTTGTCGGTCATGCCTGCTGACTTAGCGCGACAGAATTCGCCGGGCAATGGCGTTCATTTGGACCACTGACAGAGTGACATATGTCATTCGTGTCAAACCGATCGACATATCGATCGTGTCCTATTCGCCCATATATTCGCCCAGTGCCTCCGGCGAGTGGTTCTCGCCGATCGACATCGCCAGAATGCGCGAAATATGCCGGCGCGGCAGCCCGGTTTGCGCCGCCCAGGCATTGATCTGGTTCTGGATCTTGTCGAGATCCCTCTTCGAGGTCGGGCTTTCGGCGATGTCCAGGCCGGCGTCGCGCAGCGCCGCCGCCATGTCGGCCGAGACGATGAAGGCGTCCCAGTCCAGCCATCTCAGAAAATACTGGCCGGTGTGGCCGCCGAGCCGGCTGCCATGCTTGCCGAGATAGGCCATCAGCCCGATCTGATCATCCGCCGGCCAATCGGCGAGGAATTTGCCGAAGCCGCCATGCTCCTTCGACACCCGGTCGACAAAGGCCGCGTTGTCACGAACGGATTTGATCTTCTGCGGGTTGCGCACGATGCGTTGATCGGCCGTCAGCTCGTGCCAGAAATCATCGGGCTGGAACAGCAGCCGCTTCGGCTCGAAGCGCAGGAACGCTTCTTCGAAACCAGGCCATTTCTGCTCGATGACGCGCCAAACGAATCCGGCCGCGAAAACACGCTCGGCCATGATCGAGAGGATGCCGTCGTCGGCAACGTCAGCCACCGCGGCATTGTCGGGCATAGGCCCCAGCAGCGATGCCAGCGCCGCTTCCCCGCCCTTGCGTTTGGCCGCGCGGGCGCGGATTTTCTGAAAATCCATCATTGTTTCCTCACCTTATCGCGTCAATCTACCACTTCCCGTGCGAACCAGTAGCCTCTACCTCTATCGCTGACGACGGAGGCGACGATGAACAAGACGATCGAGGAACTGGCGAACCGTTGGCTGAAGCGAAAGCCGGACGGCCTCAGCGCACCTGAAAACCGGGTGCTGCAATCAACGATCGAGCGCACCACGATCTCCAAGGATACCAACAAGGCTGTCGCCTTTCACCAGACGTTTGGCGACCGCCTCGCCGACACCATCGCCCGGATCGGCGGCTCGTGGTCCTTCATCCTGACATTCATTGCCTTCCTGATCCTGTGGACGGCAGGCAATGTCTGGCTTTTGACGCGCGACGCCTTTGATCCCTATCCCTTCATCTTCCTCAACCTCGTGCTTTCCATGGTCGCGGCCCTGCAGGCGCCGGTGATCATGATGGCGCAGAACCGCCAGACCGAGCGCGATCGTATCGATGCCGCGCACGACTACGAGGTCAATCTCAAGGCCGAGATCGAGATCATGGCGCTGCATGAAAAGCTGGACGAACTGCGCCACAGCCAGATCGTCGGCATGCGCGACGAGATCGCGCAGCTGGCCGAACAGGTGAAGCGGATCGACGAGATTCTGTCGAAGCAGCGGACGCGTCCATGACGGATGCCATCCATAATCTCATCGAGCAATATGGGCTGATTGCCGTCTTTCTGGGCTGTATCGCCGAGGGCGAAAGTGCCGCCCTCCTTGGCGGTTTTTTCGCGCATCAGCATGTCTTCGTCCTGTGGCAGGCCTTTCTCGCGGCTGCCATCGGCGCCTTTGTCGGCGACATTTTCTTTTTCACCCTCGGCCGAAGCTTCGCCGACCATCCGCTCGTGATTAAATTGAGGGGTCGGCCAGGCTTCAGTCACGCCTATCGTCTCGTCTCCAGCCATCCCGACATTTTCGTGCTGTCGAACCGCTTTATCTATGGCCTGCGCCTGGTCGGCGGCATCGCCGCCGGATTGTCCGGCATTGGCGTGGCGCGCTTTGTCATCCTCAACGCCATTTCATCAATCATCTGGGCCGCATTGTTCGCCGCCCTCGGCTATGTTTTCGGATTGGGCGCCGAGCGCATCGTCGGCCAGGCGCTGGCCCGTCACGAGCGATTGCTGATCGCCCTGGCGATTGGCCTGGGCGTGGCCGTCCTTGCCTGGTTCGTTGCCCACCAAGTTGCCGGCAAGGAGCGCGCCAAGGAAATGTAAGGATCAGTCGATACCGAGCGCGCGGCCACGATCGAGGATCAGCGGAATGATCAAATCTTCCTCATCGGCAAGGTGCCGGGTCAGCATCGCGATCAGCCGGCTGTTCTCGTCGGCATAGGCATCGGCGGCGAAGCGCTGCTTGTCCTCGCTGTCCTGAAGCGTGCGGATGAAGGCGTTCGCCGTCTCGGCATTGCGCTCCAGCCCCTCATGGATCGTGTGATGATCGGCATCGAGAATCTCGAAGCCGCGTTTCAGCCTTGTCTCCGCCTTGGCGAAGACCGGAAAATAATGATGGACCTCGACATTGTGGTGGCCGTCGAGATGGCCGAGAAAATGGTTGAGGCGCGGCGCGAACCAGCGCGCGAACTCCGGCGCCGTCAGCCTGCCCTCGCGATAGTCGCCGATACCGTTGGTCAGCATGCCGCCGAGTTCGCGGAACATGTCGTGCCGCTGCAGCCACATAGTGGCGATGCCGTGAATGTTGGAATGTGCGTGCCAGACCTCGCGCGGGTATTTTTCGGCCAGCCAGCGCAGATCGTCCGGCAGGCCTGCTCGCTCGAGCAGAAGAAAATCGGCACCTTCACCCATGACGGTCTCCTTTGGTAACCGTCATATAAGAGCTGAACTACTAGATCGGTAACCCCAAGATTCGCTCGATGATGGCGATGCCCCAGACGCCGGCAACGATCACCACCGAAATCAGCACCGCCAGCGAGCCGCAGTCCTTGGCGAGCTGGATATCGACGTTGAATTCCCGGCTGAATGCATCGCATGCCGCCTCGATGCCGGTGTTCAGCACTTCGACCATGATCAGAAGCAGCACCGCGCCGATCAGCAGCGCATAGCCGCGCCACGACACTGAAACAAACCAGCCGAGCGGCAGCGCCAGCACGAGCAGCATCAGCTCCTGCTGGAAGGCTTTTTCGCTGGAAGCCAATTTGCGAAACGCCCGCACTGAATTGAAGAAAGCATCGATCAGCCGCTGCATGCCAAACCTTTTCCGAATCACCGGCAGGGGATAGCGCAACGGCCGGATCAAGGGAATAAGGCGATTGCTGCAAAAATCATTCGTCGGCGACCTTGATCGACGGGGCCGACCTTTCGAACTGCGGCAGCGTATCGTCGATCGAATAATAATCTCCCTTGTCGCCGACAAAGATATGGCTTTGGCCGGAAAGGCCGGATGGCCTGTCGAAGGAGCCGGCCATGATCGAAATTGAGTCCAGTTCGCCATGCTTCCAGAACAGCAGCGAGCCGCAGGTCCTGCAGAACCCGCGCTTGGCCACATCGGAAGCACCATACCAGGCGAGCGCATCCTTCCCTTCGATATCGATGTCGGCGTCCTTGGCAGCGGTTGCGGCAACGAAATGCCCGGTCTGCTTCCGGCACTGTGAACAATGGCAATAGACGACACCGCGCAGCGGACCCCGCGTCCTGAAGCGCACGGCTCCGCACAGGCATGATCCGCTGTGATTGTCATCCATCTCGGCCTCCAACGAAATCGCCATCCATGGCATCGGCATCGTTGTCAGGATTCCAGTTTTGCAGCGACTGTGCCCAAGCAAATGCGACATTCGGCGGGCATGTTCCGCACAGCACGGTTTGTACAAAGCGGTTGGGAGCGCGGGCGCTGACCGGTTTGGGCCATCGGCGCCTCCGTTCTGTTCCTCGCGCAAGGTGCATAACCAATTGCATTTCGCAATCAGTTTATCGCAAGGCGCCTGGAATTCAATGCGGAACTTCGCGGGACCGGCACAACGAGACCCGCCGGCTGAATCAGGGAGCGCCGGATTTCTCCGGCGCTTCGTTGATCGTGAATTTCGACGCCGCTGAAATCAGCCGTTGACGGCCTGCTTGTGCTGGACCGGGTGGCTCTTTTTGAGCAGATCCGAGACCAGGAATGCCAGCTCGATGGCCTGGTCGGCGTTGAGGCGCGGGTCGCAATGGGTGTGGTAGCGATCCTGCAGCTCTTCGGCGGTGATGGCGCGGGCGCCACCGGTGCATTCGGTGACGTTCTTGCCGGTCATCTCGATATGGATGCCGCCCGGATGCGTGCCTTCGGCGCGATGCACCTCGAAGAAGGTCTGCACTTCCTTCAGGATGCGGTCGAACGGCCGCGTTTTGTAGCCGGCGGCCTCGATGGTGTTGCCATGCATCGGGTCCGACGACCACACCACGCTGCGGCCTTCTTTTTTTACCGCGCGCAGCAGCTTCGGCAGGTGGTCGGCGACCTTGTCGGAGCCGAAGCGCGCGATCAGCGTCAGCCGGCCGGGCTCGTTCTCCGGATTGAGCAGGTCGATGAGCTGCAACAGGCCGTCCGGCGTCAGCGACGGGCCGCATTTCAGGCCCAGCGGGTTCTTGATGCCACGGCAGTATTCGACATGGGCATGGTCGGGCTGGCGCGTGCGATCGCCGATCCAGATCATGTGTCCGGAAGTGGCGTACCAATCGCCTGACGTCGAATCGACGCGGGTCAGCGCCTCCTCGTAGCCGAGCAGCAGCGCTTCGTGGCTGGTGTAGAAATCGGTCTCGCGCAGCGCGTAATTGGTCTCCGAGGTGATGCCGACAGCCTTCATGAAGTCCATCGTCTCGGTGATGCGGTTGGCGAGCGACTCGTATTTCTCGCCCTGAGGGCTGTCGGACACGAAGCCCAGCATCCATTGATGCACATTTTCCAGGCTGGCGTAGCCGCCCTGGGCGAAGGCGCGCAACAGGTTGAGCGTCGCCGCCGACTGGCGGTAGGCCATCTCCTGGCGCGCAGGATCGGGAATGCGCGACTTGGCGTCGAACTCGATGCCGTTGATGATGTCGCCGCGATAGCTGGGCAGCGTCACGCCACCCTTGGTCTCGTTGTCGGACGAGCGCGGCTTGGCGAACTGGCCAGCGACACGACCGACCTTCACCACCGGCTGCGCGCCGGCGAAAGTCAGCACCACGGACATCTGCAGGAAGACGCGGAAGAAGTCGCGGATGTTGTCCGCGCCATGCTCGGCAAAACTCTCGGCGCAATCGCCGCCCTGCAGAAGGAATGCGTCACCGGCAGCGACGGTCGCAAGCTGCTTCTTCAGCTTGCGTGCCTCACCTGCAAAAACCAGCGGCGGGAAGGTGGCGAGCTGGGCTTCCGTGTTCCTCAGATTGGCAAGATCCGGATAGGCAGGAATCTGCTGGATCGGCTTTGCTCTCCACGAATTCGGCGACCATTTCGTCATCGTTGCACCCAACGCTCTTTCCAGCGGGTGCTATCGCCCGCCATTTCGCCCCCAAAATGGGGATCGCGGCTCCATACACGAAGCCGATTTCCTATTCTAGACCGGATTTGGACGTGTGGCGAATGGCGGCCGCGGCGAAAAAGCGTCGGAATGTTTGCGGCGAAAGGCTCAAGCCGACGCCGTGTTAAGCCACCTTCTCCGCCAATCTTGCCAGCTGCGTCATGACGACGGCGGACCCCGCCAGCCGCTTTTCAGGCGTAGACCAGTCGCGGCTGAAGACGACGCTGTGATCCGGCCGGATCTTGGCCAGCGAGCCCTGCTCGCCGATGAACGTGACCAGCCCGACAGGATTGGAAAACTCGCGCTTGCGGAAATGTATGACGACCCCCTTTGGCCCGGCATCGAGCTTTTCGACATTGGCCTTGCGGCAGAGCGCCTTGATAAAAACGATCTTCAAGAGATGCTTCACCTCCTCCGGCAACGGGCCGAAGCGGTCGATCAGCTCGGCGCCGAAAGCATCGATCTCCTCGGTGTTTTCGAGATCGCCGAGGCGGCGATAGAGCGCCAGCCGCAGCTGCAGATCCGGAACATAGCTTTCCGGGATCATCACCGCTGCGCCGACGGCGATCTGTGGCGACCAGCCGCTATCCTGCACCTCGCCGGAATCCTTCACCTCGGCGACCGCTTCTTCCAGCATCTGCTGGTAAAGCTCGAAGCCGACCTCCTTGATGTGGCCGGATTGCTCTTCGCCGAGAAGATTGCCGGCGCCTCTGATATCGAGATCGTGACTGGCGAGCTGGAAGCCGGCGCCCAGCGTGTCGAGCGACTGCAGCACCTTCAGCCGGCGCTCGGCGGTGTCGGTCAGCTTGCGATTGGCCGGCAGCGTGAACAGCGCATAGGCGCGCACCTTCGAGCGGCCGACGCGGCCGCGCAACTGGTAGAGCTGCGACAGGCCGAACATGTCGGCGCGATGCACGATCAGCGTGTTGGCGGTCGGGATATCGAGGCCGGATTCGACAATGGTTGTCGACAGCAACACATCGTACTGGCCGTCGTAGAAGGCGTTCATGATGTCGTCGAGCTCGCCGGGCGGCATCTGGCCGTGAGCGACAGCCACTTTCAGCTCGGGCACCGATTCCCGAAGGAAATCATGGATTTCCGCCAAATCGCTGATGCGCGGCACGACATAAAAGGAATGACCACCTCGGTAGCGTTCCCTGAGCAGGGTCTCGCGGATGACCAGCGGGTCGAAGGGCGAGATGAAGGTGCGCACCGCCAGGCGATCGACCGGCGGTGTGGCGATCAGCGATAGTTCGCGCACGCCGGTCAATGCCAGTTGCAGCGTGCGCGGGATCGGCGTCGCCGACAGCGTCAGCACATGCACGTCGCTCTTCAAATCCTTCAGCCGTTCCTTGTGCTTGACGCCAAAATGCTGCTCCTCGTCAATGATTAGGAGGCCGAGATTCTTGAACGAGATCGACGAGCCGAGCAGCGCATGGGTGCCGACGACGATGTCGACCGTGCCTTCGGCGATACCCTTCTTGGCCTCGGCCAGATCCTTGGCTCCAACCAGCCGCGATGCCTGGGCGACGCGGATCGGCAGGCCGGAAAAGCGCTGCGAAAAGGTCTTGAAATGCTGGCGTGACAACAGCGTCGTGGGCACCACCACCGCGACCTGAAACCCTTCCATCGCCGCGATGAAGGCGGCACGAAGGGCGACTTCGGTCTTGCCGAAGCCAACGTCGCCGCAGATCAGCCGGTCCATCGGCTTTCCCGCGCCCAGATCGCCCATGACCGAATCGATCGCCGTCTGCTGGTCGTCGGTTTCCTCGTAGGGGAAACGCGCGGAGAATTCGCCATAGAGACCATCTGCCGGCACCAGCGAAGGAGCGGCGCGCATCTGCCGCTCGGCGGCAATGCGGATCAACTGTCCGGCCATGTCGAGCAGGCGTTTCTTCAGCCGCGCCTTGCGCGACTGCCAGGCGCCGCCGCCAAGCTTGTCCAACGTCGCTTCGGCCGAATCCGAGCCATAGCGCGACAGAAGCTCGATGTTCTCCACCGGCAGGAACAGTCGGTCGTCGCCGGCATAATGGATCTCGAGGCAATCATGCGGCGCACCAACCGCCTCGATGGTGCGCAGCCCGATGAAGCGGCCAATGCCGTGGTCGGTATGGACGACGATATCGCCGGAGGACAACGCCGAGGCCTCGGCGATGAAGTCGGAAGGACGCTTCTTGCGCTTCGAGCGGCGGATCAGCCGGTCGCCCAGAATGTCCTGCTCGGCGACGACGACCAGTTTCTCGGTCTCGAAGCCGGATTCGAGCGGCAGCACGGCAAGTGCCGCCTGCCCCGTCTCGAGCTTTTCCGCCTCGGCCAGCGTGGCGACCGGCTTGAGATTGCCGAGATGATGTTCAGCCAGGATCTGGCCAAGCCGGTCAAGCGAACCTTCGGTCCAGCCGGCGATGACGACGCGGCGGCGGGCGGCCCGCTCATCGGCAATGTGTTTTACGACGACGTCGAAGACGTTGACGTTGGGGTCGGCGCGTTCCTCGACGAAGCTGCGGCCATGCCGCGAGCCGGCATGGAAGATTTTCCTCGCGCCGGCGTCGGGCGCATCGAACGGCGTGAAGTCGATCGCTTCGCGCGGGCCAAGCGAGGCGATGAGGTTTTCGGGCGACAAATAAAGCAGGTCGGGCGGCACCGGCTTATAGGGCACGGCATCCTTCAGTGCGCCGTCGGCCTGCTTCCTGCGCGCCTCGTAATGGTCGAGGATCAGCGCATGGCGCTCAGTCAGCGCCTCATGCGCCAGATGGTCGAACACAACAGGCGTGTCCGGCAGATAGTCGAACACCGTCTCCAGCCGCTCGTAGAAGAACGGCAGCCAGTGCTCCATGCCGGCGAAACGCCGTCCCTCGCTGACCGCCGCATAGAGCCCATCGTCGCGCGAGGGCGCGCCAAAGGCTTCGATGTAGCTGCGGCGGAAACGGCTGATGGTCTCCGGCGTCAGCGCCACTTCACTCATCGCCTGCAGCGCCATCGACTTGCGTTGGCCGATGGTGCGCTGCGTGGCGGCGTCGAAGACGCGGATCGATTCCAGCGTGTCGCCGAAGAAATCGAGGCGCAGCGCTTCCGTCCAGCCCGGTGCGAACAGGTCCAGAATGCCGCCGCGCACGGCAAACTCGCCAACGCCGCGCACTGTAGGCACCCGCTCGAAGCCTGATATCTCCAGCCGCGACACCAGCCCATTCATGTCAATCTGGTTGCCGGGTTTTGCGTGAAATGTCTGTGCCTCGACGAGGCTTGCCGGCGGAATGCGCTGCAGCAGCGCATTGGCGGTGGTCAGGATGACGGCGCGGTGCGGTTTTTTCACCAGCGCGATCATCGCGGTGAGCGCGTCCAGACGCCGCGCGGCAGCATCCGCTCCGGGCGAGACGCGGTCGTAAGGCAGACAATCCCAGGCCGGCAGCTCGAGCACGGGCAGCCCTGGCGCTGCGAATGAAAGCGCCTCGATGATCGAAGGCAGGCGCTGGCCGTCGCGCGCCACGAACAGCACCGGCTTGTCGGGCGCTATCTCGTGCGCGGCCTGCACCAGCGCAAAGGCTTCGTAACCATCGGCGACACCGTCGACGATGAACTGGCCGGCGCGGCCTTTCGGCAGGCCGATGGTGGGGATCAAGCTCATGAAATCACGTATTCAGAATGTCATCGCCTGGCGCGACGCCAGGATCTTTTGCAGGACGGCACAGTCGAAATTTGCGGGAACCGGGCGCTCGCCGGTGATCACGGGCAGGAATTCGGTATCGGGAACGTCGAGGAGCCTTTCATATTGGTCGAGTTCGTCGCCGGTCAAGACGCCGATCTCCGCGTCTGCGAAACTGCCGAGAATGAGGTCCATCTCGCGCATGCCGCGATGCCAAGAGCGAAACAGAAGCTTGCGGCGGCGGGCGTCGAGCCCCTCGCTTGATCGTCTCGTTCCGGTCATTGTCCTGCTTCCTTGCCTGAAGCGGCGCATATAGCGTGGATAGAGGGCGGTGTCAGCCTTGCGCTGCGGCCGTCGCGACATAAGCTGACATCATGCGCCCTTCCCTCCTCGATCCGCTGTTTGTCCCGATCACCTCGCTTGCCGGCGTCGGGCCGAAGGTCGGCGCGCTGATCGAGAAAATCGTGCCGGCCGATCTCGGCGATCGTGCGGCGCGCGCCGGGGATCTTCTGTTCGTGCTGCCCCACACGGTGATCGACCGCCGCAACCGGCCGGGTATCGCCGGCTCGGCTGAAGGCGCGATCGTCACCCTCGAAGTGCGCATCGACCGCCACCAGCCGCCGCCGCGCGGCAACAGATCGGTGCCGTACCGGGTCTACGCCCATGACGACACCGGCGAGATCGCGCTGACCTTCTTCCATGCGCATGCCGCCTATCTGGAAAAAGCGATGCCCGATGGCGAGCAGGTCGTGGTTTCCGGCCGCATGGAATGGTTCAACGGCCGCCCGACCATGGTTCATCCCGACCACATCGCGCTGGCCAGCGAAGCGGAAAACCTGCCGCTGGTCGAGCCGGTCTATCCGCTCACCGCCGGGCTCTCGGGAAAAGTGCTGCGCCGGGCAATCGGCCAGGCGCTCGCTCGCTTGCCGGTGCTGCCGGAATGGCAGGACGGCGAGTTTCTGCGCCGCCAGACCTTTCCTGCCTTCGGCGATGCGCTCGCCCGCATCCACAACCCCGCCGACCCGATCGACGTGTCCATCGACGGCGCAGCCTGGCGGCGTCTCGCCTATGACGAGTTTCTGGCAGGCCAGGTGTCGCTGGCACTGGTGCGGGCAAAAGTCCGCCGCTTGTCCGGACGACCATTGGTCGGTGACGGCCGCATCGTCGAAAAGCTGCGCGCCGCCCTTCCCTATTCGCTGACCACCTCGCAGGAAATGGCGCTTGCCGAAATCAACGCCGATCTCGGTGATCCCGAACGCATGCTGCGCCTGCTGCAGGGCGATGTCGGCTCCGGCAAGACGGTTGTCGCGCTGCTCGCCATGGGGCGCGCCGTCGAGGCAGGCGGCCAGGCGGCATTGATGGCGCCAACCGAAATCCTGGCGCGCCAGCATCTTGCGACGATTGCACCGTTGGCAGAACAGGCGGGCCTGCGCGTTGCCATCCTCACCGGCCGCGAAAAGGGCCGCGAGCGCACCGAGACGCTGGCCGGCCTGGCCAGTGGCGAGATCGACATCGTCGTCGGCACCCACGCCCTGTTCCAGGAAACGGTAACGTTCCACGACCTCGTCTTCGCTGTCATCGACGAACAGCACCGTTTTGGCGTCCATCAGCGGCTTGCCATCACCGCCAAGGGCGACGCGCCCGACATGCTGGTGATGACGGCGACGCCGATCCCACGCACGCTGGTGCTGACCGCCTTCGGCGACATGGATGTTTCGAAGCTCACCGAAAAGCCGGCCGGGCGCCAGCCGATCCGCACCGTCACCCTGCCGCTCGAACGGCTCGACGAACTGGTCGGCCGCATGCGCGACGCCGTCGCCGACGGCCAGAAGATCTACTGGATCTGTCCGCTGGTCGAGGAATCCGAAGAGATCAAGCTGATGTCGGCGGAGGACCGTTTTGCCTCGCTAAAGCCGCTGTTTGGCGACTGGATCGGCCTGGTGCACGGGCGCATGAAGGGCGCCGACAAGGACGAGGCGATGCGCGCCTTCAAGGCCGGCGAGACACGCATCCTGATCGCCACCACGGTCATCGAGGTCGGCGTCGATGTGCCGGATGCCACGATCATGGTCATCGAGCATGCCGAGCGCTTCGGCCTCGCCCAGTTGCACCAGTTGCGCGGCCGGGTCGGGCGCGGCGAAAAACCGTCCTCCTGCGTGCTGCTCTACAAGGATCCGCTCGGCGAGACGGCAACGCGCCGACTGTCGGTGATGCGCGAGACCGAGGACGGCTTCCGCATCGCCGAGGAGGATCTGAAGCTGCGTGGCGAAGGCGAGTTGCTGGGCACCCGCCAGTCGGGCACGCCGGGTTTCCAGGTGGCGCGCATCGAGGCGCATGCCGACCTGCTCGAAGCCGCCCGCGACGACGCACGGCTGATCCTGTCGCGCGATCCCGAGCTGCAATCCGAACGCGGCGCCGCCCTTCGCATGCTGCTCTATTTGTTCGGCCGCGACGAGGCGGTGCGGCTCTTGCGCGCCGGCTGAGGCCCAGCACCCGCCGGTGGATTGGCGATCTGAACGCCGATCGGCTTGCCGTTCAGAGTCACCATTTTCGTCTTGACCTCCGGCGCCACCAGCCCGGCCGAGACGATCAGCTTGGCGCCGTCCTCGATCGTCATGTCGAGCAGCACGACATCGGATTTCGGCACATACATCAGGAAACCGGTGGTCGGGTTGGGTGTGCACGGCATGAACACCGCGATCAGCGGGTTGCCTTCCTGGTCGAGCTTCTCGTTGATCTCGGTTTCCTTCTCGCTGGCGACGAAGACCAGCGACCAGACGCCCTTGCGCGGGTATTCGACCAGCCCGACCTGGCGGAACATGTTTCCCTTGTTCGACAGCACGGTCTCGAAGATCTGCTTCAGCGAGCCGTAGACGCCGCGCACCAGCGGCATGCGGCCGAGCAGCCGCTCGCCGAACAAGACGATGGCGCGGCCGACGATATTGGCGGTCAGGAAACCGATTAGGGTGATCAGGATCAGGGCGACGATCAGCCCGAATCCCGGAACCGGAGCCGGCAGATAGCTATCGGGGTTGTAGCGCGCCGGAATGTAGGGTTTCACCCAGGAATCGACCCAGCCGATGAAGGACCAGGCAATGTAGGCGGTGATCGCCAGCGGCGCGCAGACGACAAAGCCTGTCAGGAAATAATTCCGCAACCGGGTCATGCCTGAGGTCTTGGGAGCATCGGACATGGTTCACCGCAGCACTGATTGCGGCGCAACATTAGTGAACCGCATTCGGCTTTGGAACTGCGAAATTTTTAAACCACGCCTATTCCACAGTCACCGATTTCGCCAGATTACGCGGCTGGTCGACGTCGGTGCCCATGAACACCGCGGTGAAATAGGCCAGCATCTGGATCGGCAGCGCGTAGATGATCGGCGAGATGATTTCCGGCACGTCCGGCAGCACGATCGTCTCCATCGTCTTCACCGTGGCGTGTGCGGCACCCTTGCTGTCGGTGATCAGGATGATCTTGCCGCCGCGCGCCGCCACTTCCTGCATGTTTGATACGGTCTTTTCAAAGATGCGGTCATGCGGGGCGATGACGATCACCGGCATGTTCTCGTCGATCAGCGCGATCGGCCCGTGCTTCAGTTCGCCGGCGGCATAGCCTTCGGCATGGATATAGGAGATTTCCTTGAGCTTCAACGCGCCTTCCATGGCCAGCGGAAAATTGGTGTCGCGGCCGAGATAGAGCACGTTTTTGTAGTGAGAAAGGTCGCGCGCGACCTTTTCGATCTGCCCGTCGAGCTTCAAGACCTGATTGGCATAGCGCGGCGCTTCCGACAGTTGGCGGACCAGCGTCGTTTCCTGCTCCCGCGAGATCGTTCCGCGCGCCACGCCCGCCCGCACGGCAAGCGAGGCCAGCACGGAAAGCTGGCAAGTGAAGGCTTTGGTCGAGGCGACGCCGATCTCCGGCCCGGCCAACGTCGGCAGGATGACGTCGGATTCGCGCGCCATCGTCGATTCGCGGACATTGACGACCGCGCCGATCTTCATGCCCGCCTTGCGGCAATAGCGCAGCGAGGCCAGTGTGTCGGCGGTCTCGCCCGACTGCGAGATGAAAAAGGCGGCGTCTGTCCTCGACAGCGGCATCTCGCGATAGCGGAATTCCGAGGCGACATCGATGTCGACCGGCAGCCTCGCATACCGCTCGAACCAGTATTTGCTGATCAGGCCGGCCAGATAGGCGGTGCCGCAGGCCGAAATCGCCAACCGGTCGATTTTGGCGAAATCGAAAGGCAGGTCGAGCGGCTTCGAGACGCCACCGACGAAATCCACATAATGCGCCAGCGTGTGCGAGATCACTTCGGGCTGTTCATGGATTTCCTTCTCCATGAAATGGCGCCGATTGCCTTTATCGACCATGAAACTGGTGCTGAGCGACTGCTGGCGCTTACGGTCGACCTTGTTGCCCTCCATGTCGAAGATGGCGACCTCGTTGCGGCGCACAACCGCCCAGTCGCCGTCCTCGAGATAGGTGATCGAATTGGTGAACGGGGCGAGCGCGATGGCGTCGGAGCCCAGGAACATCTCGCCGTCGCCATGACCGACGGCCAGCGGTGGGCCGTTGCGCGCGCCGACGATGAGGTCCTCATCGCCCTTGAACATGATGGCCAGCGCAAAGGCGCCTTCCAGCCGCTTCAGCGCCTGGTGCGCGGCCTCGACCGGCTTCAGGCCCCTGGCCAATTCGCGCGCCACCAGATGGGCGACGACCTCGGTGTCCGTCTGCGAGGAAAATGTGTAGCCGTCGCGCATCAACTCGTCGCGCAATTCGGCGAAATTCTCGATGATGCCATTGTGGACGATGGCGACGCCGTCTGAAAAATGCGGATGCGCGTTGGTTTCGTTCGGCACGCCATGCGTTGCCCAGCGCGTGTGGCCGATGCCGATCATGCCGTCGAGTGGTTCGTCCTTCAGCCGGCGCTCGAGATTGATCAGCTTGCCCTCGGCGCGGCGGCGTCCAAGCTTGCCATGCTCGATAGTGGCGACGCCGGCGGAATCGTAGCCGCGATATTCGAGCCTTTTCAGCGCATCGACGATGAGTGGCGCGACCGGCGAGTGACCGACAATTCCGACGATACCGCACATAGACGTTGCCCCCGATTCCGGCGTAAACCCCAGCGCCATTTAGGGTTGGCCGGGCTGCCGCGAAAATCACATTGCGTTTCGTTCCGTATCAGCCGGAACTGTTCTTGCACAGATGCACCATGACAGGGCGCTCTTGCAATCCGGTTACCGCGATCGCTCGGTTTCTCCGTACGGGCATCCTATCGCGCCCAACAGTTCCTGAAATCCGTCAAAGACATGATGCAGTCGTCGCGGCTAGGCTTTTTTTCGGGCCGCCGCGGCCGAAGCAAAACGCTCGCGCAATTCCTTGCCCTTGCCGGCCAGCGTCCTCTGGCGGGCGCGGCCGAAGGCCAGCGCATCGTCGGGCACGTTTTCGGTGATCACGCTGCCCGAAGCGATGTAGCCGCCCTTGCCGATTGTAACCGGCGCCACCAGCGAGGAATTTGAGCCGATGAAAGCACCTTCGCCGATGTCGGTGAAGAACTTCGAATAGCCGTCATAGTTGCAGGTGATGGTTCCAGCGCCGATGTTGGCGCCGGCGCCGACGCGGGCATCGCCGATATAGGTCAGGTGGTTGACCTTGGCGCCTTCCTCGATCGTCGCCCCTTTGACCTCGCAGAAATTGCCGACCTTGGCTTTTTGCCGGAGATCGGCGCCCGGCCGCAGCCGCGCATACGGACCGACATCGCAGTTCGAGGCGATCGTGGCGCCTTCGATATGGCTGAAAGCATGGATCTTGGCGCCCGTGGCGATCGTCACGCCCGGCCCGAACCAGACATTGGGTTCGACAATCGTGTCCGCGCCGATCTCGGTATCGTGCGAAAAGAACACGGTTTCCGGCGCGATCAATGTGACGCCAGAGAGCATGGCCTCGCGCCGCCGGCGCGTCTGCCAGATGCCTTCCGCCGCGGCGAGTTCGGCGCGGTTGTTGATGCCGAGCGCATTCTCGAAGCTGGCTTCTGCGGCAACGACATCAAAACCCTGCCCGCCGGCGATCTCGACGATGTCGGTGAGATAATATTCGCCCTTGGCGTTGTTGTTGCCGACTTGGTCGAGCAGCTGCAGCGCGTGCTTGCCCGCGACCGCCATCAGCCCGCCATTGCAGAAGGTGATTTTCTTCTCCTCGTCGGTGCAGTCCTTTTCCTCGCGGATGGCGATGAGTTTGCCGCCCTTTTCGATCAGCCGGCCATAGCCGGAAGGATTTGACGTGCGGAAGCCGACCACAACGACGGCAGCGCCTTGGGCCAGCTTCAGGCGCGCAGCGGTCAGCACCTCTGGGTCGATCAGCGGCGTGTCGCCGAACATCACCAGGACATCGTCGTAACCCTTTGATATCGCGTCGCGAGCAGCCAGAACGGCATGCGCCGTGCCGAGCCGCTTATCCTGGACGAAGGTCTCCGCCTTCGGCGCGAACTTTTGCGTGGCCTTGCGCATCTCTTCCGCGCCATGGCCGATCACCAGAGCCAGATCACCGCTGCCTGCGGCCTCGGCAGCTCTCACGACATGGGCGACCATCGGCAGGCCGGCGATCGGGTGCAGCACTTTCGGCACGGCGCTTTTCATGCGCGTGCCTTCGCCGGCGGCGAGGATGACGGACAGGCAGGTTCTCTGGCTCATGGAATGGCAACCATATGAAAAGGGTTGGGAATCAAGGCATGTCTAGCATTGGCGCCATGCTGCACCAATGCGGTTAAATTCCGGTGAGACGGTAGAGCAGCTGACTCTTAATCAGCGGGTCCACAGCTCAAGAGCCCTAACCCAGTTGCCCCAGCACCGGGAAATTTTCCAGCAGCCAATAAGACATGGCCTGCACGCCGCCCGTCAGGAAAAAGACGCCGGCGACGACCAGCAGCGCGCCCATCGCTTTTTCGACCCGGCCGAGATGGACGCGAAATTTTGAGAGAAAGCGCATGAAGGCGCCGGAAAACAGCGCCGCGATCAGGAACGGAATGCCGAGGCCGAGCGAATAGGCGGCAAGCAGAGCCGCACCCTCGCCCACCGTCTCGCGGCCACCGGCCAGCGTCAGGATCGGTCCCAGCACCGGTCCGATGCAGGGTGTCCAGCCGAAGGCGAAGGCCAATCCCATGACATAGGCGGCAACGATACTGGCCGGCTTGCCCTGCGACTGGAAGCGCGCCTCACGCGACAGCAGCGGGATGCGCAATATGCCGAGGAAGTTCAACCCCATCAGGATGATCAGCACGCCGGCGGCCATCGCCAGCGGCTCCTGCCAGACGCGCAGCAGCCGGCCAATGGTCGAGGCGCCGGCGCCCAACGCCACGAAGACGGTCGAGAAGCCGAGAACGAAGGCGATCGAAGCATAAAGCAGCGCGCTGCGTGCGTCGGCCTTGGCCGTGACGCCGGCATTGCCGCGGAAATCATCGACCGACACGCCGGCCATGTAGCAGAGATAGGGCGGCACCAGCGGCAGCACGCAAGGCGACAGGAACGAGATCGCCCCCGCCCCGACTGCGCTGACATAGCCGATATCCAATGCCATTCCCGAAACTCCAACTGTATCGGCGCCGATATAGCGGCGCACGGACTTGTCCGCCAATCACCATTGCGTGGCAAGTTGCCGCCCTGCATCGAGGAAGAAACGATACGCCAAGCGCGTTGATGCAACGGGGCCGCGACTTTCCGCGCGCTTCTCGATCATATCAGGGAGAACCTCATGAAATCGATCACAGTTGGGCTGGCGGTGCTTTTGCTCGGCACCGCCGCCTCATACGCAGCTGGAGCGTGGAAAGAAGCCGATGTCGGCGGCACCACGATCTACACCGATGCCAACGGCATGACCCTTTATACCTACGACAAGGACGAGACGGGCAAGTCGAACTGCTACGACAAATGTGCCACCAACTGGCCGCCGCTGAAGGCTGAGGCCGACGCCAAGGCCGAGGGCGAATGGACAATCGTCGAGCGCACCGACGGCACCAAGATGTGGGCCTACGAGGGCAAGCCGCTCTACACGTTCATCAAGGACAAGAAGGCCGGCGATGTGACCGGCGACGGCGTCGGCGGCGTCTGGCATATAGCCAAGGCCGACTAAGCTCGGACCGATATCCCCGCCTTGACCGGCGGGGAATCGCTTGCTGCCGCGTATCCCTGCAGGCCTTCCGGCGGCCAGCTTCTTGCACTGTCCTGCTAGGCATTCCAGCCCACTCGCGGCGCCAGTATCGCCCGCCCGACCGAGCATCATGCCGGATGCCTCTCCGGCTGGGGCTGGCGCATGATCGATGTTTCTCTTATATCCGCGGAAGAATTTGTCCCGTTCTCCCGGATTCATTGCCGGCTTGTCCAACGATAGGCAGCCCGCTCTCTTATCCGAGATTGCGGATATCACATGACTCGCTCTTGGGTTGTGCACTCAATGCAGGACTGCATTTTGGGCGCTTCCCCTTGACCGGATGCAAAAGCCCGGCCATGTGAGCGACAATTGTACGAGATTTCGTCGCGCGCAGCGGAATTCTTCTGCCGCACCACAGCTGATATGAGACCTCATGGACGTCGTCGTCGTCGAATCGCCGGCCAAAGCGAAGACAATCAACAAGTACCTCGGAAAGAACTACAAGGTCCTGGCCTCGTTCGGCCACGTCCGCGATCTGCCGGCCAAGGATGGCTCGGTGCGTCCGGACGAGGATTTTGCCATGTCCTGGGCTGTCGACACCGCCTCGAGCAAACGTCTTGCCGACATCGCCAAGGCGGTCAAGGACGCCGACGGCCTGATCCTCGCCACCGATCCGGATCGCGAGGGTGAAGCCATTTCCTGGCATGTTCTGGAAGTGCTGAAGCAGAAGCGCGCGCTGAAGGACAAGCCGGTCAGCCGCGTCGTCTTCAACGCCATCACCAAGTCATCGGTGCTGGAAGCGATGGCCAATCCGCGCCAGATCGATGCGCCGCTGGTCGATGCCTATCTCGCCCGTCGCGCGCTCGACTATCTCGTCGGCTTCACGCTGTCGCCTGTCCTGTGGCGCAAGCTGCCCGGCGCCCGTTCCGCCGGCCGCGTGCAGTCGGTGGCATTGCGCCTCGTCTGCGACCGCGAATTGGAGATCGAGCGCTTCATCCGCGAGGAGTACTGGCAGGTATCAGCTCTTCTGGGCACGCCGCGCAAGGAAAATTTCGAGGCGCGGCTGACCGCCTTCGACCGCAAGAAGCTGCAAAAGCTCGACATTTCGAACAAGGCGCAGGCCGACGACATCAAGGCGATGCTGGAAGGTGCGACCTTCAAGGCGCTCTCGGTCGAAGCCAAGCCGACCAAGCGCAATCCAGGTCCGCCCTTCACCACCTCGACGCTGCAGCAGGCTGCCTCTTCGCGTCTCGGTTTTTCGGCAAGCCGCACCATGCAGGTGGCGCAGCGGCTCTATGAAGGCATGGACATCGGCGGCGAGACCACCGGCCTGATCACCTATATGCGAACCGACGGCGTGCAGATGGCGCCCGAGGCGATATCAGCTGCGCGCGATGCGATCGCCAAGGAGTTCGGCCCAAAATACCTGCCCGAGAAGCCGCGCCAATACACGACCAAGGCCAAGAACGCCCAGGAAGCGCACGAAGCGATCCGCCCGACCGATTTCATGCGCACCCCCGCTTCTGTCAGACAATATCTCGATGCCGACCAGGCACGGCTCTACGAGATAGTGTGGAAACGTGCCATCGCCAGCCAGATGCAGCCGGCCGAGATCGAGCGCACCACGGCCGAGATCGAGGCAGTCAACGGCGCTCGCACCGCGGAACTCCGCGCCATCGGTTCGGTCGTTCGCTTCGACGGCTTCATTGCCGCCTATACCGACCAGAAGGACGAGGATTCGGAAGACGAGGAAGACCGCCGTCTGCCCGAGATCCGTGCTGGCGAACAGCTCGACCGCGAGGCGATAAACGCCACCCAGCACACCACCGAGCCGCCGCCGCGCTATTCGGAAGCCTCGCTGATCAAGAAGCTGGAAGAACTCGGCATCGGTCGTCCGTCGACCTACACCGCGATCCTGAAGACGCTCGAGGATCGCGATTACGTCAGCATGGACAAGCGCAAGCTGTTGCCGCAGGCCAAGGGTCGGCTGCTGTCGGCCTTCCTCGAAAGCTTCTTCGAGCGCTATGTCGAATACGACTTCACCGCCTCACTCGAGGAAAAGCTCGACGAGATTTCCGACGGCAAGCTCGCCTGGAAGGATGTGCTGCGCGATTTCTGGAAGGATTTTTCGGGCGCCGTCGCCGACATCAAGGAATTGCGCGTCACCGACGTGCTCGACGCGCTCAACGAGGAACTGGCGCCGCTCGTCTTCCCAACGCGGGAAGACGGCTCAAATCCGCGCATCTGCCCGAAATGCGGCACCGGCAACCTGTCGCTGAAGCTCGGCAAGTTCGGCGCCTTCGTCGGCTGTTCCAACTACCCCGAATGCTCCTTCACCCGCCAGCTCGGCGACGCCGCCAACCCCAATGGCGAAAACGGCAATGGCGAGGACGGCACCAAGGTGCTTGGCAAGGACCCCTACACGGCGGAGGAAATCACGCTGCGCAGCGGTCGTTTCGGCCCCTATATCCAGCGCGGCGACGGCAAGGAAGCCAAGCGCTCCAGCCTGCCCAAGGGCTGGACGGTCGATTCGATCGACCACGAAAAGGCCCTCGCCTTGCTGTCGCTGCCGCGTGACGTCGGCAAGCATCCGGAATCCGGCAAGATGATCTCGGCCGGGCTGGGGCGCTACGGTCCGTTCGTGCTGCATGACGGCACCTACGCCAATCTCGACAACATCGAGGACGTGTTCTCGATCGGCCTCAACCGCGCCGTGTCGGTGATCGCCGAGAAGAAGTTGAAGGGCCCCGGCGGCCGCAATGGCGGCACGCCCGCCGCCTTGAAGGAACTTGGCGAGCATCCGGCGGGCGGCGGCAAGATCGTCGTGCGTGACGGCAAATACGGGCCCTATGTTAATTTCGGCAAGGTCAATGCGACGCTGCCTAAAGGCAAGGACCCGCAGTCGGTGACGGTCGAGGATGCGGTGGCGCTGATTGCCGAGAAGGAAGCCAAGGGTGGCAATGGCGGCAGAAAGCCCTTCCGCAAAGCGGCCGCACCTGCCAAAAAGCCTGCGGCAGCCAAAAAACCAGCGGCCAAGAAAGTGGCCAAGAAAAAGGGATAGGGCATCGTGGCGCGCAGGGTATCCGGAAGAAGCCATGGCGATCTGCGCACCGCCGACACGAGGGCCAAGGTCAGGGATAACTACCGGCCGTCCCGTGACGAGATCCTGCGCTACATCGCCGAAAATCCGGATCGCTCCGGCAAACGCGACATCGCCAAGGCGTTTGCGCTGCGCGGCGAGGACCGTATCTGGCTGAAGGACATTTTGCGCGACCTGCAGGATGAGGGCCTGCTGACCAAGGAGCGCAAGCGGCTGGCCCGTGTCGGTGCCCTGCCCCATGTCGCCGTGCTCGACATCTTTGGCCGCGACGCCGACGGCGTGCTGCTGGCGCACCCGACCGAAGCCGTGGGCAATGGCGAGCCTCCTGTCATAGCGATCCGCGTGTCGCGTGGCGGCGGCGGCCCGACACCGGGCATCGGCGACCGCGTGCTAGCCAAGACCTTTCCAACCGATGACGCGACGGGCCCTGCCTATACCGGGCGGGTGATGAAGATCTTCGAGAAGCGCACCGATGCCGTTCTCGGCGTCTTCCGCGTGCTGCAGGACGGTACCTTTCGCATCGAGCCTGTCGAAAGACGCCAGCCGGAGCTGGTCGTCGACAAGGAATTCCAGAACGGCGCCAAGAACGGCGATCTGGTCGAGGTCGAGCCGGCGCGGGCCTCCCGCTACGGGCTGCCCAGAGCCAAGGTGCTGGCGGTGCTGGGTTCGCTGACCAGCGAAAAGGCGGTCTCGATGATCGCCATTCACGCGCACGACATTCCACATATTTTCCCGGCAGACGTCATCGCCGAGGCAGAGGCGGTCAAACCGGCAACGCTGGCCGACCACGAGGACTGGCGCGACCTGCCACTGGTCACCATCGATCCGGCCGACGCCAAGGACCATGACGACGCGGTATTCGCCACGCCGGACACGGATGAGAAGAACCCTGGTGGCGTGGTCGTCACCGTGGCGATTGCAGATGTCGCCGCCTATATCCGCTATGGCACTGCGCTCGATCGCGAGGCGCTGAAGCGCGGCAATTCGGTCTATTTCCCGGATCGCGTCGTGCCGATGCTGCCGGAACGCATCTCGAACGACCTTTGTTCGCTGCGCGAAGGTCAGGACCGCCCGGCGCTGGCGGTCCGCATGACTTTCTCGGCCGATGGCCGCAAGCTCAGGCATTCGTTCCACCGCATCATCATGAAATCGGTGGCGAAACTCGCCTACCCCCAAGCGCAGGCCGCAATCGACGGCGCGCGGGACGACAAGACCGGCCCGATCCTCGACACAGTGCTGAAGCCGCTCTGGAATGCCTACGCCGTCGTGAAGCGCGGCCGTGACACGCGCCAGCCGCTCGAGCTTGAATTGCCGGAGCGGAAAATTCTGCTCAAGGAGGACGGCACCGTCGACCGGGTCGTCGTGCCGGAGCGGCTCGACGCGCACAAGCTGATCGAAGAATTCATGATCCAGGCCAATGTCGCGGCGGCCGAGACATTGGAGGCGAAACGGCAGGCGCTGGTCTATCGCATCCATGACGCGCCTTCGCTCGCCAAGCAGGAATCGCTGCGCGAATTCCTGCAGACGCTGGGTCTGTCGCTGGCGCGCGGTGCGCAAATGCGGCCGAACCAGTTCAATGGCATCCTGGATCGCGTCCGCGGCGCCGACCATGAAGGGCTGGTCAACGAGGTGGTGCTGCGCACGCAGATGCAGGCCGAATATTCGCCCAGCAACATCGGCCATTTCGGCCTCAATCTGAAGCGCTACGCGCATTTCACCTCGCCGATCCGCAGATATGCCGACCTGATCGTGCATCGCGGGCTGATAGCCGCGCTCGGCTTCGGTGCGGGCGGACTGACGCAGGATGAGGCGGCGCGGCTGGAAGAGGTTTCTGCGCTGATCTCGGCCACCGAGCGCCGCGCCATGGCCGCCGAGCGTGACACGGTCGACCGGCTGATCGCCGCCTATTTGGCCGAGCGTGTCGACGAGCGTTTCGACGCACGCATTTCGGGCGTCACCAAATCGGGACTATTTGTCCAATTGCCGCAGTATGGCGCAGATGGTTTCATCCCGGTGTCAAGTCTGGACGGCGATTACTATATATACGACGAAACTGCCCGATCGCTTTTCGGAGAACGCACCGGCAAGGGCTATCAGCTTGCCGACCGCGTCGAGGTTCGCCTGATCGAGGTGGCGCCTATGGCCGGCGCGATGCGTTTCGAGATGCTGACCGACCCAAAGCCGCTGCCCGGCTCCAAACGGTCGTTTCACAAGACCAAAGGCCGCGCCCGCGCGTCGCAATCGCGTCCAGGCTCACGCGGCAGGAGACGGTAATGCCAAGCGATCTGAAAATGAACCAACAGGTTTTCGGCGGCGAACATCACTCGGGCCGGGTCGCCCGTCCGCTATGGACGGCGATGAAGCGCGGCGCGCTTGGCCGCTGCCCGCATTGCGGCGAGGGAAAGCTGTTCCGCGCTTTCGTCAAGACTGTCGACAAGTGCAATCATTGCGGCGAGGAGCTTCATCACCATCGCGCCGACGACCTGCCGGCCTATCTGGTGGTGGTCATCATCGGCCACATCGTGCTCGGCGCCTTCATGGGCGTCGAAGCGACCTCCACCTTGTCCACCTGGCAGCACATCGCCATCTGGGTGCCGCTGACCATCCTCATGGCGGTCGTCTTGCTGCAGCCGGTCAAGGGCGCCGTCATCGGCCTGCAATGGGCGTTCTATATGCATGGCTTCGGCGGGGAAGAAGATCTGATCGAGTCGCATCCCGAGGCTTGAAACCGAGGCTGGCGCAATCGGCATGGCTGGACGCCACTTTCGCATCGGAGAAGATTCCGCTAGGTCGTGCGCATGGACGGTATGACCAGGTTGGAAGTCGACAAGGTCGAGCGGATCGCGCTCGACGCCAAGCCTATACGTCCGCGCGATGCCGCGACGTTGATCCTGCTCGACCGCAAGGGCGGCGAGTTCCTGGTGCTGATGGGCCGGCGCCACGCCCGTCACGCCTTCATGCCGGGGAAATTCGTCTTTCCCGGCGGCCGTACCGATCCGGCCGACAGCCGAATTCCCGTTGCCACCGCGCTGCACCCTGAGGAACAGGCGAGGCTGACCGCCGGCGTTGGCCGCATCAGCCCGGCCCGCGCTCGCGCCATCGCGCTGTCGGCAATCCGCGAGACCTATGAGGAGGCCGGCCTGCTGATCGGTCGGAAAGGCGCCTTCGCGACGAGCAGGCGCGATTGGCAGGGTTTTGCCGAGCACGGCGTAAGACCGTCGCTGGCAGAGCTGCGTTTCATCGCGCGTGCCATCACCCCGCCAAACACGGTGCGGCGCTTCGATACGCGCTTCTTCAGCGCCTGGCGCGAAGATGTCGCCGTGGAGCTGCCGGACGGCGGTCCGACCAACGAGTTGGAGGAGCTGGTCTGGCTGCCGCTCGCCAAGGCCAGACAGGCCGATATTCCCGACATCACCAGGGCTATCCTGGAGGAGCTGGAAAAGCGGCTCGTCGATGATCCGCTGCTGCGCCCCGGCGGTTCCGTGCCGTTCTACCGGCTTGTCCGCAATCGCTTCGCCCGCGAAATTCTGTAAAGCATAGAGCATTCAAATCCATGACGGTCGATACCCAGCAAGAGGTCGAGGAACGCGTACATTGGCTGCCGATGATCGCGGCGATCTCGTCGATCAGCGTCGTCGGCATTGCCATCGGCCTCGGCATGCCGCTGCTCAGCGTCATCCTCGAAACGCGCGGCCATTCGGCGTCGATGATCGGCTTCAACACCGCTGTCGCCGGGTTCGCCTCGATCGCCGGCGCACCGCTCGCCACTCCGCTCGCCATGCGGTTCGGCGTCGCCTGGACAATGCTGGCCATGATCGCCACGGGAGTGCTGGCCTTTGTCGGCTTCCATTTCGCGCCGGACTTCTGGATGTGGTTCCCGCTGCGCATCCTGCTGCACATTGCGCTGACGGTGCTGTTCATCCTGTCGGAATTCTGGATCAGCACATCGGCGCCGCCGCACCGGCGCGGCCTGGTCCTCGGCATCTACGCCACGGTATTGTCGCTCGGCTTTGCCGCCGGGCCGTGGCTTTTCGCCCATCTCGGCAGCACCGGCTTCCTGCCCTTCGGCGTCATCATGGCGCTGGTGACGCTGGCCGCCATTCCGGTTCTGGCCGCCCGCAACGAGAGCCCGACGATCGTCTCCAATGGCGAGACCAGCAACTTCCTGCGCTACATCTGGTTGGTGCCGACGGCGACCGCCGCGGTGCTGGTGTTCGGCGCGGTCGAGACCGGCGGCTTTGCGCTCTTCCCGATCTATGGCAGCCGTATCGGCTACTCCGAGGCCGACGCCGCACTTCTGCTCACCATGATCGGTCTTGGCAACGTGCTGTTGCAGATCCCGCTCGGCATGATCAGCGACCGTGTCAGCGACCGCCGTTATCTGCTTTTGGCTTGCGCAACCATCGGGCTTGCCGGCACCATCTTCATGCCCCACTTCGCGCAGAACTGGCACCTGATGGCGGCGCTTCTGTTCGTCTGGGGCGGCGTGGTCGCGGCGATGTACACGATCGGCCTGGCCCATCTCGGCTCGCAGCTTTCCGGCCACGAGCTGGCCTCCGCCAACGCCGCCTTCGTGCTCTGCTACGGTGTTGGCATGGTGCTCGGCCCGCAGGCGATCGGCATCGGCATGGACCTTTTCGGTCCCTCGGGCTTCGGCTGGGCGCTCGGCATGTTCTTCGCCTTCTATATCGCGCTGGTCGGCGCCAGGCTCGTCCGAAAAATCCTGTAGAAAGGCTTGATCGATGCTCGCGTCGCGCGAGGCTGCTGACATAACCATGTCAGCAGCACCCGGATAGATTGTCAGCAACACGCCACCAGATTGAGGATGCCGTCATGATCGACTCCGGGTTTGAAACGACATCGGTACGGATGGAATTGCTGCTGCTTGTGACCTTTCAATCGCCGGCCTCCGATGTCGACCGCATCATGGAAGCGGTGGTCGCTATCGCGCCGCTCACCATGGGCAAGTACGACAGCAATGCCTATCAGTCGGCGCACGGCATCGAGCGCTACCGGCCACTCGAAGGCGCGGCCGCCGGCGCCGAGACGGAATTGCGCAGACGGCCGGGCACGGTGGAAGTGTCGTTCGAGCTGCCCGACGACCAGGCGCTGGCCGCCCGCATTGTCGAAGTGATTTTCCAGGTCCACAGCTATCAGGAGCCGGTGATCCGCATTCAGCCGATCCTTGCCAGCCGTTCCAAGGGGTTGGACGACCGCTCCAACCCGAACCGCTGGTGGAACACCACGGGAGACTGGAAGAAGGTGGCTCCGCCGGTTAGGGAAGACGCATAGAAACGGACCGCGGCCTTCCCTTCTCCCCTTGTGGGAGAAGGAAGAGGCGCTCTCGCGGGGTTGACTTTCCGGGCGCGTTCTTTATGTGTCGCGCCAAGTTTCCCGCGTCCGGGTGTTTCCCCGTGCTCCAGCGGCTAAAACTCCACGAACATAACGGACGAACAACATGGCCAAAGCCGCAAACATCAAGATCAAGCTTCTGTCGACCGCCGACACCGGTTTCTTCTACGTGACCAGCAAGAACAGCCGCACCAAGACGGACAAGCTGTCGTTCCGCAAATACGATCCTGTCGCCAAGAAGCATGTCGAGTTCAAGGAAACAAAGATCAAGTAATCTGGTTTCTTGCTCTAAAGCCAAAACGCCGCCCCTGTGGGCGGCGTTTTTGTTTCAAGGCTTCGAAAAGCCCGATATTTCCAAGGCTTAGCGCAGAGTCTCGATGTCTTTTCGGAAAGAGGGGGCCGGTCGGCGTTTGGCAGCGGTACGAGGAGGCCACTATGTGCCAGCGCCGGCCGGCCGACCCCACGGACCCAGGAGATGCGGCGGACCTGAGAATCATGGGGTATTCTTCGGATCGACCCGGCAACTACCCTCGCGCCGGTTCCGTCATTGGTCTGCACATTTGCGCAACAGCTTACGAAAATCAACAATTTCTTAACCAACCGCTGCGAATCGCTTGCGTTAAGGTAAATTCGTAACCCTGTCGCACCGACTGGATAATCGGCGCTACGCCGCCTTGGCGACGACGCGATTGCGGCCGGCGCTCTTGGCTTCGTAGAGCGCGAGGTCGGCGCGTTTCATCAGCCCGGCTACCGAGTCCAATCCCTTCAGCACCGAAGAGACGCCGACACTGACGGTGACCTCGATCGTCTTGCCGTCATGGCCGACGGCAAACGGCATCTGGGCGATTTCGGCGCGAATGCGCTCTGCGACCTTTTCGGCGACCGCGCCGTCCGTGTCCGGCATGACCACGACGAACTCCTCGCCGCCGAAGCGGCAGGCGAGATCGATGCCGCGCACATTCTTGCGCAGCCGCCGCGCGAATTCGCGCAGCACCTCGTCGCCGCCATCATGGCCATGCGCGTCGTTGATTGTCTTGAAGCGGTCGAGGTCGGTGATCATCACCGACAGCGGCCGCCGCCGCGCCACGGCACGGTCGAACAACGTCTGCAGATGGCTGTCGAGGTAACGGCGATTGTGCAATCCCGTCAGGGCGTCGGTCACCGCCATCTCAATGGTTTGGGTGACGCTGGCGCGGAGTTGGTCGTTGTAGCGCTTGCGGCGCACTTGCGTGCGCAGCCGAGCGGTCAGCTCCTGCTGGTCGATCGGCCGCATCAGATAGTCGTTGATGCCGAGTTCGAGGCCGCGGATGATGCGCTCTTCCTCACCCTCCTGCGCCAGAAGGATGATCGGCAGGAAACGGGTGCGATCGAGCGAACGCAGTTGCGAGCAGAGCCTGAGCGGATCGAAATCGGCAAAGGCCGTCGAGATCATCACGCATTCATAGGGCGTCTCGGCGGCCTGGAAGAAACCGGCATGCGGATCGGTGGCAATGTCGAGGTCGGCGCTGCCGCGCAGCATTTTCTGGATGCGCTCGAAGGAAGATTTGCGCTCGTCGATCAGCAGAACTTTCGGCGTTGTGTCTGCGGAAGCGAAGTTGCGGCTCAACAGCTCCTCGATGCCGATGTTGCGCGTGGTCGAGGCGCGCAGGCGCAGCTCGTCGGTCAACGTCTTCAGCCTGACCAGGCTTTTGACGCGCGTCATCAATTGCAGATCATTGACCGGCTTGGTCAGAAAATCGTCGGCGCCGGCCTCGAGGCCGCGCACCCGGTCCGAAACCTGGTCGAGCGCGGTGATCATGACGACGGGTATGTGCGACGTCGCCGGATCGCTCTTCAGCCGCCGGCAGACCTCGAACCCGTCCATATCGGGCATCATCACGTCGAGCAGAACGACATCGACCTTGCCGTTTTCGCAGGTCTCGATCGCGTCCAGCCCGTTGGTGGCGGTCAGCACCTCGAAATATTCGGCAAGCAGCCGGACCTCGAGCAGCCTCACATTGGCAGGGATGTCGTCGACGACGAGGATCCGTGCAGTCATCTCACAAAGCTCCGGCTCGGCTGGAAAGGCGCATCAGGCATCGCCCAGGTAGGATTTGATGGTTTCGATGAAACGCGGCACCGAGATCGGCTTGGAAATATAGGCCTCGCACCCCCCCTGGCGGATGCGCTCCTCATCGCCCTTCATCGCGAATGCAGTGACGGCAATGACCGGAATGACATGAAGGTCGTCGTCCTCCTTCAGCCATTTGGTCACTTCCAATCCCGACACTTCGGGCAGTTGGATGTCCATCAAAATGAGATCCGGCTTGTGCAGTCGCGCCAGATCCAGCGCTTCCAGACCGTTGCGCGTGCGTACCGTCTCGTAACCGCTCGCTTCAATGAGGTCCCGAAAGAGCTTCATGTTGAGCTCATTGTCCTCGACGATCATGACCTTCTTAGGCATCAAATTCCCGTTCCGGCCTGCCTTCCGCTCGAAGGATGCCGCCATGCGCCCTCGCCGGCACGCATCAAACCCTGCTCGACTCTACGGCAATATAATTGACGAAACGGAAACCGGCTGCCGGAAAAGCTTCGGATTTCGCCTCGAGCACCGCTTTGCCGAGGTAGACGGCTTGCCGCCGGCGACGCTTGCGATTACTGCCAAAAAGAGACTCATTCCACCGCGCAAGAAGGTAGCGATGGCAAACGCAGCGTCAATGCGCGAGGAAGCGGAAACCATTGCCGTGAAGGCTTTGGGCTTCGTCGCCGCCGATCCCGAACTTCTGCCCCGCTTCCTGGCGATCACCGGCATCGAGGCGCATTCCATCCGCC
>NZ_RZTJ01000079.1:0-1633 GCF_003997065.1 Mesorhizobium sp. M6A.T.Ce.TU.016.01.1.1 | reverse complement strand
TCGAGAAAACCGAACGGCTTACTGCAACTCTCGCGCGCGTCCGGCGCCATTCCTGGTTTCCCAGATTGACTCGAAGTTGCGTAGCATCACTTCCGCGACGCTGAAGGTGTGCTTTCCTTGCCGGGAAGTTAGGCGAGCGTCGATGTCAGGATAGATAAAGAAAGGAAGGGAAATTCGTTCGGCCGGACCACTGTGTACGACCCGATGCGGTGTGCTCCTGAAGCGGTCGTCGCTTAGGGCCTGAAGCATGTCGCCCAGATTGACCACGAGACTGTCGGGGAGGCTCGGCGCCGGCATCCAACGCCCGCCGAACCACACCTGCAAGGAGCGCGTGGGGAGTTCCTCCTGCAGCAGCAGCGTGAAGAACCCGTTGTCGGTATGCTTTCCAGCTGTGCCGCCAGTAGATGGATATCGGATCACGCGTTGGAGGACCGTCGGCGGGCTGAAATGGCGTGGGAACCAGCCCTCTTCCATATCGAGCAGGTCGGCCAGCGCGGTCCCGAGCTGCGGCACAACCTCGTTGACCACGGTAGCCTGCAGAGCAAGCAGGCTTCGAGCGAAACCAGGAGCTAACGCGTCATCCGGAAGGCGTGTGCGACCAGCAAACGGACGCCGGTCACCTTCATTCTCGATTCCGAGGTCGAACATTTCCTTCGGATCGGGGCCGGCGTCGGGATGTAGCACCTCCCCGTGCAATGGACTGTACCCACGAGCGGTAGCAGGGTACACGTTTTGTGCGGAGTGACCGAAGCGTTCCTTTGCCGACTGTGGCAACGCGAAGAACCGCCGGCAAGCCTTGATCGCTTCGGAGATCTGTTCTTTCGGGATTCCGTGCTCAAGGTAGAAGAACCCGTACACCTCGCAGGCCAGGCGAAGGCGATCGCGCTCTTCGTGTCGCGTTGCATCGGATGACAGTTTCGCCAGTGAGATTTGCGGTAGCGTGATCATTGTTGCTCCTTCATTGGTGCGTTGGCTTTATCGGTCACCTGGAAAACCCAGTAATGCGCGCCCTCCTCCGCGATGTATTTTCCGTCGTTGAGACATTGGGCCGTCACAAGCACGCCCGTATCCTGTAGACGCCGCACTTCATCCCCAAAGGATGTGGTCTCCGCATAGCTCTTGCGGGTGCTTGCGATGATGAATCCGTTGGGGCGCGTCACGCGAGCCAGTTCGCGCAGTGCGTCCGGTCGGATGTGCCCGAGCGTGAAGACGCCGCAGCAGACCGTAATGTCATAGCTCGCGGTGGAGTAGCCGGAGAGCGGCCCGTTAAGGTCGACATCGCCTCGGACATGCCGGTATGCGCGGGTTTTCCGGGCCTGTTCGGCCATCTCCTCGGAGAGGTCGATCCCGTCGATCAACCGGAAGCCGAGGCGTTCCAGTTCCACGCCGACGAGGCCCGTTCCGCAGCCGGCGTCCAGGATTGCGATGGCTGCTCGCTTATTGGCCAAATAGGCTGTCTGCACCGTGCCCGCCAGTTCCGCAACAATCGCCGGCCCGCAGTATTCATCCCGGCCGACATCCAACTCGTAGGAACTTGCCCATTCACGATAAAAGCGTGCCAAGCGATCGACGTCGCCGTCGAGCGCATGGGAATCCTTGATGCGTTTGCGTGCGGCTTGCTCCAGTGCGGTCC
>NZ_RZTJ01000078.1:0-1856 GCF_003997065.1 Mesorhizobium sp. M6A.T.Ce.TU.016.01.1.1 | reverse complement strand
GGCGAGCGCGGCGCCCGCGTGATAGGCCATGGCATAGCCTTCCCCGGAATTGGTGGGGTTCTCATAGGTCCCGAACAGGTAGCCCGAGTGCGGCAGTCCCAGACGGCCGGCCGCGCCCATGCAAAGGATCACGGTCTTGGCGCGAAGCACGAGCAACTCGGCCGAGCGCGTATTCACCGCGATCGCCCCCGCGATCCCGCCGTTCTTCGCGGTCAACAGGCGCGTCGCCATGTGGCGATTAGAGATCAGAATCCTTTCGCGTCTGAGCTGGCGATAGAGTGCCTTCTTCACCGTGTCGCCATTCGGCATCGGCAGGACGTAGGTTCCGAGATGATGAACCTTCTTCAGATCAAAATCGCCATTGGCGTTTTTCTGGAAGCGTATGCCGAAACGGTCGAGCTCCTGGATAATATCGTAGCAGCGCGACGCATATTTGAAGACCGGGGCCTGGTCGACGATGCCATCGTTGGCGATCGTGATCTCCTTAGTATACTTCTCAGGCGTGGCGTAGCCGGGCACAACAGCATTGTTCAGCCCATCCATGCCCATCGAGATCGCGCCCGAGCGTTTCACATTGGCCTTTTCGAGCAGCACGACGTTCAAGTCGGGACTGCGCTGCTTGGCCTTCAGCGCGGCCATCGGACCGGCTGTGCCGCCGCCAATTACCAGAACATCGCAAGCGACTTCCGCCAGTCCTTCGACAAAGTTGTCCATTGTCTTGCTCAGGCCTGTGTGTCGGCGATTTCGCGCAGATAGCGCCACGGGTAGATGCCGCGGTCGTGGCCATCCGAGAAAACTAGACGTATGGCGTAGGAGCCGATAGCCTCGGCGCTCGTGACGGTCACGTCGTCGAATGAATGCTTCCTCCCGTCAATGGAGGACCGGATGTGATGTGCAGCTCGGCTGAGTGCCCGCAACCGTGAAGCAGGTATAAGGGAGAAATTGCCGTCATCCCATGTGATAGCTAGGGATCGGCGTTCTGCGTTGATTCTGATTTTCAAAGGTATCATGGCGTTTCCTGATCGTGCCGCGCCATTGTAGGAACCAGTCCTGGTTCGACACGCAATAAATTGCCTGCTGCTGCCGCAACCCAAAAGGCATCCTTGTGTCCTGGGGGACCAGAAAGCCTCGCGCGATTGACTGAGAATCTCGGAGAGGTCCATTTCGGCGCCTCGCCGCACGCGCTCATCGCGGACTCGGGGCGGGGCGATGGAAGCCTCGCTGCGGCAGGTCTCCAGACGGCCAGCAGGCCGCCTCGCCATCTGCCGGTTCCTCCTGCAGGTCACCTATAAGCACCGGCGTCGAATGTCAGCGCGCCATCAGTCTGGCGCGTGGCCGTGTAGGGTATAGCGTAGATTTCCGAATGCGCTCGGGTTGCGCCCGCGCAGCGCAAAGAGCGTGCGTGCTCATAGTCCTTCCCGCACCGAGCCAACAGCCGGGCTGTCAAAGGGCGCTGCAAGCCAAGTCAGCATCGTTGCCCGCGGGCAGTTGGCTTCTGGCGCGGCATGCGCCGTCTTGGACCGTCATAAGGCTGACAACACATTCCGCGACGGTCGCCGACGATCCCAACGGCGGTTTCTCATACGCCGAGCCATTCGACAGTTTGGAGGGAACGAATGAACGTCACCGCATTCAGCAGCCCGGTCTTCGGCCGGAGGACCGCAGCAGTCTGATCCATAAAACCGCCCTTTACGCGTGCTACCAAGCAAACGACGGCCGCAAGCCGCTGGGGGTGGCGCGCGATGCTTTGTCGGCTTCGCGAAGCGAGCCGGACTCCTGGAAGACCCCGAGGCGGTGATGCCGTGGATCGCTGCTTCCAATTCGGGCGGTGGACATGCAGGTGTAGGTGTAGGCCC
>NZ_RZTJ01000077.1:0-1909 GCF_003997065.1 Mesorhizobium sp. M6A.T.Ce.TU.016.01.1.1 | reverse complement strand
TCCTGACGCCTGCTCCCCGACCCCGGAGACGCCACCGATGAACGCTTTCTCCAACACCGCCGCAGTTGCCCCCGCCTTTCCTGCCGCATCGGATCAAAGGTTGTTGATCCCGCCCGCTGTGGAGCCACGCAAGACCGGGACGAGGCGACTCGCACTTGGGCGAACGATCCCGTTCGGCGCGCTGATCGGGCCCGCACTTCTTCTTGTGATCTGGTCCATCGGCAGTATCGCCGGCCTGATCGATCCAAGAACGCTGCCGGCGCCTTGGTCGGTTGTCGGCACCGCCATCGATCTCATCGCCGAAGAGAAGCTTCAGCATCATTTGATGACGTCTGCCTGGCGGGCAGCACAGGGGCTGGTGTTCGGAGTCTTGATCGGGACCGTCCTTGCTCTCATTTCAGGTTTGTCGCGGCTTGGCGAGGCCATTATCGACGGCCCCGTTCAGATCAAGCGGGCGATACCGACGCTCGCTCTGATCCCGCTGCTGATGCTGTGGTTCGGCATCGGCGAGGGCATGAAGGTGACGGCCATCGCGCTGGCTGTCCTGATCCCGATCTATATCCAGACCCACAGCAGCTTGCGCAGCATAGACAGCCGTTATGTCGAACTGGCCCAGACCTTGCGAATGGGCTACGGCGAATTCATCCGCCAGGTCATCCTGCCCGGCGCCCTTCCAGGGTTTTTCCTTGGCCTGCGTTTCGCGGTGACCTATGCCTGGCTGTCTCTGGTGGTGGTCGAACAGGTCAATGCCACCAGCGGCATCGGCTACATGATCGATCTCGCACGCAACTACGGCCAGACCGACATCATCATCGTCGGCCTCGTCGTCTACGCGTTGCTCGGTCTCGCCTCCGACGGCATCGTCCGCTTCTTCCAGGAAAGGTCGCTGGCATGGCGTCGCACCTTGGCGGATTGAGCGGCGCGCCCGTGGTGCGGGTCGAAAGCCTTGTGAGAAATTTCGGGCCGCGAACAATCCTCGACGGCCTCAGCCTCGACATCGATAAAGGGGAGTTCGTCGCCCTTCTCGGCCGTAGCGGTTCGGGCAAGAGTACATTGTTGCGCGCTCTCGCCGATCTCGATGACAAAGTCTCCGGCTCCGGCCGACTCAAAACACCCGATAAGAAATCGGTGGTGTTCCAGGATGCCCGACTATTGCCATGGAAACGAGTGCTGGAGAATGTGGTTCTTGGTCTCGACCTGCCGGACGCCGCCGAACGCGGACGGGTAGCTCTCGAAGAGGTTGGCCTGAGCGGCCGCCAGAACTCATGGCCAGTCGAACTCTCTGGTGGCGAGCAGCAGCGGGTGGCATTGGCGCGCTCGCTGGTTCGTGATCCTGAGCTGCTGCTGGCGGACGAGCCGTTCGGCGCACTGGACGCGCTGACCCGCCTGCGCATGCACGATCTGCTGCGTCAGCTCTGCGCCCGTCACCAGCCGGCCGTCCTGCTGGTCACCCATGATGTGGACGAAGCCGTGACGCTGGCGGACCGTGTTTTGGTGCTCGACAATGGCGCGATCGTCGCCGACATCGCAATCAATGTCCCCACGCCACGCGATCATGGCGATCGCCGGTTCGGCGAGATCCGCTCCGAACTTCTGCGTCATCTCGGTGTCGAGACAAAACCTGTGCTGCCCGTCTGAACGGCCCAAGACTTGTCGCTCAGCATCACCACCCAGAAGGACAGAAATATGCCCGCCGAAAAACGACAGTTGAACCTCAACCTTTTCATCTATCCTGGCGGCCATCATGAAGCCGGCTGGCGCTACAAGGATTCCGCCCCTGAGAGAGTGCTGGATATCTCCTATTATCAGGAACTGGCGAAAAAGGCCGAGGCAAGCAAGTTCGACGCGCTGTTCTTTGCCGATGGGCCCGCGCTTGCCGACAACATTCGCTACGCAAGCCGCTTCAGGC
>NZ_RZTJ01000076.1:0-1913 GCF_003997065.1 Mesorhizobium sp. M6A.T.Ce.TU.016.01.1.1 | reverse complement strand
CTACAAGGCCGCCAACACCGCCGATTCGATGATCGGCCACCGCACGCCGCGCCATGAGGCCTTCGGCCGGGCGGCGGCGCGCTTCGACGATCTGATCAACCTGCCGGCGTCACGGCTGACCGCGCTGCTCATCGTGGCTGCCTCTTTCTTCGTCAAAGGCGCCGATGCCGGCAACGCCTGGCGCACCGTGCAGCGCGACGCGAAAAAGCACCGCTCGCCCAATGCCGGCTGGCCTGAGGCGGCGATGGCCGGCGCGCTTGGCCTGGCGCTCGCCGGCCCACGCTCCTACGACGGCGTCATGGTCGACGATGCGTTCATGGGCGAAGGCGGCCGCCGCGACGTGGAAAGCGCCGACATCAGGCGGGCGCTGAAACTCTACCGGGTCGCCGACTTTCTGCTGATCGCGCTGTTCGGCTTGCTGTCGGTGATCGTCATCGCTGCGTGACGGCGTCTCATCTTGAGGACGGCCGGTCGAGATCGGCTGAAATAAAAAACCGCCTCGGGGGCGGGTCGCTGGCGCAAATCAGCACCATGAATAAATTCCTAGCATAACTGCCGTCACAAAGCAATCGATTTCGGGCCACGAAGTGGCCAATCGCTTCAGGTTTGCGCTGCCCCTCACTCTTACCATTCCGGGGCGAGCCGCTTCGTGCGGCTTTCCCTTCTCCGCTTGTGGGAGAAGGTGGCCGCGAAGCGGCCGGATGAGGGGTGTTCCAGCTTGGCACCAACAGCGCTCCGGCCAGCACCCCTCAACCGTCTTGGCGCTGCGCGCCAATCCACCTTCTCCCACAAGGGGAGAAGGAAGAAGAGGCGCGGGCAAAACCCCTCAGAACTCTATGCCTTGCTGCGCCTTCACGCCGGCGGAAAAGTGATGCTTGGTCACGCCCATCTCGGTGACCAGATCGGCCGCCTCGACCAGCGCCGGCTTGGCGTTGCGGCCGGTGACGACGACGTGCAGACCCTCGCGGCGCCCTTTCAGCGCCGCCACCACCTTGTCCAGATCGAGATAGTCGTAGCGCAGCGCGATGTTCAGCTCGTCGAGCACCAGAAGGCTGATCGACGGATCGGCCATCAGCTCGAGCACCTTGGCCCAGGCAGCTTCGGCGGCAGCGATGTCGCGCTTCAGATCCTGAGTCTCCCAGGTAAAACCCTCGCCCATCGTGTGCCAAACGACCCGATCGCCGAAAACGGCAAAGGCGTCCTTCTCGCCGGTGTGCCATTTGCCCTTGATGAACTGGACGACGCCGACGCGCTTGCCGTAGCCGAGCATCCTCAGCGCCAGCCCGAAGGCAGCGGTGGTCTTGCCCTTGCCGGGGCCGGTGTTGACGATCAGCAGCCCCTTCTCGACGGTCTTTGCCGCGACCTCGGCGTCCTGCACCGCCTTGCGCTTGGCCATCTTGGCGCGGTGGCGTTCTTCGTCCTTGGGTTCGATAGTATCAGCCATGTCATTTCACCTTCAGCGGCAGTCCCGCCACCATCATCAGCACCGTATCGGCTATCGTCGCGACCTGCTGGTTGAGCCGGCCGGCGGCATCGCGAAACCGACGGGCGAGCGCATTGTCCGGCACGATGCCCTGGCCGACCTCGTTGGAGACCACGAGCCATGGCCCGCGCGGTCGCGACAACACATCGGCCAGCCCCCGGCATTCAGCCTCAATGTCATGTTCGGCCAGCATATGGTTGGTCAGCCACAGCGTCAGGCAGTCGATCAGGACAGGCCGGCCGTCAGGCAGGGCCTCGATCGCGCCGACGAGATCGAGCGGCGCATCGATGGTCGTCCAGCCCTCGCCGCGCCGCGATCGGTGCAGCGCGATGCGCTCGCGCATCTCGTCGTCATAGGCTTGCGCCGTGGCGATGTATGTCCACGGCGCCGGACAGGCCGTCACCAATCTTTCGGCATGCGCGCTCTTGCC
>NZ_RZTJ01000075.1:0-1954 GCF_003997065.1 Mesorhizobium sp. M6A.T.Ce.TU.016.01.1.1 | reverse complement strand
CCCGTGTTGCCTTCCCTTCGCCGTCGATCGCCTTGAGAGCCTTGAGGGCATTTTCCGGCGAGGCGTAATGCCGGACCAGCGGCTCGCCACTGACCCAGATCTCAGCAACGCGCTTGGGATCATTGATCGGCTCGCCGGAAAATGCCCTCAAGGCTCTCAAGGCGATCGACGGCGAAGGCAAGGCAACACGGGTCTTCTATGCGCAGGACCGCGACAGCGGCATCAAGCTTCTGGGCGATCAGGCGTGGTTCGTGCGTACCGAAGGTGGCGAGGTCAGCGCGTTCCTCCTGAAGGAAAATGCCGAGAGTTGGGCCAAGGCGCATGGCGGAAGCGTGCTGGACTTCGCCAGCGTAAAGGCCTCCACCCTGGCAAGCAGTCAAGGCGACCGATGACCGGCGGACGCTGGCTGCGCCGGGCCGGTTCCCTCGCCATCTGCCTTTCCGTTTGGCAGATAGCGTCCACCCTGAAAGTGGACTTCGGCATCCTCACTTTCGCAAACGTGCCGTCGCCGGGAGACGTCGTCACGGCGGCATTCGAGTTCATTCGTTCGCCCCGCCTCTTTGCCCATGTGTCCAGCAGCCTTGGGCGGGTATTTGCAGGCTATGCAATCGCGGCTGTCGTGGGCGTCTCGTTTGGCCTCGTGATCGGCCGACTGCGCTTCGTCGGGGACCTCCTCCAGACCCCTCTCGAGCTGCTGCGCCCGATCCCGGCTGTGGCATGGATCCCGCTCGCGGTGCTGATGTTTCCGTCCTCGGAGCTTTCAATGATCTTCATCACTTTCACAGGAGCCCTCTTCCCGATCCTCATCAACACTGTCCACGGCGTAGAGAGCGTCGATCCGCGGCTGATCGCATCCGCGCGCAGCCTGGGCAGCACCCGCTCTGCCATGCTCCTGGAGGTGATCATCCCTGGCGCCGCTCCAAACATCGTCACTGGGCTGGTGATCGGCATGGGCACATCCTGGTTCTGTCTGGTCACCGCGGAAATGATCTCCGGCCAGTTCGGCATCGGCTACTACACTTGGGAATCCTACACGCTGCAGAACTATCCCGAGATTATCGTCGGCATGATCGTCATCGGACTGCTCGGCATGGCGAGCAGTGCTCTGCTGAAGGCCGCGGGAGCGGCACTCCTCCCGTGGAACAGCAAGGAAGGCAGATTATGAATATCCAGCAGCGCTACCTCCGCGCAACGACAGGCCGCGTCGAGGCTGAGCACGTCTCTATTAGGCTTGGCGGCGGCAGCACTGCCTTTGACGCGGTCAGCGATGTGAGCTTCGACATCTCGCCAGGCGAATTCGTGTGTATCTTGGGACCGTCCGGCTGCGGAAAGTCGACCCTGCTCGGGGCCTTGGCGGGACATATCACGCCGCTCTCTGGCAGACTCTCCCTGGACGGCCTGCCTGTGATAGGCCCTCATCCGGAGCGAGGCATCGTCTTCCAGCATCACACCCTTTTTCCATGGAAGAGCGCACGTGGCAACGTCGCTTTCGGACCCAAGATGCGTGGCATCGGGCGCGCCGAACGGGAGCGCGAAGCGGACAGGATGCTCGATCTTGTCGGTCTCAACGGATTTGCCGACCGCTATCCCGGCCAGCTTTCCGGCGGCATGCAGCAGCGCGTGGAGATCGCCCGCGTCCTCATTAATCAGCCCAGGCTCCTGTTGATGGACGAGCCGTTCGGTGCGCTGGACGCGCTTACACGGCTCAGGATGCAGGAACTGCTGCTCGAGGTTTGGGAGCAGTTCAGAACGACGATCGTCTTCGTCACGCATGACATCGACGAAGCCTTGCTGCTTGCGGATCGAATCATCGTCATGCAGGCACAGCCAGGACGAATTCACGAAGAAATCACAGTGCCCTTCGAAAGACCGAGGGCGACGGAAATCATTGCATCCGGCGAGTTCATGCGGCTGAAGCAGCGCTGCCTGCAGCTGCTTCATAACGACAGGCGGG
>NZ_RZTJ01000074.1:0-1968 GCF_003997065.1 Mesorhizobium sp. M6A.T.Ce.TU.016.01.1.1 | reverse complement strand
CCCCTATTCCCCTATTCCCCTGCCCTTGGCCCCCGAAGCGCGCCGTCGCCGCCAGCAGCACGCCGAGCATCAGCCCGTTGAGGATGTGCCACAGGAAATGCGTGCCGAGCGGAAAGCTGCCGCAGACCAGCGGATCGATCATCCGGCAGATGACCGACACGACGAAGATCGCCGATCCCGCCAGATTGTACCAGCCGGCGCGGTTGCCGCTCGCCGCCACCCAGGCGCCGAAGAAGGCTAGCGCCAGGAAAGGCGGCAGATAGCCGGTCGTGCCGTTCGACGCCTGGCGCAGCCAGTCCGGCACGGCCCAGGTCAACAACCCGGTGACGGCATAGAAGGCAACGAAGATGGCGATCGCCTTGCCCCATCTCATGCCGAGGAAACGGCGCAGGTTGAACAGCGTGTAGGCCAGCGTGAACCCGGCGATCGGCAGCACGTCAGCCCAGACCGTGCCGTGGTTGGCAAAGGTATGGAACAGCGCCGAGCCGATGCCGATCGCCACCACCCACCAGGCCAGCGCTTCGGCGAAGATGCCTGTGCCGCGCCGGCGCACCTCCCGGACACCCCACAGCCCGGCGGCAAGAAAAGCCAGATTGGTGAGTGCGTTGGCCGGTTCGGCCCAGAACTCCGGCCCGGTCCGCTCGCAATAGAGGTCGACCGGCGTCAGGAGGGTTTGCCACATGCTGATTGTTGCCCGAATCGGCTTCTACCGTGAAGTGTGACCCTTCCTATTGCGCCCTTGCAGTTGGTTGCAATGGCAAATTTCACCGCAACGTGACTTCCCGTTGACTGTCGCTTCTGCCACATATTTCAGCAATCAGAACAAGGCCGGCATCACCGGCGGGAGTCGAAACGGCCATGACATCTCGAAGACCATTGCGGCTTGCGGCATTTGCGCTGGCCCTCTCGGTGTTTGCCGGCGCTGGGCTTGCCGGCAAGGCGCTTGCCGGCGAAGCCGACGGGTCCCAGGCTGACAAATCCTTGACCGATCAGCCGTTGGGCGTGGTCGAGCTCTTTACCAGCCAGGGCTGTAATTCCTGCCTGCCGGCCGATGAATTCTTCGCCGAGCTTGCCAACAAGGAGAACATCGTCGCGCTCGCCTATCATGTCGACTACTGGGATTATCTCGGTTGGAAGGACACGCTGAGCCGCAAGGAGAACACCGAGCGGCAATATGA
This sequence comes from Mesorhizobium sp. M6A.T.Ce.TU.016.01.1.1, assembly GCF_003997065.1. Classification (NCBI taxonomy): domain Bacteria; kingdom Pseudomonadati; phylum Pseudomonadota; class Alphaproteobacteria; order Hyphomicrobiales; family Phyllobacteriaceae; genus Mesorhizobium; species Mesorhizobium sp. M6A.T.Ce.TU.016.01.1.1. Next base: position 790 of record NZ_RZTJ01000074.1, on the reverse strand, counting down.
GTATATGCGCGCCTTCGGCAGCCGCTCAGTCTATACGCCGCAGGCCGTCATCAATGGCCGCAGCCATGTCAACGGCGCCAACCGCAAGGAAGTCGACGGCGCGCTCGCCCGCATGGAGAAATCAGGCGACGGCATGCGGGTCAGCATCAAGGTCAGCCGGACCAGCGACCGCGTCATCATCGACGCCGGCGACGCCGGGACCGGCCCCAGCGATGCCCATGTCGTCATCGTCTATTTCGACCCGCCGCAGACGATCAAGATCGGCAAGGGCGAAAACACCGGCCGCAGCATGACCTACTGGAATGCCGTCTCCGGCATCCAGACCGCCGGCATGTGGCACGGCAAGGCGCAGCGCTACGAATTGCCGATGAGCGTGATCTCCAAGAAAGGCGGCTGCGCCGTGCTGCTGCAATCGGTGGGCAAGGATGGCCTGCCAGGCCCCATTCTGGGCGCCGCCATAATCCACAAGCCTTGACCACAGCGCGCCCTTCTCCCCTTGTGGGAGAAGGTTGATCGGTGCGCAGCGCCGAGACGGTTGAGGGGTGCTGGAAGAAATGAGGCGTTAAAATATGAAATGATTTTAGGCGCTTACGTCTTCAGCGCAGCGATCCTTCCAACACCCCTCATCCGACCTCGCTTCGCGAGGCCACCTTCTCCCACAAGGAGACCTTTGCACAGAAGCCGAACGGTGATTCTGTGGTGAAGGTTGGAGCAGGGAGATTCGGGATGGCGGATCGTGTTTTGGGTCAGTTGAGTCTGGCGGACGGTCTGGCGGCGTCGGATGAGACGA
>NZ_RZTJ01000073.1:0-2073 GCF_003997065.1 Mesorhizobium sp. M6A.T.Ce.TU.016.01.1.1 | reverse complement strand
ATGTCTGTGCCGTTGACGATGACCTCGCCCGCAGTGGGGTCGACGAGGCGGTTCAGGTGACGGATCAAGGTTGATTTTCCGGAGCCCGACAGCCCCATGATCACCGTGATCTCGCCTTTTTTGATCTCGACGTTGATATCGCGCAACCCAAGCACATGCCCATGGGTTTGCAGCATATCCTTTTTGTGCATCCCCGCCTTCGCGTAGGCAACCATGGCCGGCGCGTTGTTGCCGAAGATCTTGTACAGGTTGCGGATTGATACGAAGCTCTCGGTCATGCTCATGTCCGCGACGGGTGCATCTTGTTGACGCGCTGGAGGGCCGCCCGGCTGACCCGGTCGAGGACAATGGCCAGGATAACAATACCGAGGCCTGCAACAAGGCCGACACCGAGTTCGAGTTTGTTGATACCGCGCAGTACAAGGGTTCCAAGGCCAGGCGCGGACACCAGCGAAGCGATGACGACCATGGATAGCGACAGCATGATCGTCTGGTTGATGCCGGCCATGATGTTCGGTAGGGCGAGCGGCAACTGGACTCGATAGAGCTTTTGCCAGGAGGTCATGCCGAACGCCTCCCCCGCCTCCAGAACGTCCTTGTCGACCAACCGAATGCCGAGGTTCGTGAGCCTGATCGACGGCACGATGGCATAGAGAATGATCGCGATGCCGTACAGCTTTGGTTCCGTAACGCTGAATAGAAAAATCAGCGGAATGAGGTAAACGAAGGTGGGCAACGTCTGCAGCAGATCGAGAAATGGCGTCAGCCAACGTTCCACCCGGTTGCTGCGCGACATCGCGATGCCTATCGGCACGCCAAGCAGGACGCAGATGAATGTACAGACCATGATGATGGCGAGCGTCTGCATCGCGTAGCCAAAATGGTCAATGAACGCCAAGCCTAGGAACGCCACCAGCACGAAGACCGTCACCCCGGTGCGACGTCCGGCGAAATGAGCGATGGCGACCAGGATCAGGATCGCGGCCCACCACGGAAGTGACTGCATCAGGTCGATGGCGTTGCGCAGCGCCCAACTCAGTGGCTGCGTAACCGGGTCCAGAACGACTTTCACGGGGTCTTTCACATCAAGGAACAGACGTTCCAACCCGGCTGTCATGTCGCGGGTGCGCGGGATGGCGCCGCAGGCCTTGTGAAGGACGTCCAGGGACGGAAACGGAAAAGATTCGGTTTGGTCGGTCCCCGCGGTGCCGGCCTTGGCAAGAAGATCGTCCATCGACATGGGACCGCCGGTGGCGCCGGCATCACACCAGCCCCGCAGGCCCAGCGTGTCAAAAGCTTTTTCGTACGCTGCCATGTCCGACCTTGAATCTTGCAAGCCGATCACCAAGCCCAAATGGACGCGTCAACCGGAGCTGGATGGAAAGTGCTGCGCGACCCCGATTATTTCAGGAGCGGTGCGAGGTTAGCCTTCGCTTGGTCATTTAGCCAACCGGCCCACACTTCCTTATGGTTGCTCAGGAAGTAAACCGCAGTTTCCTCAGCGGTCGCCTTCTGATCGAATTGCCACTTCAGCAGACCGTTCATCATCTCATTGGAAAAGCTGACCTTGCGCATCAGGTCAGCAACCTCCGGCTGACGCGTGAGAAACCTAGCCGTTGACGCAGTGAGGACACGGTCGCGTGGATAGCCTGACTTGCCCGGGTTAGGACAGTCGGGATTCCGGTTGCAGGCATGGATCCCCTCGACGTATTCGCCCATATCAACCTTCACCAGCGGGTACTTGGCCATCGTAGGCGTCGGCGACCAATAATAACCGAACCACGGTTCCTTGCTGTTGTAGGCGACCTCGATGGAGGCAGCCAACGTTTCCCCAGAGCCGTGGTTGAAGACTTCCAGCCCATGGCCTTTGAAATCCCAGGCTTTCTCGAGATTGTCCGCGACGATGCGGCAACCCCAGCCTTCCGGGCAGCTATGGAAGCGACCGCCGACGAGCTCCGGATGGGCGAGGATACCCTCCATCGTCGTCAGCTCGGGGTGCGCTTTCGCCAGGTAGTCGGGAATCCAGTATCCGCCTATACCGCCGTCCGACAACACGTTGCCAAGGGTGACAAC
>NZ_RZTJ01000072.1:0-2092 GCF_003997065.1 Mesorhizobium sp. M6A.T.Ce.TU.016.01.1.1 | reverse complement strand
CCGATAGACCCTGGCGAACAGCGCCGTACCCATGCGGAGGTTGGCGCAGGCATCGACGAGGTCGGGCTTCAGCTCGCCCGCCTCAACGACGCCGAGGCCGGCCGGATATTGCGTGATGCCAACCCGCACGATACTGCGCCCAACATGCTGGCGGATCAGTTCCATCGCCTCGTCCGGCTTGGTTGGCTTCGGAACCAGCACGACGCGGTTGCCCGACCGGACGGTGACGGACAGCGGATCCTGCGACCCTGCCCGCTCGATGAACGTCTCGACGATCGCTGGCTTCAAAGCCGGATTGGCGCATTGCTGAATGAGGGCGGCGTCGACCATCCCGGTTTCTCCTTTGCTCATGTGTTGAAGGCCTGCACCAATGGACGGTTGAAGAGCTTCGCCCAGGCGACTGCGCTGGCCTGCTGGATGGCGACGATCGAGGTGCCGGCGGTCCACCAGCCGTTTCCGGTCGCCACGATGATGTCCGGGGCGTGCAGCATCGACTGGAGCCCCGGCCACAGGATGAGCTGCTCGTAGCAGATCAGCGGAGCGATCCTGGTGCCATCGAGCTCAACGACAGGATTGGCGAAAAGGTGCGCTCGCGCGCCTCCGCTCTGCCCCGTCCAGGCCCGCCATGGCTGCCACATGGAGACCGGGACCGGCATGCGTTCGCGATAGAGGATGTGCGCGTCCTCGGCGGAGATCGTCACCATGCCGTTGTCGTAACCGCCCGCATCAATCACTGCGGCGCCGGCGATCGCGGTGATGTCGGACCCGCGTAAACCCTCCTGCCAGAGACGCGCGACGGTCGGCGTCCAGAAGCCCAGGGCGCTCTCGGGAAGGACGATGAATCGGCTTCCCTCGGCTGCCCGAGCGCGAACCGTTGCGATCAGGCCACGGTGATGCTCGAGCGAACTCTCGCGACCGAGGCTCTGGCCCAGTTTGAGATCGACGCCCTTCCATCCGTCCGGTAGGGAAGGTTCTGTCCACGTTGCGGCGGACCAGAGCCAAAAGCCTCCCAGGGCAATGACGGCTGCCGGCCAGTATCGCGATGTCATCATCGCGATACTGGCCGCAGTTGCGGCGAGGCCCCACCATCCCCATCCCGGAAAGAGCACGCCCGCCGCCGTCAAAGGGTGCGCCCAGCCGGCGATGCCGAATGGCGGCAGCCCCATCAGCACCGCCGCCGCCAGATACCGCACCGCCCTTCCCTTCCCCGGATGCTTTGTCCAGAGCGCCCCATGCACGGTGACGAAGCAGGCCGAAGCCATCACCCACAGCAGGAGGCCAGGCCAGAGATCGGCGGCATAGAAGGTCGCGACACCCTGCGGCAGGCCACGTGAGGCGGCGAGGAAATAGCCTCCCGAAACGGCAGCCGCGACCACGCGCGACGGCGACTTCGCCCAGAGCAGTGGGAAGATCATCGCGACCGGGAGGGTTAGCACAGTTCCGCTCCAGCCGACTGTGCCCACCACAAGCGACAAGGCGACCAGGACCGGCCCGAGCCACCGGTTACGGATCGAAGGTGAGGACCGGCCGGGCGAGGCCGAGAAGGCCGCTATCCGGTACCGGCCCAAAATATCGGGAGTCATAGGAGCTCGCAAAGGATGAGTGGAGAAATAGATGGCCCGGCGGCACGGTGCCTCCGGGATAGAGATCGATCGCCCTGCCCTCCCCGTCCGTCTTGCGGACACGGGACGAGCCAAGCCGCTTGCCGTCGATCTCGACATCCTCGCCGATGTCGACGCGCTGGCCGGGGAGCGCTGCGACAGTCTTGATGAGAGGCGCGAAGCCGCCGGCACAGAGTCCGCGCCGGAGGTAACCGCGCTGCCGCGCTGCCTCGAGCTGCGGCTCGGCCGGAGGGCAGATAAACACAAGGTCCCCGAGAATGGCGGCTCGATGAAGCGTATCAATGCGCCAAAGTCCGAGCGGCTCGCTCGGCGTGAGGTTCAGCCGAAAGCCGCCGATAACACCGATCGCCGCGAGAGTGCCGATGACGCCGCCGGTTGCGCAGACGAACATCGTGATGCTGCGCCTCGTCATTGCTTCATCACCGGGCTCTGGCGCTGCGAGAGCGCCAAGTCCTCGGCCTGCTTCAGCG
>NZ_RZTJ01000071.1:0-2138 GCF_003997065.1 Mesorhizobium sp. M6A.T.Ce.TU.016.01.1.1 | reverse complement strand
CATCTGGCCGATCGACTGGAAGATCAGCGTCAGGCTGATGCCGTATTTACGCCCCGCGTCGCGGGCGGTTTCGAGGATGCGCAGATAGCCAAGCCGCGCGACCTCGTCGAGCAGGAACAGGGTCTTAGCCGCGACCTCGCCATTGCGGTTATATATCGCATTGAGGAACGAGCCGATCACTACCCGCGCAAGCCCCGGATGCGCTTCCAGCACCTTCAGGTCGAGCGCGATGAAGATATCCGTGCCGCCGCCCGCGAGCTCGTCGGTTGAGAAGCTGTCGCCCGAGACCAGGGCGGCATAGTTTGGATAGGAGAGCCAATGCGTCTCCTTCACCGCATTCGCATAGACGCCGCTGAACGTCTCCGGCGTCATGTTGACGAAGACCGCGACGTTCTCGCGCACAAAGGTGGATTCCGATTGCTCGTAAATCCGCGTCAGCCGCTCGCGCAGCTTCGGCTCAGGCTCGGAGAGATTGGCGCGGACACGGCGCAGTGTCTGATCCTTTTCTTCGGTATGACCCGACAGGCAGACGTCGGCGATCAGCGCGGTCAGGAGCTGCATGGCCGAAGCGCGGAAAAAGTCGTCGCGCGCGGACGCAGCCCTAGCGTTGTCGGTCATGATCCAGGTCGCGACCGCGACGATGTCTTCTTCCTTCGTGCCGCCGAAGCGGCCGATCCAGTCGAGCGCGTTGAAGCCGGTCGCGGGTCCGGCTGGATCGAGCACGATCACCTTGCGGCCGGCCCTGCGCCGGTGATCGACGACCATCGGCGCGACCTCGTTCGACGGATCGAGCACGATGAGACCGCCGCCCCATTTGAGCGCGGTCGGGATCGTCACCGACGTCGTCTTGAAGCCGCCGGATCCGGCGAAGACGATGCCGTGCGATGAGCCGAACGAGCCGTCGAAGCAAAGCAGCGGAGCCCTACCGCCGGCGCCCCATGTCTCCCGCGCGTCGGCCCGGAACGACACGGCCATCACGCTGTCCCGGTCGACACGATAGCGCTCGCCGATGACGATGCCGCCCGCATCCGGAAACATCCTCGCGGCCTCGGTCATGCTCATCCAGTCCGCCTCGCCATGGACCGCGCGCCTGCCATGGATACGGCGCGGAGCAGACCTCGCGAAGGCGGCATTGCCCTTCACGGCAACGGGCAGCGCGAACACGCCGGCGACAAATGCGGCGAAGGCGCCGATCGTCGTCGCCGGGTCCGCATATGCGAAGACGAACTGGTCCGATGGGACATTGCCGGCAATTTCCGCAAGGCGGACTGCCTCACGCATCAATGCGATCAGGATCGTCGCCACGCTGCCCGCAACCACGCCCCATCCCGCCGCCTTGATGTTCGCCGCGCCGCTGGCCGCGAACAGGAAGATCACGCCGCTCGCGGCCGCCGTCACATAGGGCAAAGTGAGACCGATGCGTCCGAGCATCAGCTTTGCCTGAGCGGTCTTGCCGAAGCCTGCGAGCCAGTGCTCGATGCCCGGCATGAGGATGGTCACCCCGACCATTATCGTCGCCGGGATCAGGGCGAGGGCGATCCTATTCGCCGTCACTGCCGAAGGCCTCCGCACCGATTGCGGTCAGGCGCGAGCGCTCCGCATCGTCGCCCTTGATGCGCTGGCTTGCGTCAATCAGCAGGCCGAGCAGCAGGGCTCGCTTCTCGTAACGGAGACCAGCTTTCGCAATCAGGCCGCCGAGCTCGATCTTCTCGCGCGTGTCCTTCTTTCGGGCGTCGCTCGATTGGGTCCGTCGCATTCGCTCAAGCCTCGCTACTGCTGCCCGCAGCCGCGCCAGTTGCGACCTTCGCGGGCGGAGCGCCTGCAGTCCTGCCCTCACCCGTGTTTCTCTCTCCGATCGCAGCTCCCTTGCCTCCGCGAAAGCGCCCGGCGATTTCCTCGAACGCCGCCTGAAGCGTGGCCTCCTCGATCTCGATCTCGCCAAGTCCGGCTTTCAGCGCGATCCGGCCGATGCGTTCGGCCTCGCGCGTCTCGGCCTGCTTGAGCTGGTCCTGGAGGCGGGCGATTTCTTCACGTATTTTCGATGACGGCTTCTTCATTCCGGTCGCGTCTCCTTGAAGTCAGGTGGCGTTTGTTTCGCCGCAAGACTTTCTCAAAAGCACGTCCGGAGGAACGTGCAG
>NZ_RZTJ01000070.1:0-2247 GCF_003997065.1 Mesorhizobium sp. M6A.T.Ce.TU.016.01.1.1 | reverse complement strand
ATCATCCGGCGCGGGGCATCGGCCTGCACCACGCCAAAAGTCTTCGCGCCACCTGCGATGCAGGGGATCAGCTGCTCAATGCTGGCGTCGGCCTGAATGTCATGGTCGACCGCCGTCCCATTGATCGCTGTTGCCAGATCACCGGCCTTGATGAGGCGGAGTAGCGGTATATCCTCGGTGAATTGGGCAACATAGTCATCGGCAGGATTGAGGACGATATCGGCCGGTCGACCGATCTGGACAATCTTGCCTGCACGCATGATCGCGAGACGGTCGGCCAGACGGAAGGCCTCGGCGATGTCGTGCGTGATGAAGATGATGGTCTTCTTGAGCATCTTTTGCAATCGCAAGAACTCATCCTGCATTTGCCGGCGGATTAGCGGATCTAGTGCCGAGAACGGCTCATCGAGGAACCAAAGGGCGGGGCCAACTGCGAGCGAGCGAGCGATGCCCACGCGCTGCTGCTGGCCGCCGGATAGCTGGTTCGGAAAGGAGTTCTCACGGCCGTCCAACCCCACCAGCGCAATCATCTCACGTGCCCGTTCCTCCCGCTCCTTCTGGCCTTTTCTCTGGATCTTGAGAGGGAAAGCCACATTCTCGAGCACCGTGAGATGTGGCAAAAGGCCGAAATTCTGGAACACCATGCCCATATTGTGTCGGCGAAGCTCGATCAGTTCCTTGGGGGATGCCTTCAACAGATCCCGGCCGTCGAGCAAGATTTCGCCTGCACTGGGTTCCACAAGCCTCGAGAGGCAACGTACGAGGGTTGATTTGCCTGAGCCAGACATGCCCATCATGACGAAGATTTCGCCAGTGGCCACCTCGAACGACGCGTCAACCACTGCTGGCAAATGGCCTTCGGCCCGCAAGCGGTCCGCCAGCGCGTCAGGATCGATCTTGTAGCCCCTTGAGTCAAAATAGAAGGCCGGTCGACGTCCGTAGGCTTTCCAAACGTTGCGGCAGGCAATCTTGATCGGTCGCTCTTGCGTCATGACATTTGGCCCATGTGCTATGATAAAGTTACCTAAAAGCCGCGCCATTGGTGCGGCTTCCGGTGCATTATAAAGGGCTAAACCTCCGGGCGTTACTTCTTGGCGGCGTCGATCCAAGGTTGCCATGTGGACTCGTGGCCATCGACCCATTCCTTCACCACGGCATCGAGATCCTGACCTTTCTTATCGATGGCAAGCATCATCTTTTGCTGCTCCTGCGCGTTAACCTTGAATTCCTTCAGCAAGGCATATGCAGCGGGCCACTTGGCGCCGAAGCCAGACCACACGACCTTGTTCACGTCTGGTGGCGTGATGCAGTGTTCGCTGGTCTGCTCCTTGCAAGGCGGCATCTTTACCCAGCCGACCTCATTCTCGGCCAAGGCGTAATGCGGTCCCCAGAACATCATCAACAGGGGAGTCTTGGCCGCTTCTGCCGCCTCAAGCTCTGCCACCAGAGCCCCTTCCGAACCCGACGGCACGGCCGTATACGGCATATTATTGTCCGCCAAGATTGTCGCGGAGCGGGAACCCCATTCAGACGGGTAGTCCAGGAAACGGCCGTTCGGCGCGGTTTCCGGCGTCGACAGAGCCTGAGCGCATTCCGGCTTATTCAGGGCCGTCCAATCCGGCAGGCCCGGACACACCTGCTCCATAAATTTCGGATAGATCCACCCTTCTCTCGTTTCGAGGTCAAGACTGCCGATATCCTCGATCTGCTTGGCTGCTAGAGCCTTTGGGTAGATGTCGCCAGTATTGTTGAGCCAGACTTCAACCGAGGCACTTATCGTGCCGTCGGCCAGGCCTGAAAACTGGGGGAAAATGCCGGCGGTGACGTACTCGACCTTGTAGCCAAGCTTCTGCAGCAACTGGCCGGCGATGTGCGTCGAGACGTGTTGGCCGGTCCATTCCAGCATGGGGAGCTTGATAGGCTCATCCTTGGCACCAAGGTCGGCAGAGCTGGCCGGCGCATTCGCGGCCAAAATGAGCGAAAGCGCAATGCCTGTAACATTCCAAACTGGACGTTCCAGCATGATATTCCCCTTTGTTGTTAGGTCTTTGCCGCTGCTCTGCGGCATTACCGATTGAAGTGTTGCATAATCCGGACAGCCAATTTAACATTCCCGGACTTCAATTTGCTTTTTTTGGACAAATGCCGACGAACAGCCAGTCGATGAAAATTCTCATCGTCGTGATGCCGAACTTCAACTTGGCGGCGACGATGGCGTTCGTCGACCCATTCCGGGCGGCAAATTAC